>DDTA01000023.1 GCA_002344285.1 Myxococcales bacterium UBA2376
ATCCCGGCGTCGCTGATCGGTCACGTTGCAACGCGGTCCCTCGTAGGCTCGACGCGAGCCACCACACTAACCGCACGTCAGGGGCGGGAATCGGGAAGTTGATCGAGTCGCGCTTCGAGAGCGGATCGAGGCGGATCGACATGAGGGTCGCCGCGTGATCTGCGTCTGGAGGGACGCACGTCCACTGCGCGGGCCGACTATGCATGCGCATGCGCGGGCACCGAAGCCGCCGCGATCGGCTACAGCCGGCGGCGAGACGGTGGGGCGTACGGGCGAAGGAGTCCGCCACCATCAACCTCGCAGCTGAGCGATGGGATGGCGACTGGAACTACGCATCAAGCCGCGCGCGAACTCGTAGCCAGTGGACTTCCGATACTTGGCGCTTTGCCACTTCTCACGCGCCGGTAACCTCGACACGAAAGCCGTTGATCGTGCAGCTACCTGGCGACGCCTCACACAGCGAACACCATACGCCGATGTAGACAAGGTTGGAGGTACTAGAGAACGGATTGCTCCAGGAGAGATAACCCGTTCCAGGGTTGTCAGTGCTGTTGCCGCTTGTGCAGCCGCCGGCCGTATTGCACGTGTAGAGCGTCGAGCCCGTGTAGTTCGTGCCGTTCTGGGTTCTCATTCGAGCCTGACAGCGGAAGAAATCATCAAGGATGTCTGAACCCGTGTTGGTCTCTAGATAGTCCAGTCTAACGGACTCCACATCTTGAGTTCCCGACTCAAATTGCGTCAGCGGACAATCCACACTCATGGACGCTGTGGCACTAGAGTTCGTGTACCTTCCCAGGCCGGAATAGACTGGGGTTCCCCCTCCCTCCCACACACAAGAAGATCCGGAACTGAAGTACGTCGTATTGGCAGTCGCCGGGAGGGCGAGAAACGCGACGAAAGCGGCCGCGGCGAGCGACGAAAACAAGTTCTTCTTTGAAGTTCCATTCTTCATGATTGCGTTGCCTCCATGTGATTCATCTGATCGCTGGATTCACCAAGACCAATGCAGTAACCGTCTCCCCATTTCGGTCGACATATGGCGCCACCTGCAGCAAGCCACCCTCCCAACCGTCCGGAGGCACCAATGGCGCGAGGCCTTCACTGTGGACGAGGTCCTTATCAAAGGTGCGCACATGGGCGATGCATCCGTCGCGATGACATTCGACGTCACCGAGGTGAGCGCGCTCAGACCATCTTCTTTGCCAAGCGAAGATGCGTTCCTTGGCTCTTTGAGCCCAGGGCTCATTGGTTAAACCACTCCTGCGCACTCCCGCGACTATCCCATCGAGTTCCTCGCGTGCCGACGCGTACGGTCCGCTCAGCGCGACTCGAAGCTCGGTGCCTACTTCAACGGGCACGGCTTCAGCCGGCATGCCTGCGGAATCCGCGGCGGCGGCATTGACCACTTGTCGTTCCAAAGGAGCTCGGAACTCAGACGATTTGTGCACCGTCACTGGAGGCTCTTGCCCCCGAACAGGGGACGACGCGGGCTTTCCTAGAGTTCGCACTTCGAGAAACAGCGAGTAGGCTCCCGCAGCCACTACGGCTATGAGCGCGACTAGCGCGAATCGTGACATTGTCATCGCCCTACGAGATTGGAGCAGATCGATCAATTTCGCACAATCACCCGAATTAGGTGATGAGTTGTGCAGCCAGGAACATGGGTTCGGAAATCGACCAGCCCGGATACCAGGGTAGTTGTCGCCTCTCGGTGGAACCGAACCCCGGGGGCGGGAATTCGATGACGATGTGACGAAGCCGTACTTGGAAGCCTTCAAGCAAGGACGCGGTCAGCACGCACGAACTCGCCCTGGAGACTGGAGTGGCAGCAGAACCTGTCGCGATGGCTGGCGGAGGCGCGTAGCGTCCCCGCTGGTGATGTCTGAACGGCAGCAGCCGAGGACACGAACCGTCGGTGAGAAGGCGCATCGTTGCCGATGCTGCGAACATCGATGGCGAGCGGCTCGCCTCGTTTCCGCAGCGGGAGGGCGCAGCTCGCCGACCTCGAGCGCGAGCGCATGGCACGCGATGTCGAGGTACGTTCGCAGCCGTGAACTGGCGCGCAAGCGTAAGCATTCGCCGTGGCCGAGGCGCTGCTCGTTCTTGAAGAACTCTCGGCAGCGCGGCGGCCACTCAACCGGTTGGCCAGAAACTCCTGGTGGACTCGTACCAGGTCAACGACGCGCGACTCTAAAGGCGGCGCACGAAGGCCGCCTCGAACGTGACGAGGGTGCTGGAGTACTCCCCCGGCGCCGCGTTTGCGAGCTCGGGGAAGGCACCGACCTCGGCGCTGTTGTCGGGTACCGTGCGCCCGGCGCCGCCGAGGAAGTCGGCGCCGAAGTCGAAGCGCCACGTCCCGCTGCCGAGGCCGACGCCGAGCGACCCGCCCAGCTTGTCCCGGTCGACGTACTGGCGCTCGATGTTCTGGTCGGGGATGGCGTTGGTGTCGAAGTAGAGACCGCCGCGGAGCGCGAAGCCCGGGCGGGCCTGCCACTGGACGCCCGAGCGCACCGTGTAGTTGTCGACCCAGTCGAGCGGAAAGCTCTGGTTGACCTGCTCGGTCCCCGGGAAGGTCACGTCGAGCGTCTCGAAGCGCGACCACTGCGTCCACCCCAGCTCGAGGGACCAGAGGAGGCGTGGCGAGACCACCACTGCGGATCCGACCGAGGCCGATTGCGGCCAGGTCTGGGTGTGCACGACCTCGACCGGTAGGGGGCCGGCGGGGAGCATGAGCGCTCCGTCGCCCGTCGTGCGGATGTTCAGGCCGCTGCGCCAGCTCGCGCCGAGCGTGACCTTGTCCGAGGCGCGCCACATCGCGCCCAGGCTGGCGCCGACCCCGACGCCGGTGGCCGAGAGGTCGCTGTCGACGGGCTTCTGCGTCGTCTGCACCTTGAAGAGCCCGACGCCCATGCGCACGGCGCCACCGACGGCGACGCGCTCGTTGACCTGGTAGCCGACGCCGCCGACGACCTCGAACACGGCGTTCTGGCTGGCGTCGATCACCCCGCGGAGCCCCTGGTCGGGGTACGTGAGCTGGCCGCCGTACGTGTTCCAGGCGCCGGCGCCGAGCGTGACCCGCTCGCCGACCTTGGCGACCACGCCGAGCGCCGGCAGGGGCGCGATGATCGTCTCCGGCGATTGCTCGGGCAGCGCCGGGTCGAGCGGCTTGTACGAGCGCGGCGCGATCACGAGCTCGGCGCCCAGGTGCACGTTGGCACCCGCGAACACGGTGCCCGCGGGGTTGAAGTGCCACGCGGTCGCGTCGTCGGCGACGGCGACGAACGCGCCGCCGAGGGAGAGCCCGCGCGCCGAGATGATGTTGGGGCGCGCGATGCCACCGGCCTCGGCCGCGTGCGGGACGAGCACGAGCGCGGCCAGGGCCGCCATCAGCCGCCTCATGGCGACTCCTCCGTGACCGACGAGACGCCGGCGTCCTCCGGGACGCAGCCGAACGCCGGGTTGTCGCAGTAGCACCGGCGCGCGTCCTGGTTGCAGCGCTCGCCCTGCGCCCGGAAGCAGTCGTTGTCGGTGCGGCACGAACGATCGGGCGCATCGCCGTCGAACGCGGCGCACGCGCCGAACGAGCCGAAGAGCGCGAGCGAGAGCACGAACCCCGCGAAGATCGCCTTCATGGCAGCACCCCCGTCACCGCCATACCCCAGGCGCCGTCCCGCTCGGCCGGCACGACCGGCACGATCGAGGTCCGCGCCGCCTGCTCCTCGGGCGCCCTGGCGTACATGTACATGCTGAACCCGAGCGACACGGCGGCGACGCCATAGCTGATGTAGCTCACCGTCGCCCAGCGCTCGCTGCGCGCGACCAGCGACTCGACCTCGTCGCGCTTGTAGAGGCGTTGCACCCGCGTGCTCTCCGAGAGCGGCACCGCCGCGTTCTCGGGCCGGGTCGTCTCGATCGTCCAGGCGTCGCGCGCTTCGTCGAGCGCCCGGCTCGACAGGATCGCGGTCATCGCGCCGACCGCGCCGAAGCCGACCGCCGCGCCGAGCCCGATCCGCCCCGCCTGCTGGCGTCGGGCGCGCGTCGCGCGCGACTCGAGGTCGACGGCGATCACCGTCTCCTGGCCCTGCGCCACGCGCACGTTGCGCCGCTCGGTCACGCGGCCGGGCGCGCTGATCTCGACGTCGTGATTCCCGGGCGGCAGCGCGAACCGGCCGCGGTCGTCGACCGCCCACGGCTTGCCGTTCACGTGCACGGTCGCGCCCGCCACGGTCTCGACCTTGAGCCAGCCGAGGTTCGCCGGCGGCCGGTCGCCGTTCCCGCCGACGTCGCTCGAGGCGTCCTCCTCGAGCGTGAGCTCGAGATCGCTCACGACGCCGGGCAGGATCTTGGTCTTGCCCGTCGCCGTCTTCCAGCCGGTCTTCGACGCCGTCACCGTCACCTCGCCGAGCGCGAAGGCGCGCGGCGCGAGCGGCGTGGCGCCGTACTTCAAGCCCTCGACGGTCACGGTCGCGCCGGCGACGTTCGCGGTCACCGACAGGGCGCCCCCGGTCCCGTACTCGCCGCCGAAGGACGGGCGGCCGTCGGACTCGCGACAGCCGTCGTGCAGCTTGCGCGTGGCCTCGATCTCGCTCGAGGTCGGGTTGAGATCGATCGCCGTGCGCGCCGATGCGATGCAGTCGGCCCAGCGGCTCTGCGCCTGCGCGACGGCCGCGAGGAAGCGGTGCGGACCAGGCAAGGTCGGCGCGAGCTTCGCCGCGGCCTGGAGGTGCTTCTGCGCCTCGTCGTACTGGCCCAGGCGGAACGCGTCGACGCCCGCCTGGAACTCCTTGGTGAACGCAGGCGGTGGCTTGGGCTGTGCCCACACCGGGGCAGCCGCCATCGCGAGCAGGATCAAAGCTACCGAGACGGTTCTCGTCATCCGTGCCAGGACTCCTGGAGGGACTGCGACCGGGCGCGCCGACTCGAGCTACTGCGTCGGGTCCTCGCGACCGCCGCCCTTACCTCCGCCGTAACGATCCCATACGTTGACGTTGCCCGTCCCGCCGCGGCCGCCGGAATCGCCGCCTCCACGCCCACCGCTACCCCCGCCGGTCGGGATGACGGCCGGCTTGTCGCTCTTGATCTGGCTCGAGAACACGCGCGGGTCGCCGTCACCCGCCTGGACCTCGATCGAGAGCGTGCCGCCCTGGCCCTTGAGCCGCGTCATCTCGTCGCTCGCGAGCTGCGCGAACGCCGTGGCGTCGCGGATGTCGCGGCCGCCGACCTCGAGCACGACGTACGAGGGCGCGAGGCCGAGGTCGCGGAGCTCGCCCTTGTCGACCGACACGAGCACGGCCCCGCGCTGGAGATCGGGGTACCGCCACGCGAGCTGCGGGAACACGGTCAGCGCCTTGGCGCCGAGCGCCTCGGACGGCGTCTTGTACGTGTCGACGAGGCGCTTCACCTCGGCGGGCTGGAGCGTGTACGTCGCGAAGCCGATGAACTGCTTGGAGCCGGTGCCGTTGTCGTACTCCTCCCAGTAGCGCTCCGACGGCGCGGCCGGTACGGCGCCACCGCTCGTCGTGCGCAGCACCTTGGCGACCGCGCGGCGCGCGTCGCGCACCTCGCGGCGCGCCGAGACGCTGTTGGGATCCTTGTCGGCGGCGGCGAGCTTGGCGTGCCGCGCCTGCGCGTACAGGTTGCCGACCCGCGTGCGCCAGTTGGGATCCTCGATGCGGCTCGCGACCGCGCCGGCGATCGCGTCGAGCGCGGCGTCGCCGGCCTCGTCGATGCCGTCGTCGGAGGTCGGCGACAGCCCCGACACGCCGACGCACTGGAGCCCGCCGCCTTCCTGATCGGTGCAGTAGCCGGCCAGCGAGGTATCGTTCGTGATCCACGCCGGCCGCTGCTCCACGCTCGCCGCGGTGAGCTTGCCGCGACCGGGACCGCGCTGCGGCTGCTTGGCGATGAACGACTGGTAGATGAAGAACGCGCCGCCGGCGAGGACGACCGTCGCCGCCGCCGCGGTGAACGCGAGCCAGATGCCGCCGCCCTGCTGCTGCGCGGCGGCCTCGGCGACCGTGGTCGCCACCTTCTTCACCTGGATCTTGCGCGTGCGCAGCTCGGCGACGAGCTTCTTGAAGTCCGAGGTGAGCGGCGTGCCGTTGAGCGACGGCCGCGGCAGCGTGGGCAGGTGCGTGAGCAGCCCCTCGGGCGCGGCGCACACGAGCGCCGACTTGCAGTCCGGACACTTGAGGTCCGGCGGCGTCGCGAACTTGAGGAGATCGAAGTGCTCCTCGACGTCGATGAGCTGACCGGCCGTCGTGCTGCACGTCGCGCACGTGTACGGCAGCGTGAACGACAGGACCTGGGCCTTGGGCCCCAGATCCTCGGGGCGCGTCAGCTTGTCGAGGAACGTGGGCGGGACGGCGGTGAGGTAGAGCGCCTCGACGCCCGGCGTCACCATCTGCAGGAAGCCGCGCCACTCGGCGGCGCCGGCCGGCTCGATCTTGCCGATGCCGGCGATGTCGACGATGACGACACCTTCCATGCCTTCCGCGAGCTTCTCGCGGGGGAACGACTTCTCGAGATCGCCGCCGAGGCGGACGAAGGTCGTGCGGCCCTCGATGATCTTGTCGATGCGCAGCTTGCGCGCGCTGTCGCTGACGGCGTACGAGAGCTTGGCGGAGAGGAAGGCGGCGACGTCCGGATCGAGCTCGAACTTCTCGGCACCGGCCAGGTACGAGAAGAAGGTGATGGGATCTTCGTTGAAGTACTGCATCTCGCCGCACTGCGTGCATGGACGCTGCGGCGGCTTCATCGACTTGATGACCTCGAAGTCGCGGTCGATCTGGTAGAGGACGCGATCGTCCTTGTCGCAGTAGTCGCAGTGGTACGGCGCGTAGAAGCTGTACACGCGGCCGTTGCCGGCGAAGTTCGCGACCATGTTCAGCTGGTCGACGATCTTGGGCGCGCACTCGACGAGCACGATGCGCTCGCAGTGCTTGCCGACGCCATTGATGAAGTCGACCCACTCGCGAATACCGAACGACGACACCTTGCGGATGTCGCCGAGATCCAGCACCAGCGTCTGCGACTTGATGGTCTCCGCGAGCTTCTTGCCCTCGAAGGACTCGTCGATCGTCCCGGACAGCCGGAGGCAGACGATGCCGCCGTCGGCGAACTTGTCGATCTGCAGCTTGGGCGCGGCGGGCACGCCTTGGATGCCGATGACCGTGGGCTGTTGGTGCGGTGCTGGGTCCATTTTTCCTACTACTGCGGCCCTGCGACCGCGTCGAAGAGGTGCAGCGAGCGGGCCAGGGTCCGCACCTCGCGCAGGTTGAGATCGAGCTCGACCATCGCGGTCACTTCGGTGTGCCTCCCACGGGCGACGTCGAAGAACATGGCCAGAGCATTATGGTGACACACTGCCATCCCGAGGCCCGCCCCTCCGTGTGATTGGTCCATCTCGCCGCCGGCCAGCCCGCGGGCCAGGCCGTCGACGACGTGCTTGCGCTGGAGGCCGCCGAAGCGGTCGCGCACCTGGAGCACGACGCGGGTGCCGTCGGTGGCGAGGCGCAGGCGCGCGTGCTCGTCCTGGGGCAGCGTGATCTCCGCCTTGCGATCGATCGCGTACTTGTGCTGCCCGTTCACGTCGACCGGCGCGTCGTACATGGCGTTCATGAGCAGCTCGTGCGCCAGCTCCGACATCATCTCACCCAGGCGCTTGGGCACCTGGAGCGCGAGGATGAAGTCCTGGACGCGCTGCACCACCTGGTCGCGCTGCTGCGTCGACCCGACCATCTCCTCGAACCCCGTGTAACCCCAGTCGAGATACGCGGAGAGCGACGGGGGCCCGGCCGCGGGATCGAGCGCGCGCCGGAGCACCATCATCATCTCCCATGGCCTCGGGGCGCTCTCGAAGTCCTTGCGCCCGAGGACGTGGTTGATGGCGTTGCACTCGGCGAGGTGACGCAGCGAGCGGCGCAGCGGCTCGGCGGTCCAGAGGAGCCCGCGCATGCCGGGACGCGCGCGACACGCAGCGCGCACCGCGTCGCCGTCGAAGCCGTCGGCGCAGACGAGGGCGACCGCGGGATCCGCGATCGCGGCCGGGATCTGCGCAGGATCTTCGACCACGACCGCCTCGACTCCGGCGCTCAGGAAGTAGCGGACCAGGCGCCGCCCAACCAGCTTGTTACGTTCGAGGACGATGGCTCGCATGGGCCCCAATGGAGCGCGATAATCGTAGCGGATGTGAATACCGGCCACAATGAATCCGTCGTGATACGGTAACCATGATGAGCTTGGCGCGTAGGCTGCGGACCGCGATGTGCGTCGCGGTCGCCACGTGTGTGGTGACAGTCGGGTCCCCGGTCGGATCGGTCGACGCCGCGAGCGCGGATCTCGTCGACTCGGTGAAGACCTCGAAGTCGCGTGCGGAGATCTCGGCATTTCTGGCCAGCAAGGCGGAGGCGGCGGCGAAGAAGGGCGAGCGCGAGCGCGCGATCGTGCTGTATCAGGCGCTCGTCACCGCCCGCGGACCTGCGAGCGCTGAGGCGAAGGAGCTGGCGAAAGCATGGACCCTCGCGGGTCAGAGCGAGGATGCCGCCCGGGTATGGGACGAGTACGCCTCGGCTAGCGAGGACCCCAAGGCCAAGGCGGACGCTNNAGCTCCCGACCCTCGTGGCCGAGGCCCGGGACGCTTTCAAGCGGGGCCGCGCCGCCTTCAAGAAGAAGCAGTACGGCGACGCGCTGGTGTACTTCCACATGGGCTACGCGCTCGCGCCCGATCTGCCCGGCTTCTTGCGCGAGCTCGGCGCGACGTACGACAAGCTGCAGGCGAAGGACAAGAAGAACGACTTCTACCGCGCGTACCTCCTGCGCCGTCCGTTCGGCAAGAACGCGGACGAGGTGCGCAAGGAGCTCGCCGGTCAGCGCGGCACGCTGGCCACCCTGACGATCGAGACCAGCCTGCCGTGCGAGCAGGTGTGGGTGAACGGTCAGCTCGTGCCCGGCAAGCTGCCGCAGAAGAAGCTGCTGGTCGCGCCCGGTCGCTACAAGGCGTTGTGCCTTTCGAACAAGTACGAGCTGGCGAACTTCGAACGGACCACCATCGCCGCGGGCGGTGAGGCGACGATCAAGTTCAACTGGGCGATCGTGGCCAACAAGCTGGAGAACCCGCTCGGCCGCATCGCGATCGAGAAGTGGGACGAGCCGGGGACGATGATGGATCTCGGCGTGTCGTCTCCCGAGATCGGCGTGCCGGTGGCGTCCGACGGCCGCGCCCTCAGGATGATCGTCAAGGACGACCCGGGTACGAGGGTCGAGGAACGCAGCGTACGAATCCGTCCCGGGGAGACCTTCGTGGTCAAGTGGTGAAGTGGTAGAGTGGGGCCGGTGACCGAGCGGCCCTCGACGGACGGCAAACTGCTGGGTGGCGCTCCGAATGATCCGGTGCCGTTCGGGAAGTATTTCCTCCTCGGGCTGATCGCCCGCGGTGGCATGGCCGAGGTCTATCGCGCGCGCCTGCGCGAGGACACGTCGCGCCAGCCGCGCCTGCTCGCGATCAAGGTGATGCGCCCTCAGCTGGCGCGCGAGGCCCGCTTCGTCGACATGTTCCACCGCGAGGGCCAGCTCGCGCTGCTCCTGCGCAACCGCTGCATCGTCGAGACGATCGAGATCGGCAAGATCGAGGGCCGGCACTACATCGCGATGGAGTACATCGGCGGCCGCGATCTGACCCAGGTGCTGCGCCGGTGCCAGGAGTCGAACCAGCGCATCCCGGTGCCGCACGCGGTCTACATCGCGGCGCGGATCGCGGAAGGGCTGCACTTCGCGCACAACCTGACCGACGGCGACGGCCGCATCCTCAACATCGTCAACCGCGACGTGTCGCCGTCCAACGTGCGCATGTCGTACGACGGCGACGTCAAGCTGCTCGACTTCGGCATCGCGCAGGCGCTGATGAAGTTCACGAGCGAGATCGGCGTGCTCAAGGGCAAGTTCAGCTACATGTCCCCGGAGCAGATCCGCGGCATGCCGCTCGACGCGCGCACCGACGTGTTCTCGACCGGGATCATCCTCCACGAGATGCTCACGACGGAGAAGCTGTTCCGCGGCGACACCGAGTTCGCGCTCATGGAGAAGGTGCGCAAGGCCGAGGTGCCGCCGCCGTCGAACTTCAACCGCCGGGTCACGCCCGAGCTCGACCAGATCGTCTACAAGGCGCTGGCGCGCGACGTCGCCGATCGTTACCAGACGGCGGCCGCCGTCGCCGCCGACCTCGACTCGCTCATCGCCGGCTACCGCTTCGACCCCAAGGAGCTGCGCCAGTTCATGCGCCAGCTCTTCCGCAAGGAGTACGCGAAGGAGCTCGAGGACACGACGGCGGCGCAGGGACCGACGAGCGAGGCGCCGCGCCCGCGCCACGACACGCCGACCGAGGTGACGGGGCAGACCCGCCAGGGCGCGAACACGGGAGGCTCGGCGGCGTCGACCGGCGGCTCGACGGTGCCCACGGGCCGCGGCGCGGCGCTCGCGCAGCCGCCGCGCCCGGCGACGGTGCCGCCGCCCACCGCCGGGACGAACGACGCACCTCGCGCGAAGAAGCCGACGACGCAACCCCCGCCGGTGGCACCGAACGGCGGCGGCGGCGCGGGCGGTGCGGCCGCCGGCGCGACCGTGGGCGCGGCCGAGGACGGCGACAAGCCCAAGGGCTTCTGGGGCTCGCTGTTCAAGCGCAAGCAGAAGTAACCGTTCGGAAGTATGCTAACAAGTCTGTCGTGCCAGCCGCTCCTCTCAAGCTGACCACGCAGACCGCCGTCGCCGTGGCCGGCAGCGCGGTCGTGGGGCTCGCCCTGGTCATCGTCGGCGTGCGCGCGCTCGTGACCGGCGCCCATCCACCGCTCCTCGGCGTCACGCTCGCGGTGATCGGCGTGCTCGGCGTGGCGCTCGGCGGCGCGACCTGGTACGGCCGGCGCGCGGCGTGGGCGATCCTCGCCGCCACCTGGGGCGTCGTCGCGTTCTGTGGGTTCTTCGCCGCGCCCAAGCTGGTCGAGCTGCCCAAGCTCGAGCAGGTGACGATCGAGAAGGAGCTGAAGATGGGCCGCAAGGCGGCCGAGGACGAGGTGGACAGCCGGAACCTCGTCATCCGCGCGCAGAACATCGCGGTCTGCACCCTCTTCGCCCTGCCCTTCGCGCTCCTGTGCTTCGGCCTGGTGGCCGGCGGGCGCGAGCTCGAGAAGCGTTGAGCCGCGTCGCCTGGCTCCTCGTCGGCGCCGCCGCGTGCTCCCGGGGAGCCGCCGGTTCGGAGCCGCCGCCCGCGCCGTCCCCATCGCCGGTCTCGAAGCCGGAGAGGTCGGCGGACGCCGGAGCCGGGTCCGGTCGGGCGGACGCTGGCCCGGCACCCTCCTCGCGGCTCTCGTCGTGCGAGCGCGTCCCGTTCGAGGAGACGATCCCGATCGCCGAGGCGTCGGGCGCGGTCTGGCTCCCCGGCGGCGAGATCCTGGTCGTCTCCGACAGCGGCAACGACGCCACGTACGTGACGATCGACGCGACCGACGGGCGCGTCCTCACCTCGGGGAAGCTACCCCTGGGCGGCCGCGGTGACGATCTCGAGGGGCTCGCCGCCGCCGACGGCAAGATCTGGGCGATCACGTCGAGCGGCTGGATGCGCGCGTGGAAGCCGCGCGGCCCCGGCAAGGGCTACGAGCTCGACCTGCCGGCGTACCGCATCGACCCCGAGGACGAGTGCGCGATCGACGCGGTCAACTGCGGCAACAACTACGAGGGCCTGTGCCTCGAGCCGCGCGCAGCGAAGGCGCTCGGCGGCTGCGCCGGCTACGTCGCGTCCAAGACCCGCGGCGAGCTCATCTGCCTGGTCCCCGACGACAACGGTCGCTACGTCGCCGCGCCCGAGCGGCGCATCCACGTGGCCCGGCCCCGGGCGCTCGCGGCATGCGACATCGAGCCCGACGGGACGACGTGGACCGGCGAGAACCTCTTCGGCGGGAGCGCGGTGAAGCGCATCGTCGCCGGCGAGATCGTCGAGACCGCGTCCCTCGGCGTGGGGTTCCCGGAGGCGATGGCGATCGCGCCCGACGGCACCATCTACCGGTTCTCCGACACGGGCGGGGCGCCCAGCCGGATGGCGGCGTACCGCTGCGGGGCCGAGGGCAGCACAAAAGATGCCGGCCCCGCCGACGGTGGGTAGGATCGGCACGTGTTGTGTCCGTTCTGCAGCTCCAGCTCGAACGTGACCGAGACGCGTGAGTCTCCGGACGGGACGCGGCGCCGGCGCGTGTGCAGCTCGTGCAAGCGGCGCTTCACGACCTACGAGCGCGTCGGGTCTCCGGGGCTGCGCGTCGAGAAGCGCGACGGCGGCCACGAGCCCTTCGACTCGGAGAAGCTCCTGACCGCGCTGGTGCGGGTCACGGCGCATCGCAGCGCCGTCGGCCCCGAGGACCTGAAGCGCATCGTGAGCTACGTCGAGGCCGCGCTCGTCGACGCGGGCACGCGCACGACGTCGTGGTCGGCGATCGCGCGCCTCGTCCTCGCCCGGCTGGAGGCGATCGATCGGGTCTCGGCCGACCGGCTGCGGGTCAACTACCTCGACGACGACGGTCGCCTTCGCCTCGACGACGCGGAGTCGGCGGAGGAGACGCCGCCTCAGCTCGGCCTGCCCAGCGTCGAGTAAGCGCGTGACACGCGTCGGCCGGCGCCGGGTCGGCGGCCGATGCTAGGGTGGCGCCACATGTCGCACCGCGAGCCGCCCAGCCCCGAGAGCCAGCGGATCTTCCAGCCCGGCCTGTTCGACGGCCAGGTCG
Organism: Myxococcales bacterium UBA2376; assembly: GCA_002344285.1. Classification (GTDB taxonomy): domain Bacteria; phylum Myxococcota_A; class Polyangia; order Haliangiales; family Haliangiaceae; genus UBA2376. The sequence goes on from DDTA01000023.1 coordinate 12,762, forward strand.
CCCTCGTCACCGGCGGCGGCTCCGGGATCGGGCTCGCCACCGCGATCGAGCTGGCGCGCCTGGGCGCCAGGGTCGCGATCTGCGGCCGCACCCTCGAGAAGCTCGAGGCGGCGCGCGCCGAGATCGCCGCGGTCGCCCCGACCGGCGCCGACGCCGTCCACACCGCGGCCTGCGACATCCGCGAGGACGAGCAGGTGAAGGCGACCGTCGCCGGCGTGGTCGCGCGCTGGGGCGCGGTCGACATCCTGGTCAACAACGCCGGCGGCCAGTTCCCGTCGCCGGCCCAGCACATCAGCGCCAACGGCTTCTCCGCCGTGGTGAAGAACAACCTGCTCGGCACGTGGAACATGACGCGCGAGTGCGCGAACCAGTCGATGATCCCGAGGAAGCGCGGGCGCGTCGTGATGGTGATCGCGAACATCTACCGCGGCTTCCCCGGCATGGCGCACACCGGCGCGGCGCGCGCCGGCGTCGAGAACCTGACCATGTCGCTCGCCGTCGAGTGGTCGCAGTTCGGCATCCTGGTCAACGCGGTCGCGCCCGGCATCATCATCTCGTCGGGCACCAGGCGGTACCCGCCCGAGATCGTCGCGCGCGGCGTCCGCGGCACGCCGCTCAAGCGCGCCGGCACCGTCGACGAGGTCGCCGCCTCGATCGTCTTCCTCGCGTCGCCGGCGGCGCAGTACATCACCGGCGCGACCCTGCGCATCGACGGCGCCCAGTCGCTCTGGGGCGACACCTGGGAGCTGCCCGACTGAAGAACACGGCGGCGGCCGTGACCGTCTGCTAACGCGTGATCTGCGCGAAGCGGTGCGCCGCCGGCAGGCAGCGCTCGGCGAGGAACGTGACGTAGTCGCGGCGATCCCACGCCTCGAGGCAGATGAGGACCATCCGCGGCAGGGCGCCGCTGTAGTGGCGATCGAGGCGGCGCAGGCCGGCGCGGAGGACGAACTGCTCCTCGACCTGGGCGGGCATCTGCTCGTGCGCCGTGCTGCACAGCGCGGTGACATTGCCGGTACGCCCCGCGCACTCGGTCGCAGGTGAGGACACGAAGTGCGTGCCGCACGCGCTCGGCCGGTCCTCGTAGATCGTGCAGCGCTCGTCGGCGCCGAGGAAGACACACGGGCGCTGGTGCCGGGCCTTGGCGACCGTCTCCATGTCGTGCGCGGCCTGCTTGAGCGTCTGCCGCAGCTCGGGCGTGTCCCGCCCCTCGCGCCGGAGGCGCGCGACGATGGGCGCCGCCTCGTGCAGGTACGCCCTGGTCTTCAGGTAGCAGCACGCCTTGGTCGCCGTGCAGGCGTCACACGACACGACCTTCAGATGCGTGCGCGCGTGCTCGGCGACCGCCTCCGACGCGCCGGCGATGATCTGGCGCGTGACGACGGACGTGTCGTCGAGGAGCCCGCCGGCCGCGAGCATCTCGCCGAACGTGGGCGCGCCCGCGCCGGCGGCGGCGTCAGAAGGCACGCGATTGCCCGCCGTCGACGACGACGCACGCGCCGGTGACCCAGCGGGCGCGCGGCGACAGGAGGAACGTCACGACGTCCGCGACCTCCTCGGGCGCGCCGAAGCGTCCCGACGGGATGTCGCGCGCGACGAACGCGGCGATCCCGGCCGGGTCCGCCTGCTGGCGGCGATCCCAGCCGCCGCCGGGGAAGAGGATCGAGCCCGGCGCGACGCTGTTGACCCGGATGCCGTCGGCGGCGACCTCGCGCGCGAGCGCCTTGCCCAGCGCGATCACGCCGGCCTTGGCCACGTTGTAGCCGGGCGCGCCGCCGGCCTCGCGCCCCCAGATCGACGACACCAGCACGATCGCGCCCCCGCCGGCGGCGCGCAGGTGCGCGAGCGAGCGCTGGGCGACCCGCGCGCTCGACCAGAGGTTCATGTCGAGCGAACGCGCCAGGTCGGCGTCGTCGAGGTCGGCGATCGTGCGCCCGAACGACTTGCCGACGTTGGCCACGACGAGCTCGAGGCCGCCGAGCGCGCGCGCGGCGCCCTCGACGGCGGCGCTGGCTCCATCGGCGGTGGTGACGTCGGCGACGACCGCGACGTGGGCGCCGGCGCCCACCGGTGGCAGCTCGTCGCGCAGCCGCTCCAGATCCTCCGCGCCGCGGGCGACCGCGGCGACGCGCACGCCCTCCGCCGCCAGCGCGAGCGCGATGGCGCGCCCGATCCCGCGGCTGGCGCCGCTGACGAGCGCACGCTTTCCGGCGAGCCCGAGGTCCACCGGGGCCTCCCTACGGCTTCGCCGCCGCCGGCGCGACGCCGCCGGGCGCCTCGGGGTCGAAGACCGCCTTGCTGACCGAGAGCCCGCGCAGGGTNNGCCTTGGTGCCCGGGTTGCCGGTCAGCATGCGCACGCGCTCGCCGGGGTTGAGCACGAAGCCGGGGTCGATGATGCCGAGCGCCGAGCGCTTGCTCGTGCCCTTCTTGCCGACGGTCATGCCGCACCCCCGGGTGTTGAACGGCAGCTTGCCGTCGTTCTCGAGCACGACCCACTCGGTGTTGAGCTGCTCGCCATCGGAGGCGGTGTGGATTTCGACGAAACGGATCGCCATGGCGGCGGCCACCGTACCGATCCGCGGCGGCCGTTGCAATCGGGCGGGTCCCGACGATAATCGCCCCGATGCCCAAGGAGGTGATCCGCGTGGTCGCGGCCGTGATCGATCACGAGGGTCGCTACCTCATCACGCAGCGGAACGCCTCCGCGGTCTTGCCGCTGCTCTGGGAGTTCCCCGGCGGCCGGGTCGAGCCCGGCGAGACCGACGAGGCCGCGCTCGAGCGCGAGGTCAAGGGCCGCATCGGCGTCGAGGTCATCGTCGGCGACAAGGTCGGCGAGCACGTGCACGAGTACGCGCGGTACGAGGTGCACATGGTGATGTTCTCGTGCCGCCTCCCCGACGGGGCCGTGCCGTACCCGGCGACCGTGGCCGACCTGCGCTGGGTCACCTCGCGCGAGTTCCTCGACTACGAGTTCCCGCCCGCCGACGAGACCACGCTGGCCAAGCTCCTCGGCCTCATGCGCAACTGAGGCGCCGGCGCGGCGCGCCTATCCCAGCGCGCGGGCGAGCGCGATCGTGACGCCGGTGGCCAGGATGATCGCGAGCATGAACGCCACGGGCAGCGCCCACGACGGAAGCTTCTTGCGTTGGACGTTGGCGGTCCAGTCGCCGGAGCCCCAGCCCTGCTGCGGGTAGTACCCCGGCGGCGGCGGCGGCATCCCGATGAGGTGCGCCGGCAGGTTCATCTCGTGCGCCGGAGGCATCGTGCCCGGCGGGGTTCCGTTGGGTGGGACGAGCAGCTCGCCCGACGGGAATGGCTGCCCGGCGGACTGCATCCCCGGCGGCACGGGGGCGTCGTAGGGGACCCCGAGCGGATCGAGCGCCGGTCGCGCGCGGCTGGTCGGCTGCTCGGCGGGCGACGCGGCGAACGGGCTCATCAGGCCATCCGCGGGCAGCGTCGCCGAGCGGCCGATATCCTCGCCCGGACCGTCACCGTCACCAGCCGCCGCCTTGGCCTCGGCGGCGCGCAGCTCGGCGATGGCGCCCTCGACGAAGCCGCCATCGACCATCGCCATGGTCTTGGCCTCGGGCGCCGACGCGAAGCCGCGTCGGACCGACGACGGCGTCGGCTCGGGCTCGGCGATCACCGTCGGGACGACCGCCGCGGTCGACGACGACGGCCCGAAGGCGCGCGGCGGCCCACCCGTGCCCGGATGCGGCGCGGGCTGGGTCGGGTTCTTCGAGCGGTTGGGCGCCGCCGGCAAGGGTGGAAGGGATGCGGGGGCCGGCTTCGTCGCCGCCGGTGCCGGCTTCGCGGCTTCGGCGGCCGCCGGCGTGAGCCCCGCCGGCTTCGGCGCGAGCTTGCTCGGACCGCCGAACAGGGACGGGATCTCCACCTTCTCGGGCCTGGGCGCTGCCGGCAAGGGCGCCGCCCTGAGGCCGCCGGGTGGGCCGCCGAACATGCTGCCGCCCGGCGTCGCCGCGCCGAAGAGCGGGGCGGGCTTCGCCGGCGCCGACGCTGGTGCGGGTGCCGGCGCAGGTGCCGGCGGCGGCGACGGTGGCTCCGGCGGCGGCGTGACCGCGGGCTGCTCCTGGCTCCGGCGAACGCGCGCGTTGAGCTCCTCGAGCTTGGCGACGGGGTTCATCTCGATGCGCGTCGACTCGCCGGCGATCTCGTCGTCGCCGCTCGCCTGCGCCTCGTGGGCGGCGTCGTCCGCGGCGTCGTCGCCGTCCTCGCCCTCACCCTCGAGGTCGCCGATGATCTCGAACTGCGAGAGCTCGTCCACCCTCGACACCGACGCCGAGCCCGACCCGCCGTCCTCGTCGTCCCATCCCGCCGCCGCCGCCGCGCGCCCGGCGAGGAGCTCGCGCATGCGCCCGCCGTGGTCGGCGATCTCGGGGCCGTAGTACTGGTCGATGAAGAGCGCGATGTCCCCGGGCCCCGACGCCTTCCCCCGCGTGTGCAGGTAGTTGGTCATCGCCTCGCCGAACGCCTCCGCCGACGGGTACCGCTGCGACGGGTTCTTCGCCAGCGCCTTCATCAGGATCGGGTCGAGCGCCGGATCGAGCTCGTGGTTCTGCGCCGACGGCGTCGGCACCTTGCACTCGAGGATCGCCTGGTACGTGTCGTACGCCGACCCGCGCTTGAAGAGCCGGCGCCCCGTGAGCAGCTCGTGCAGGACGACACCGAGCGCGAACACGTCGGTGCGGCGATCGATGTCCTTGGCCTGGCACTGCTCGGGCGACATGTACGCGAACTTGCCCTTGATGGTGCCGCTGCGCGTCGCGGTCTCGCGCTCCTCGGCCTTGGCGATGCCGAAGTCGACGACCTTCACCATGCCCTCGAAGGTGATGACGAGGTTCTGGGGCGAGATGTCGCGGTGGATGAGGTTGAGCGGCTTGCCGCCCGACTGCTTCTCGTGCGCGTAGTGCAGGCCCTCGCACGCCTGCACCGCCATGCCGAGGACCAGCGGCACGGGGATGTGGCCACGCGGCACGCGCTCGACGGCGCGCCGGGCCATGAGCGCCAGGGACATCCCGGCGACGAACTCCATGACCAGGTAGTAGCGGCCGTCCTGCTCGCCGAGGCCGAGCGTCTGCACGATGTTCGAGTGATCGAGCTGCGCGCCGAGCCGCGCCTCGTCGAGGAACATCTGGACGAACTCGCGGTCGTAGGCCAGGTGGTCGTGCAGACACTTCACCACCACGTACTTCTCGAACCCGGCCGTGCCGCCCATGCGCGCGAGATAGATCTCGGCGGTCCCCCCGAGCGCGAGGAGCGCCAGCAGCTCGTACTGGTCCAGGCGCTTGCCGACGAGCGCTCCGGCGCCGCTCGGGAGACCTCCCATTCCCCGGGATCATACGCCAGCCTGGCGCGGAACGTAGGTTTCGGCCCGCAGGACGCGGGACCTCGTTCGCGAGGTCGCCGGTCGGACCAGGACGCACACCGGCGACGCGCGCCGGCGCGCGCTCTCAGATCTCCATGATCTCTTTCTCTTTGGTCGCCGAGAGCTCGTCGAGCGAGGCGACGAACTTGTCGGTGAGATCCTGGACGCGCTTCTCGCCGAGCTTGCGCTCGTCCTCGGTGATCTCCTTCTCCTTCTCGGCGTCCTTCAGCAGGTCCATCGCGTCGCGGCGCGAGCCACGCACGGCGATCTTGGCCTCCTCGGTCATCTTCTTGACGTTCTTCACCAGGTCCTTGCGACGCTCCGCGGTGAGCGGCGGGATCGGGAGCCGGACGAGGTCGCTGTCGGCCACCGGGTTGATGCCGAGATCGCTCGCCCGGATCGCCTTCTCGATCACGGCGACCATGTTCTTCTCCCACGGCTTGACCGAGATGAGCCGCGCGTCGACCACGGTCACCGTCGCCACCTGGTTCACCGGCGTCGGCGTCCCGTAGTAGTCGACCTTGATGCCGTCGAGCATCGCGGTGGTCGCGCGTCCCGTGCGGACCTTGGCCAGATCGCGCTTGAAGGCCTCGATGGCCTTCTTCATGCCTTCCTCGGCGTCCTTGCTGATGTCGTCGACCATGTTGCTCTCCGTCTCCGGCTGCGGCTCTCGGCGCTCAGCTCTCGGCGTACCTCGAGCCCTCGTTGTCCTTGACGATGCGCGTGCCCACGGGCTCGCCGCACACGACCCGCTGGATGTTGCCACGGCGGGTCATGTCGAACACGCAGATCGGCAGCTCGTTGTCGCGGCACAGCGCGAACGCGGTGGCGTCCATCACGCCCAGATCCTTCTGCAGCGCGTCGGTGAACGTCACCTGCTGGTAGCGCCGCGCGTCGGGGTGCTTGCGCGGATCCTTGTCGTAGACGCCGTCGACCTTGGTCGCCTTGAGCAGCACCTCGGCGCCGATCTCCATCGCGCGCAGCGCGGCGGCGGTGTCGGTGGTGAAGAACGGGTTGCCGGTGCCGGCGCCGAAGATGACGATGCGCTCCTTCTCGAGGTGACGCATGGCGCGGCGGCGGATGTACGGCTCGGCGAGCTGCGACATGGGGATCGCCGACTGGACGCGGGTGACCACGCCCTGGCGTTCGATCGCGTCCTGCAGCGACACGGCGTTCATGACCGTCGCCAGCATGCCGACGTAGTCGGCGGAGGCGCGGTCCATGCCCTTCGACGACTCCGAGAGGCCGCGGAAGATGTTGCCGCCGCCGACGACGATCGCCAGCTGCACGCCCAGGCGCGCGGTCTCGGCGACCTCGCTGGCGACGAGGTTGATGATCTCGGGGCTGATGCCGTAGCCCTGCGTGCCCATGAGGGCCTCGCCCGAGAGCTTGAGGAGCACCCGCTTGTACGCCGGGCGCGAGGACGCGTCGGTAGCCATGCGGGTCGCGACCTTACACGAATCAGCGGCAGAAGTGCTCGGCGAGCCAGCGCTCCAGCGCCGGGTCGCGCGGGCCGGCGAAGTAGCGGAGCAGGACCTCGACGTAGACCACGCCACGGGGCGGGCTCAGGTCGGTCGTCATGCGCTCGACGTCCTCGACCGCCGCCTTCAGCTCGCCGGTGATGACGAGGCCCTGGGCGCGGGTGAGGGCGAGCATCCACGGCGGCGCCCGGCGCGCCTCCAGGTCCGCGAAGATCGCGTTCGCTTCGTCGGCGACGCCGGCGCGAAGGGCGAGACCGTGCAGGTTGCTGAGGGCCTGCCACGCACGTCGCTCGTCGCGCTCCGAGGCGAGGGCCACGCGCAGCCCGGCGCGACGCTGCGCCGCACCCGTGGTGTCACCCACCGCGTGCTGCAGCTCGGAGAGCTCGAGGATCATCGCCGGACCGGCCCCGGGCGCCGCGTCGAGCTCGCGCGCCGCCTCGGCGACGAGCGCGCGCGCTTCGGGATGGTCGCGCTCGACGGCGGCGGTCGCGAGGATGAGCGCGTGTACGCCGCGCCAGTCGGCCGGTCGGCTGGCGATGCGCGCCCGCGCCAGATCGAGGCGCCCGCGGACGAGATCCACGACCGGGAGCTCCGCCGCGGCCAGGGGATCGAGCTTCCCGACCGTCATGAGGCGGGCGTAGACATCGTCGGCGAGCGTGTCGTGGCCGCCCTCGGCGAGGCCGCGCGCGAGGAAGGGACCGGCGAACGGCGTCCCGCCGAGGCGCTCCACCGCGCTCGCGTCGCCGAGGCGCCCGTAGGTGCGCGCGATCGTGGCGGCCGCGATCGACGCGCGCATCTCGTGGTCGGTGCCGCGTCCGAGCAGGCCGACCGCGCGCTCGAGCAGCGGGAGCGCCGAGGCCGTCTCGCCGCGCTCGACCAGCCGGAACGTCGACTCGGCCAGGAGCCCCGCGTGCTGGTCCGCGACCGGGAAGCGCGCGGCCGCGTGCTGCAGCGCGCGCAGGACGACGATCGCCTCCCGATCGGGCACACCCGCGAGCTGCTCCAGGATCCCGGTCGGCAGGTTGCCGTCGCGCACGGCGTCGGCGACGAACACGGTCGCCGCGCAGCGGGCGAGCTGCTCGTCGGGCGCGGGCGCGGCGGAGGCGCCGCCCGAGCCGGCCGGCGCCTTCCACTCCTCGGCCGGCGGCAGGCCGCCGCTCTTGCGATCGCCGCAGCCACCGCTGGCGGCGGCCGCGGCCACGCTCGCGATGACCACCGAAACGGCAACGAGCCCGGACGCCGGGTAGCGCACGGGCTCGTTGTATCAGGATGGATGTACCGGGGTCAGCCCGGGATCAGGACATCCCGGCCTGGGCGGCGACCTCGGCGGCGAAGTCGCTCTTCTTCTTCTCGAGGCCCTCGCCCAGCTCGAAGCGGACGAAGCGGCGGATGCGGATGTTCTCGCCGATCTTGGCGATGAGCTCCTGCTGGAGCTGATCGATCGTCTTGTCCGGGTTCTTCACGAAGGCCTGGTCGAGGAGGCAGATCTCCTTGAGCCACTTCGAGACCTGGCCGTCGACCATCTTGGCGACGACCTGCTCCGGCTTGCCGCTCTCCTTGGCCTTGGCCAGGAGGATCTCGCGCTCGCGCGCGACGACGTCATCCGTCACCTCCTCCTTGCGGACGAAGGTGGGGTTCATCGCGGCGATCTGCATCGCGACGTCCTTGGTGAACGCCACGAAGTCGTCGTTGCGCGCGACGAAGTCGGTCTCGCAGTTCACCTCGACGAGGACGCCGATGCGGCCGCCGCCGTGGATGTACGAGACGATCGCGCCCTCGGTGGCCTCGCGGCCGGCCTTCTTGGCCGCCTTGGCGAGGCCCTTCTTGCGCAGGTAGTCGATCGCCTTCTCGACGTCGGCGTCCGACTCGACGAGGGCCTTCTTGCAGTCGGACATGCCGGCGCCGGTGCGCTCGCGCAGGTCCTTGATCATGTTGGCGGTGATCTCGGCCATGACTTCTTCTCTCACTCCTGGGGCGTGGGCGACGCCGAAGCTTCGGAGTCACCGTAGGTGCGGCCGCCCGACGCGATCTCGACGCGCGGACCGTCGCCGCCCGACGAGACGTGGATGACGCGCTCGTCCTGCTCTTCCTTGGCGCCGCGGGTGTGCGCGCGCTCCTTGTAGACCTTGGTGCCGATCACGCACGCATCGGCGATGCGCGAGGTGAAGAGCTTGATCGCGCGGATGGCGTCGTCGTTGCCCGGGATGACGTAGTCCATCATGTCCGGATCGCAGTTGGTGTCGGTCACGCCGACGACCGGGATCTCGAGCTTGCGCGCCTCGTCGACGGCGATGTGCTCCTTGGCCGGGTCGATCACGAACACCATGCCGGGGAGCTTGTTCATGCCCTTGATGCCGCCGAGCGACTTCATGAGCTTGGCGCGATCGCGGCGGACCTCGATCTGCTCGCGCTTGGTGAGGGCGAGCATCGTGCCGTCCTCCTCCATCTTCTCGAGCGACTTGAGGCGCTCGAGCGAGCCCTTGACGGTCTTGAAGTTGGTGAGCGTGCCGCCGAGCCAGCGCTGCGTCACGTAGAGCTGACCCGAGCGGTTCGCCTCCTCCGTGATCACGTCCTGCGCCTGCTTCTTGGTG
>DDTA01000283.1:0-9042 GCA_002344285.1 Myxococcales bacterium UBA2376
GTGCTGCTGTTCAACCCCGACAGCGGCAAGCTGGAGGAGCGCACGGTGAAGACCGGCCTCGCCAACTGGGAATACACCGAGGTGCTCGAAGGGCTGGCGGCCGGCGACCGCATCGTCACTTCGCTCGAAAAGGAAGGCGTCAAGGCCGGCGCCCCGGTGACGCCGGACGGCAGACAGGATAAATGACCGTGCTCTCGCTCGTTGGCTTCGCCGCGATAGTTGCACTGATTCCTGTCGCCATCGTCGCCTTGGTTGTTCTTGCCACGCGGGCCGAACAGCGCGCCGCTGCCCTGCAACCCGTGTTTCCGCGGTATGTCAGCGCCGCCGCATACGGTGCATCTGGCCTCCTCGCGTTCGCAGTCCTGGGATGGCTGCCCGGATTCAGCCTTTCCACCGACTACGCGAGGCCATTTCTCGCCTGGACCATCCCGTTGGTCATCATTTGGCCGGCGACCATCGCGCTGGCATTTCATCGTGTCACGAACACCTATGGCATGTTGGGCGCCGCCACTGCCGGCATCGCCGTGACCTGGCTGTCCACACTGCTCGCCGCTTCAACAATCGCGGTCGTCGTAGGGCCTGCTCCATGGGAAGCGCTTGGCATGGCGTTTTTCATCGCATTCATGCTGGTCAAGAGCGGCTGGCTGCTCTTCGCGAGCGGCATCGGAGTCTGCACGGGAGTGATCCTCAATTACCTCGCGCGACAGCGATCCTTGAGACGGACGGCATGCCCGCGCTGATCGAGCTCAAGGGCATCGAGCGCGTCTTCCAGCTCGGCGATGCCGCGGTCCACGCGCTGGCGGGGCTGGATCTGCGCATCGACAACGGCGAATACGTGGCGGTGATGGGGCCGTCCGGCTCGGGCAAGTCGACGCTGCTCAACCTGCTCGGCCTGCTCGACCGGCCCAATGCCGGCAGCTACCGGCTCGAAGGGCGCGACGTGACGACGCTGTCGCCCGACGAGCAGGCGCGCGTGCGCAGCGAGCGCATCGGTTTCGTCTTCCAGAGTTTTCACCTCGTGCCGCGCCTGACCGCCGCCGAGAACATCGCCCTGCCGATGATGCTGGCCGGCATTCCGGTGAAGGAGCGTCATGCCCGCGTCGCCGCGGCGCTGGCCAACTTCGGCCTGGAAAATCGCGCTGACCACCGCCCCGACCAGCTTTCCGGCGGCCAGCGCCAGCGCGTCGCCATCGCCCGCGCGACGATCATGCAGCCGGCGCTGATCCTCGCCGACGAGCCGACCGGCAACCTCGACCGCCACACCGGCGAGGACATCCACGCGCTCTTCGTCGAGCTCAACCGCGAGCGCGGCTCGACGCTCCTGGTCATGACCCACAACCCCGAGCTGGCGCGCCTCATGCCGCGCCGGCTGCGCATGATCGACGGCGGCCAGCTCGAGAGCGCGGAGGAAGCCTGAATGACGACGGCGTCGATGTTGCGTCGTGGGCTGGTCCTCCTCGTCGCGTTCCTGCCGGCGGTCGCCCTGGCGCAGCCGCAGCCGCCCCCCCAGGCTCCGGACGAGGATGACGACCCGGTCGTCGCGACCGATCCCGACGCGCCGATCCCCAAGCTGGTCGGCCGTCCGATCGATCGCATCCAGTTCCGCGGCAACCGCAAGGTCGAGGACGACGCGATCCGCATCAACCTCCTCTCCAAGGTCGGCGCGACGATCGACGCCAACAAGATCCGCGACGACGTGCGCGCGATGTGGAAGATGGGCTTCTTCGCCGACGTCACCGTCGAGGCGGAGATCGGCCCCGGCGGCGGCGCGATCCTCACGTTCGCCGTGACCGAGCGCCCGAGCATCCGCAAGGTGCTCGTCGACGGCGCCAAGGAGCTCGGCCTCGAGAAGATCAACGAGGTCATCGATCTCGAGCGCGACGCGATCCTCGACATCGCCAAGGTGAAGCGCAACCGCGAGAAGATCGCCGAGCTGTACGTCCAGAAGGGCTACTACCTCGCCGCGGTCGACTTCGAGGTGAAGCCGGTCAACGAGGCCGAGGTCGACGTGTGGTTCACCGTCGACGAGCGCTCGAAGGTCGAGATCCGCGACGTCCAGTTCATCGGCAACAAGGCCATCTCCGACGACGAGCTGCGCGAGGTCGTCCTGACCAAGAAGGGCGGGGCGCTCTCGTTCCTGTCGGACTCGGGCACCTTCAGCGAGGAGATGTTCGAGCGCGATCTGGTGATGATCAGCGCGTACTACTGGGACCGCGGTTATGCGGCCGTGAAGCTCGGCACGCCGCAGCTCCGGCTGTCGCGCGACAAGCGCTACATGTACCTGTCGATCCCGATCGACGAGGGGCCCGTCTTCACGATCGGCGAGATCAAGTTCAAGGGGAAGCTCGTCGGCGACGAGGCGGCGCACCGCGCCAAGATCCGTGCCCGGCCGGGCGACAAGTTCAGCCGCTCGGTCATCGCCGCCGACCGCGATCGCGTGAGCGACTACTACATGGACCAGGGCTACGCGTACGCGAACGTCCTGCCCATGACCCAGCCCGACATGAAGGCGAACCGGATCTCGCTCATCTACGAGATCGAGTCGGGCAAGAAGGCGTACTTCGAGCGCATCAACATCCGCGGTAACTCCAAGACCCGCGACAAGGTCATCCGCCGCGAGATGAAGATCAGCGAGGGCGAGCTGTTCTCGTCGACCAGCCTGGAGGCGTCCAAGCGCCGCATCAACGCGCTCGGCTTCTTCGAGAAGGTCGACGTGTCGACCAAGCGGGGCTCGTCCGACGAGCTGGTCGAGGTCAACGTCGAGGTGAGCGAGCGCCCGACCGGCACGTTCCAGATCGGCGCCGGCTTCTCGTCGGTCGAGAACTTCATCGCGCAGGCGCAGATCTCGCAGAACAACCTGTTCGGCCGCGGCCAGACCCTGGCGCTCCAGGCGCAGCTCTCGAGCCTCCGCCAGCTCTTCCTCCTGCGCTTCGTCGAGCCCTGGTTCCTGGACACGAGCTGGACGTTCGCGTTCGACCTCTACAACCAGAGCCGCGTCTTCAACAACTTCCAGCGCAACGCCGCCGGCTTCAACCTGACCTGGGGGTATCCCCTCAGCTACGAGGCCCGCGCGTTCGTCACCTACAAGCTCGAGAACGTCGGCATCTCGCGCGGCGGCGGGTCGCTCACGTCGTTCGGCGCGGTCACCGTGCAGGACGACTTCGAGGACGTCGCCAACCTCTACCGCGGCGGCATCACGTCGTCGGTGCGCGGCTCGCTGCAGTGGGACAGCCGCAACAACCGCCTGTTCCCGACCGAGGGCTGGTACCACAACGTCTTTGCCGAGTACGCCTCGAAGTACACGGGCTCGGAGAACATCTTCGTCCGCTGGGGCGGCTTCGCGCGTCACTACCGCGAGCTGTGGGGGCCGTTCGTCCTCCACCTGAACGCGGAGCTGGGCGTCACCACGTCGGTCGATCCGCTGGGCGTGCCCATCAGCGAGCGCTACCTCATCGGCGGCATCTACGACGTCCGCGGCTTCCGCCCGCGCACGCTCGGGCCGCTCCTCGCGACCGGCCGCGATCCGGACAGCACGCTGCGCGAGATCCCCCTGGGCGGCAACATGCAGCTCATCTGGAACAGCGAGATCGAGTTCCCGCTCATCAAGCGCCTCGCCATCTCCGGCGTCGTGTTCTACGACATGGGCAACGCCTACAACCTCGAGGCCCGGTACTGCAACGGCCGCTCGGCCGCCGTCTCCATCAAGTTCGACCCCTGCTTCAGCTTCCCGGACTCGGTCGTGTACGGCATCCGCAAGTCGGCGGGCTTCGGGTTCCGGTGGTTCTCACCCATCGGCCCCCTCCGGTTTGAATGGGGCATCCCGCTCGACCGTCAAGCCAACGAGGACCCCCTGGTCTTCGAGTTCACCATTGGCAACTTCTTCTAGTCCGCGGTAGTACGTCGGCGGAGGTCGCATGTCTCGTTTTTCTAGTCGACTGGGAACGGCTCTTTCGGTGCTCGGCCTTGCGGTCGGGCTCGGCATGGTCACCGCGCCGGTGACCGGCCTGGTCGACGCGGTCCCGGCGACCACCAAGATCGCCACGATCGATCTGGAGCGGACGCTCTACGACACGCCGGCCGGCAAGCGGGCGAGCGACGCCTTCGACAAGACGCGCAAGGCCAAGCAGGCCGAGCTCGACAAGAAGCAGAAGGACCTCCAGAAGTCGGCGGCCGAGCTCGACAAGCAGGCGGCGGTGCTCAAGCCCGACGTCCTCGCCCAGAAGAAGGCGGTCCTCGAGAAGCAGTTCGTCGAGCTGCAGCAGACCTACGTGAAGCTCGAGCGGAGCCTCGCCGAGGAGCGCACCAAGCTGGTCCAGGACCTGCTCAAGAAGGCGGGCCCGATCATCGAGGAGATCGCCAAGAGCGAGGGCGTGCACATCATCGTCGACCAGAGCGCCGTGCTCTGGGCGCAGCCCGACGTCGACCTGACCGCCAAGCTCAACGCCAAGATGAAGTGACTACGGCGCGGGCGGCTCGACCGGAGCCGTCTCGGCCGCGCGCTTCTTGTTGACCACGATCGACGCGATCACGCCGGTGCCGATGAAGCCGGCGATGATCGCGAGCGAGACCGCGTTCGGGATGTGGACGTGGCCGTGGCCGATCATCTTGGCCCCGATGTAGACGAGGAGCGCGGCGAGCGCGTACTTCAGGTAGTCGAACTGCGCCATCGCGCCGGCGAGCATGAAGTAGAGCGAACGCAGGCCGAGGATGGCCATGATGTTCGAGGTGATGATGACGAAGGACTCCTGGCTGACCGCCAGCACCGCCGGGATCGAGTCCATCGCGAAGACGACGTCGGTGAGCTCGACGACGACGAGCGAGACCGCGAGCACCGTGAGCGCGCGGTGGCCGTGGCTGTCGCGCACCAGGAAGTGCCCGCCGTGGTCGCCGTCGACGATGCGCACGAAGCGGCGCAGGAGGCGGACCACGGTGGACTTCTCCATGTGGTCCTCGTCGTCGTCCTCCTTGCGGAGCAGGCCGAGACCCGAATAGATGAGGTAGGCCCCGAAGAAGTAGAAGATGAAGTCGAACTTCTTGGTCAGCCAGACGCCGCCGCCGAGCATGGCGCAGCGCATGACGACCGCGCCGAGGATGCCCCAGAAGAGCACGCGGTGCTGGTACTTCCCGGGGATGCGGAACGACCGGAAGATGAGGGCGATGACGAAGATGTTGTCGACCGACAGCGCCTCCTCGAGGAGGTAGGCCGACAGGTACGTGATCGCGGCGTCCTTGCCGGAGAGCCCCGCGGTGTTGGCGCCGAGCCAGTGGTTCTCGTAGATGAAGTAGACCGGCACGGCGAAGCCGAGGCCGAGCGAGATCCACACCATGCTCTTGCGGAACGCCGACTTGAAGGTCGGATCCGTGGGCGTGCGGTGGAAGACGCCGAGATCGAGGGCGAGGGCGATGGCGACGAAGGTGAAGAAGCCGACCCAGAACCAGATCATGGACGGTCATGCTCCTGACAGCTCGCGGACCTCAAGGGTCAGGAGGATGCCGTCTGTGCCGGGAACTGGCAAGCANNTATCCTCCGCGCCGCATGCTGATCGTCCAGAAGTACGGCGGTACCTCGGTCGGCTCGACCGAGCGCATGATGAACGTCGCGCGCCGTTGCCTGGCGACCCAGCGCGAGGGTCACGACGTCGCGGTCGTGGTCTCGGCGATGTCGGGCGAGACCAATCGCCTGCTGAAGCTGGTGGGCGAGATCCACGACGATCACAACGACCGCGAGGTCGACGTCATCGTCTCGACCGGCGAGCAGGTCTCGGTCGGCCTGGTCGCGCTCGCCATCCGCAAGCTCGGCGGCAAGGCGCGCTCGTTCCTCGGTCACCAGGTCAAGATCCAGACCGACAGCGCGTTCGCGCGCGCCCGGATCGTGTCGATCGACTCCGAGCCGGTGAAGCAGGCGTTCAAGCACGGCGAGATCGCGGTCATCGCCGGGTTCCAGGGCGTCGACGAGCGCGGCAACATCACGACGCTCGGGCGCGGCGGCAGCGACACGACCGGCGTGGCCATCGCGGCGGCCCTCGACGCCGACGTGTGCGAGATCTACACCGACGTCGACGGGGTCTACACGACCGACCCCAACATCGTCCCGTCGGCGCGCAAGATCGAGCGGATCTCGTACGAGGAGATGCTGGAGCTCGCGTCGCTCGGCGCCAAGGTCCTGCAGATCCGCTCGGTCGAGCTGGGCATGAAGTACGGCGTACGCATCCACGTGCGCTCGAGCTTTTCCGATGTCACCGGGACCTGGGTGGTCCCGGAGGAGCGAGAGATGGAGAAAGTCGTCGTCTCCGGTGTCACGGTCGCCCGTGACGAGGCCAAGATCACCGTCGAGCAGGTGCCCGACTCACCGGGCATCGCGGCGCGGCTGTTCACCCCGCTGTCGGACAACGGCGTCGTCGTCGACATGATCATCCAGAACGCGTCGTCGGACGGGACCACGGACATGACGTTCACGTGTCCGGCGATCGACCGGAAGCGCGCCTGCGAGATCCTCAAGCGCGAGGTGCCCGATCTGGTCGGCAAGGACGGCGAGCGCGTGAAGTTCGACGACGAGATCTGCAAGGTCTCGGTCGTCGGCGTCGGCATGCGCTCGCACGCCGGCGTGGCCAAGAAGATGTTCCAGCTGCTCGCGGCCGACGGCATCAACATCCAGCTCATCTCGACGAGCGAGATCAAGATCTCGTGCGTCGTCGCCAAGAAGTACGCCGAGCTCGCGCTGCGCGCCTTGCACGACGGCTTCGCGCTCGATCGCCCGCCCAGCGAGCGCGCGTCTCTCTAGGCGGGCGCAGGGGTCCTGTTCACCCTGAGCGCAAGGGGCCGGGACGCTCGCGCGGATCGAGCGGCGGATACTTGCGCCAGCCCTCGTTGAGCAGCCACGAACGCGGCGCGTGGACGAGCATCGGTTCGTACCACGACGGGATCTCGTAGCGCCCCGACGGTGTCGCCCAGCCGTCGAACAGCACCGCCGTCGAGTACGGGTCGAGCGTGGCGCGGCGCGCCTCGGCGCCGGCGCGGTCCTCGCGGTGGCGCCGCCAGTTGTTGAGGACGTACGACAGCGCGCTGCGCGCTTGCCGCGGTCCCGTGATCGGCACGGCGTGATAGCGCGCGAAGGCGACGCCCGTGCGGCCACGCAGCGCGTTCAGTCGCCGCGTCGACGAGATGAGGAACGCGCGCATCCCGTTCGCGAGCGCGCGCTTGTGGTCCGCCTCGACGATGAGGTGGACATGGTTCGACTGGATGCTCACGTGCACGATCCGGAAGTCGCGTCGGCCGATGTACGTGGCCACCGCTCCGCGGATCGCGCGACACGCATCGCGCCGCCGCAACCGCCCGACGTCGCCGATCACGCGCGCCGACACGTGCACCGGCGTGTGCCGCGACACCTCCGGCCGCCGGTCATGCCGGATCGCGCCCGGCTTCCGCTTGCGACCCGCTCCCGGCCTCGGACCGCCGCGCCCGGGCCGCCGCAGCTCGAGTTGCACCTGCACCGGCACCACGCTCCTCGACACCCCACGCCTTGCTCCCATAGATTATCGCTCACAATTCGGAGAAACACGTTTGTCAATCGCATTCAGCGCGGCGGCTCGGCTCTGGGTCCCGCAGATCGATGTCGACCGCGAGGCGGTGCCCGACCGAGGGCCGGGGCGGCTGACGTTCGTGCCCCGGCCGAGAGTCGGTGCTGGTTCCCGTGCCGCGAGGGCGCGGCCCGGACGGATGGCCTACGGCCCGCAGTATGGCGCGAGCGACCGGTACCAGAAGTCCTCTTCGTGGTGCCGGTAGTAGCGGACGCGCTGGCCGGCGCCGTAGGTGGCGTCGGCGGTGATCGCGTACGCGCCCCAGGCGGCCATGTCGAGGAGCGCGACGATGCGCGGGCCGGTGCCGTCGACGAACGCGCCGGCGAGCGACATGGGCGCGGTGTATTCCTCGTCGGGGAGGGCGGGGAGCTTCAGCTCGGTCGGCGCGACGCCGGGGCCGCCACCGAGGTAGATGCCGAACTGGTCGGCGACCTCCCAGTTGCACGGCTCCTCCTGCGAGCTGTCGACGAGGTGCGTGACCGTCATCTCGGTGACGCGCGGGCTGGATTCGACGGTGCGGAGCGACCACAGCGTGGGGCAGCTCGGCGCGCAGGCCGGGCGCTCGACGGCGAGATCGATCGGCGGCGGGACGGACCGCTTGGTGGCCGGCAGCGTGTAGACGCCCTCCTTCTCCTCGAGCAGGTGGCTCGCGAGCGTGGTGGCGCGCGCGAAGCCGCAGCCGACGGGCTCGGCCGCGACGGCGAGCACCCACGCGTCGCGCGTGTCGTCGGTGGGCAGACAGTCGGAGGTGATGGCGGAGATGACGGTGGAGATGCCGATACCGGGATCCTCGGGCGTCGCCACGAAGCCGGTGATCTGCGCCCTGCAGGCGGGACCGGTGCCGTCGTAGAGCCAGACCACGTCGGGGACGTCGGGCATGCCGAGCGCCGCGACCGCCTCGCGCGTGATGGGGCCGAACGGCGGCGGCGACGCGTCCTCGAAGCGGAAGCCGAGCGGGATGCTCCAGTGCTCGCTCGCCGGCGAGCCGTAGGTCTGTCCGCCGTCGGCGGCCATCTGGCGGATCGCGTAGCGCACGACGTCTCCTGACGGACACGCGGGCGTGTTGGTGCCAGCTACGGGATTCGACTTGCCGCCGCACGCGGCGGCGGCGAGGACGAGGGGGAAGGCGGTGAGCCGTCTCATCAGCGCGAGACTAGAACGTCGCGCGCGGCGCGGGCATTCTCGCGGCCATGACGCGCGAGCGACTGGGCGAGGTGACCGTGCCGTCGGGCACGCTCCACATCCTGGATCCCGGCCACATCGGCATGTCCGAGAACGAGGAGATCGCCGAGGTGCCCGCGGTGATCGTCGAGAACCTGCCGCGCGACCGAGCGCTGCCGGTGTGGGGCGTGCGTGTCGGGGAAGGGCGCTGGTCCGCGCTCTGGGACAACGTGGTCATCGAGCTGCGCGACGCGCCGGTGGCGGGCAGCGTGGAGATCGGGACCGCGATGGTCGACTTCGCGCG
>DDTA01000283.1:9122-28089 GCA_002344285.1 Myxococcales bacterium UBA2376
GACGTCGACGAGATCGTCGAGCGCGGCCGGGCCGCCGAGGCGCTCGTGGCCGAGCGCGGCTGGAAGCTCGCCACCGACTTCCGTCCGCACTCGCACCACTGGGCGCTCCTCGAGCAGGCGCGCGCCGCCGCGACCGAATCCGCCACCATCGACATCGAGGACCTCCGCGTCTGCCTTTTCTTCACGACCTGGGGCGACGGCATGTTCCCGGTCTTCGCCGACTTCGGCGCCGACGGCACCCGGGTGCAGATCCGCATCCAGCTCCACACCGAGGAGTCCGCCGCCAACATGGCCACCGTCAACGCCTGACGTTTCCGCGGAAACGTCAGGCCCGTCCGCGAAGGCGTCGGCGAGCGTCGGTCCACTCGATCGCGTGGTCGGGATGCTCGTCATCCTCGCGGAGTCGAGCGTGCAGCTGGCGTCGCTCTTCCGCGAGCTCGGAATCTTTGCGCCGGAGTACGCGGCTTGACTCGGCTGTTCCAGAGCTCTTGGACGAGCGCCAGTCGCACCTGGACATCCAGCCGACGTTTCCGCGGAAATGCTCGCCGCATCGCTCGTCCTAATCCTTTCGGCGCTTGGCGGCGTCGATAGCCGCGTTCGCCACACCGACATAGACCGGCGTGTAATTCTGCTTGGGAGCTGTTGGTAGCTTTCCGTCCATCTTCACGTCGTCGCGCCACCAATACTCGCGATACGTGGTTGGCTTCTTGGCTTCAAATATGGCCACAACGCCGAGCAACCCGACGGGGGACGATGCGGCGAAGTCCCAGCCTTCCTTCTCAGCGAAGTACAGCATTGCCTCTTCGTCAAACCACAGCTGGTACCCCTTTTCACTTAGGAGATGGAGGGCTGTGTCGAAGACGTTCGTGTAGTCAGATAGAGCGGGCATGGTTACTCCCGGAAACCGACGATGGCCGAACGGGGAATTCCTCCCTTGAACATAACCTCGCCGGCGTTGGCAGCGTTCTTGTAGTGAATTGAACCGCGCCCGAACGCTCGCGCAACCTGCTGGAGGACGTTCCCGTGTTCGACGAATCCGGCGCCTGCACCGATAGCGATACCGATATCGATCTTGATCAGGCCGTGCCCGCTTCGATATTTCGCTGTACCCGCAACCGTCTTCGCTGCGGACACGTATTTCGTCTCCGCGCCCGCCACCTGATCGGCGATTGTGCCCCCAGTTCCTTTGGCCGCAATGTCTTGCCCCGCATCGAGGGCGGCTCGATCTGCGGCGCTTAGCTCGCGATAGGCGTACCCCGCCTTGGGTTTCAAAGCGCTTAGCGCCTCGCCCGCTCCCCAACCGATGAGGTCGAGAGCGATTTCGTTCTCGTTCGAGGCGGCAGACAGCCCGATGACGAGCGCCAGGCGTGCGAAACCGAGAGCTCCCGAAGCCAGCGATAACCCGAAGCGCATCGACTCAGCTGACGGTGTAAGGACCTTCTTGACGTCGATGTTGCCTTCGTCGTCGAAAGCGTCGTCCGGGTGGCATTGCGGAGCAGTCGTCCTGGGATCGGGGGGCGTGCCGCCGCTGGCCCAGAACTGGCTGTCGAGCCATTTCTCGTAGGCACGCTGAACATGGGTCTCGGTCATGTCGTCGCCGCCAGCGGCCAACACGCGGGCCTTGCGATCAGCGTTGAACTCTTCGGTCCAGTGCCTCGACCGTGCGACCGAGTCCAGGCCATCGGGGTCCATGTAGCGGATCGGGTTGTTCAGGCTGAAGACGCCGAGGTTCGAGCGGCGCGGCGTCGACTGCTTGCCGAGATCCGGGGCGCGCAGGTAGAGAGGGTCGAGCTGCGTCCAGCCGAGGAGCAGGCGGTCGTAGTAGCGGGCGCCGTAGTAGGAGAGGCCGGTGAGGTCGTCCTGGACCTTGTCGTTGAAGCGGCGCTTGTGCGTGCCGATGCCGGTCGCGCCAGCGCTGGTCGTCGACTCGAGGAGGTCGCCGAACGGGCCGTAGTTGAAGGTCGTGTTGATCGAGTTCGGGAAGGCGACGGTCGTGAGCGTGCTGTCGCCGAGACCGTGGAACTGGAACTCGACGCTGGCGACGGTGTCGCTCGTGCGATCGATGCGCGCGATGGGCGTGCCGAGCGAGACGTGCGAGTAGACCTGGCTCGCGACGGTGGCGGCCGGGGCGTAATGGGCCTCGACCTCGCCGTGGTACCAGATCATCCCCGTCACGGCGCCGTTCGCGCCGCGCTTCACCACGTGCTCGCGTGAGCCGGCGCTGTCGTACCAGTACTCCTCGCTGCCGGTGACCACGTTGTTCACCTTCTTCGTCGCGCGGCGCAGGCGGTTGGCGCCGTCGTAGACGAAGTCGATGCGCTCGCCCGTCGTCGGGCCGATGCGCGCGATCTGGTTGCCGATCGCGTCGACGGTGTAGGTGACGGCATTGGTGCCGCCCGAGCCCGCGAAGTTGCCGGTGCTCAGCGACGTCACCACCTCGGGGTCGGCGCCCTGGTAGTTGTAGAAGTAGTCGCGCTGCCGCACGTCGCCCGACGGGACCGTCACGCCGCGGCTCACGGTCGCGCGCCTGAGCCGCCCCGCGTTGCCGTAGGTGTACGCGGCGGTGTAGTAGCCACCGCTGCTCGTCACGTTCGTCAGCTGGTGGCGGAAGTCGTACGTGAAGTTGAGCGGACCCTTCGGCGTCGTGCCGAAGTACGTGGTCAGCGAGCTCACGTCGTCGTTGCCGACGTAGGTGAGCGCCTGCCGCGCGACCTGGCCGGTGCTCTGGTTGACGGTCTGGTTCGTGACGCGGCCGAGGTTGTCGTACGTCCAGTTCGACTCGAAGAACTTGCCCGTGCCGCCCGACTGATCCGCCCGTCGCCTGGTCACGAGCCCGGCGACGTTGCGGGTGAGGACGACCGGGTACGGGACCCCGTTGACGCTGATCGACACCGACGACGGCAGGCCCCGGATGTCGTAGTCGTAGTCGGCGTACGAGGTCACGGCGCCGGTCGGCCCGTCGTTGTAGGCGACGCGATAGGGCAGGCCGCTGACCAGATAGCTGCGGTCCAGCGAGCGGCTGACGTTGTAGCCGGCCGTGTTGAACGACATCAGGTTCCGGGTCTGGCGACCGTGCTCGTCGTGGTTGAAGACCTGGTTCTGCTTGACCACGTCGCCGGGGCCCCAGCTGAACCACTGGTGCAGCCGGCCGCGGTTGTTCAGGCCGGTGTCGTAGACGAACGTCTCCTTCTCGGCGCCGAAGAGCGCGCGGTCGGTCGAGCTGAGCGTGCGCGGCGCGAGGAACCGCGTCGTCATGCGGTCGAGGCTGTCGTACGCGTACGTCGTCGTGTACGCGGCGCGACAGGTCGGCTGCGGCGTGCATGGCGCGGTCTCGCTCGTCAGTCGCCCGCCGGCGTCGTAGGTGTAGTCCCAGTCCCGGTTGTTGCGGCGGATGCGCTTCCGGTGTCCGAGGAAGTCGTGCTCGAGCGTCGTGATCTTTCCCTCGGCGTCGGTGATCTGGGTGGTGTTGTTCGCGGCGTCGTAGGCGTAGGTCGTCGTCGCCCACGTCGACGCGGTGAGCTTCTCCTTCACCGTCTGGAGGCGGCCGTCGGCGTCGAACCGGCGGCGCGTCTCCGCGATCTTGGCGGGCGACGCGGCACGTTCGCGCACCCACGTGGTCACGCCGTCGGTCGCGTTGGCGAGGTAGCCCATGTCCGCGCCGCTGCCCTCGCTGTCGGGCCGGCGGATCGACGTCGGACGGCCGAGACTGTCGAACGTGTAGCTGTACGTGACCGTCGCCGTCGAGTCCTGCGACGGGTCCGGCAGCGACACGCTCGCCAGCGTGCCGTCGTTGCGGTACGTGTAGGTCGTGGTGGCGGAGGGGATCGAACCGCCACCGCGCGACACCGAGACCACTCGCGTCCGGCCGTGCCCGTCGAGCTCGGTGTACGTCTGCGCCCAGACGGGGGTGCCCGCGGCGTCGTACTTGACGAGGCTGGACTCGAAGATCATGTTCGGAGCGCCGTCGTAGTAGCCGAGCGAGCCGACCTTGCGCAGCTCGTAGTAGGCCTGGCCGCCCGGGTCGACGGTGACCGACTCCCAGCGCTCGCGCGTGCGGCCGAGGCCGTCGATCACGAGCTTCGTCGTGTCCATCGTCAGCCCGGGCGGATTGGACGTGCAGCTCCCGTTCTGGATGCAGCCCGCGACCTGCGGTCCACGCGTCACGGTCCTGGTGCCGGTGCCGTACTCCCACTCGAATTCGACCCGATGCGCGAGGGCGTTGTTCTCGGCGATGACGAAGAGCTTGCGCGGGTCGTACTCGTAGGTCGTCGTCTTGCCGAACGGGTTGGTGATCGACAGCAGGTTGCCGGTCGCGGCGTCGTAGTTGTACGTGGTGATCGACCGGTTCGCGTCGACCGCGTCGGCCCACGCCTCGTCGGTCAGCTTGCGCGCGTACGCGGGTGCGGCCGTGTTCCAGGTGATGCGGCTCTTCCCGTACATCGCCATCGCGCCATTCCGCTGCTCGCTCTGGACGATCGTGTCAGGCCGGAGGCGGTACGTCGTCGCGTCGGCTGCGAGCAGGTACGTGGACGTCGACTCGCGGTCGCCGTTGGCCGCGGTGCGCGCATGCTGCGTGCGCGTCTTGGTCGCCACGTACATGAGGGGCACGTCGGGCAGCGTGGTGCTCGCCTGCGGCGCGTAGGTCGTCTCTGCGCGCGTGTACTGCAGCGGCGTCGTCACGCAGCTGGTCTCGGTCTGTCCGTCCGCGCACGTGTGGTGCTCGCTCAGGGTCGCCTCGTACGTCGTGAGCGCGCCGCCGAACAGCGTGAACGCGCCGTAGGTCGTCGTGCCGACGCTGACCGCGGCCCCGGAGTTCTCCGCGGCGTGGACCACCTTCCGGACCAGCCGTCCGGACCAGTCGACGTCGTAGCCGTAGACCTCCTTCGTCTTCGCGCCGCTCTGCGACGACGTCGTCACCGACTCGAAGCCGCGGAACGCGTAGTGACCGGTCTCGTCCTTGCCGTGCCGCGGGTTCTCGTACTGGTACGTGGTCGTCGTGCTCGTCGGCACGGTCGCGTACGGATCGTCGAAGCGGATCGCCGACACCACCCACTGCGTCGCCGGCGTCGCCTTCGGTCGGCCGTCGAACCACGTGCTGCCCGGGGTCTGCGTCACCGTCGCGCTGTGCATCGACGCGTACGTGATCGTCGTCGTCGCCATGCCGCCGCTACCGCCCTGGATCGTCTTCAGGAGCCGCGGCGGTCCCGCGGGGACGTAGCGGTTGTACGTCGTGCCATTGGCGGTCACCGCCTCGGGGATCCCGTCGCCGTCGAGATCCATGAGATCCTTCCGGAGCTCCCAGATGCGATCGCCGTGCTGGTCCGCCACCACGCTCGCGGAGATCTGGCGACGCGCTCCGAACGATGCGCCCGGGTAAGGCGAACCGGTGGCGAGCAGCTGACCGCCGACGTTGTAGTAGACGTATCCGCCTTCCCCAGCGTCGATCTTCACCACGTCGATCCGGCCATCGTTGTCGACGTCGACCGGTCGGCTGGTCATCACCGCGTCGCCGGACTGGACGATCGTCGTGAAGGGCTCGTAGACCGCGCCGGGCGCGACGACCGACACGTTGCTCGGGTTCACGGGCAGGTTCGTGTCGCCGTCGTGGGCGGTTCCCCAGATCTGGAACTGGATGCCGTCGTTGAAGGTGACGTTCGCGGTGCCATTGCCGTTGTCGAGCCAGTGATCGGGCAGGCCGTCGGCGTTGACGTCGAGAACGCCCAGGATCTGCGTCCCCAGGACGTTGCCGTTCGCAGCCGCGATCCGGTTGCGGCCCGAGACGCCGTTCCATGCGTGGCGGCGCGTCGGGAAGTAGTACCGCTTGGGTCCCATGCCTCCGGTTCCGTCACCCAGCCACACCCACCACCCGTCGGGCACGGGGGTCGTGGTCCCATCGGGGTTCGTCTTCGCTTCCTCGCGGGCGATGCCATCGAGCCAGCCGTCGCCGTCGAAGTCCATGACGGCGTGGTCCTGCGAGAAGACGGCGTGGCCGCCCACCTGCGAGTCGCCGCTCTCCGACTCGAGCGGGACCGGCTGGTACTTCACCGTCGGGACCTTGGCGATCTGACCGTTGCCCGAGTTCTTGAAGATGAACCAGGGATAGAGGCCCTCGCAGCGCGTGTACGGCGCGCGCTGGACGGGCCCACCGCTCTGCGGCGCTCCCATCGTCGACGTGATGTTGAAGCAGCCGGTGCTGACCGCGGTCGTCAGGCACTGGTTGACCTTGGTCCAGTTGGTCGTACACAGCCCCGCGCACGGCATCGCCTCGCCGAGGCAGCTGTACATGTTCTCCTTGCACTGTTCGATCTGGGCCGGACACTGCGGCCACACGCCGAGCCCGAAGGGAGCGGGCTCGGCGGTCCGCTGGTAGCTGGGACCGACGCCGTTGCCGACGTCCGGATCGTAGGTGTCGGAGTCGCCGTGGATGGCGGCGACGAGGTCGGTCAAGCCGTCGCCGTCGGCGTCGAGCCAGCGATAGGCCAGGTACGTGCGGTAGTCGGCGTTCGTGCCGTTACCGCCGGGATCGAGGGGGCAGGTGGCGCCGCCGGGATAGCAGAAGCGCTTGTTGCCTTGATCGGGGTTGGGGCTGGCCTTGCAGGGTTGGTTGTCGGTGTGGCAGAGGCCCGCGCTTCCAACGGCGTGGGAGTTCTTGTACGTCGTGGCCTGCCCGTTGAGCGAGCAGTACTCCTTGGTCAGGCCGCCGGTCAGCGCCGTCGCGCTGTCGCCACCCCACTTGAGGCGCGGCAGATCGATCGTGAACGGCGCGTTGCCCGGCGAGAACTGGATGCGTCCGTTCGCGTCGGGTCCGAGGTTCCGCTGCCACTCCGCCTTGCACTGGCTGATCGATCCATCCGGCGTGTTCGCCGAGGTGTTCGTCAGGCGATCGAGGAGCCCGTCACCGTCGAGGTCGATCATCATCGCCTCGACGCTTGGCCACCGGTCGTCGCCCGGGTCCTTGGAGAAGCGGTATCCCCAGCCGAGGTTCCTGCGGGCCAGAACGCCGTCGAACCAAGGCGTATCCGAGCTCGACTCTCCCGCGCTCAGCTGAACGGTCGGGCTCTCGTAGGTGAAGTTGATCGATGGCAGATCGACGCGCGCCTGCGCGCTCGTGGCGCCCCAGGCGCTCTCCTGGATCCACGACAGCAGGCGGACCGGCGCGTGCGTGATGTTGCCGGTTGCGGTCTCCGCGCTCAGGTCATAGCCGAGGCGGATCTGCCGCGTGTGCTCGACGGCGCCGCCGGGCGGGAACGCGGTGGCGGTGATCGTGGTGAGGCGCGTCGCGCCGCTCGCCATCAGCGCACCGGAGCGGTAGTTCCGCGTCGATCCAGGCGCGACGCTCACGCCGTTGACCGTGATCATCGACACCGGTTCCCACGTGAACGCCACGCGCGCGAACGGCTGCGTGATGCCGGCCGCCGCGTTCATGCCCCACTCGATCTTCGCGATGTGACAATCGAGCAGGACCGGGTTCCACTCGTAGTAGTAAGCGACCTCGTTGCCGAACGGGTCGACCTGTCCCGTCATCGGGGCGAACCGGCGGCCGACCGGGCAGCCTCCCATCCGGGATGTCGTGCCGAACGTCATGACCGTGCCGGTCGAGCTCAGCGCCCGCCACCAGCCCTGTGAACCGTCGAGCTCCTCGTACCGCGTGAAGGTCGAGTCGTTCTGCGCGCGATACGCCTGGCGCGCGTCCGGGCCCTTCGGCTCGGTGACCCGGACCAGCGGGCGGTTGCCGGCGAGCGTGCTGATGTAGCGGTCGTCCGCGAGGGCCTGGGATGGCCCGATGGGGGCGTCGACCTCCGGCGAGCGGTGCCGGAGCGGGCTCTGCGACGGATCCTCGACGATCGCGGGGATCGAGAGGCTCCAGCCCGACGCGATCGTCCCGTAGATCGGCGCCTGCGACGAGTAGTCGAGCGACAGCCTGGGCGCCATGCCGCCGCGTCCGGGCGGGACGGTGATGGGATAGCTGTAGGTCATCGCGCCGGTCTGCGTGGAGACCGACGCCTCCCCGTCGCGCAGGTCGGCCGCCTTCGGCGGATCACTGCCGAGCACCGGCGCCGGGCTCGAGAAGATGTCGGCGGGCGCCGCCGTGGAGCGCCCGCCCGTGAGGATGGTGGTGAGTGCGAGCAGGCCGGCGACGCCGCGGGCGTATGCCGTCCGGACGGTACGTTGAGTCCGCATCGTGATCTCCTGGGAGGAACGAGAGCGCGGGTGAGCGTGGGTCAGGGCGTCGCGCAGGCCGTCACGGCCGCGAGGTCGGTCGCCGCCGTGGCGCAGGCGATCTGCGTCGGGCCGAGGTTGTCCTCGCAGCTCACGACGAAGTCATCGCCGAGCGCGCGCATCATCGCCGCGCGGTGCTGCGCGAGCTCGTCCGGCGTTCCGGTCGCGTCGCGCACGCGGAGGTCGACGAGGTGATCGCGGAGCTGCTCGCACGGCGATCCAACGCGCTCCTCCTCGGAGGCGTCGTCGGCGCTGCACGCGGCGAGCGTGAACAACAGCAAGGCGTATCGCGTGGCACGGCGCTTCATGCCGCCGCGTACAGCAACGGATGTGCCGCCGCGCAACCGCAGCCAGCGCGATCCGCCGCGCCAGGATGTGCCGGACTGTTCGGTGTCGCAGTCTGATGGACCGCACAATCCGTACGCACGAATTGACGGCGCGAGTGTCGCACCCCCGCGCGGTGCTACGAGCCCGGAGGTGGGCGCAGGGCGGCGGCGGGCGCCGCGGGGTCGGGGTCGAGCTCCGGGAGCAGCTCGGCGAGCTCGCGCGCGACGGCGCGGGCGCGATGGCGGATGAAGTCGATCGAGTAGGGGCCGGAGAAGTAGACGACGAGGGCGGCGGAGAGCCAGAAGGTGACAACGTAGGCGTCGGGGTCGGCGAGGTCGCCGTGGGTGTGACCGGCGGTCCTCGCGGCGGCCTGGGCGCGGCGCACGAGGAGCTCGGCGCGCGAGCCGTGGAGCTCCGACGGTGGGTGGGCGGACGCGACGAGCTCGCCGCGCACGACGCAGAGGACGTTCTCGGCGTGCTGGATCGCGGCCAGCGCCTCGAGGAACTGGTGGATGCGATCGGCGACGCGCGTCGGGCGCGAGACGCCGCCGCCGACGACGGTGACGGCCGGGAGCTCGAACGGCTCGAGCGGCGCTCCGTCGGTCGTCGCGTGACCGCCCCGGGCCTCGCGGGCGGCGGCGCGGAGCGCGCGGACGGCCTGCTCGAGCGCCAGGTCGACCTCGTCGTCGGGGCGGACCATGTGGCCCAGCTCGAGCTCGAGGCGCGCGCCGCCGCCGAGGGGGAGGGCGCGGAGACCGCCCGGGCTGGAGACGTCGGGATCGGGGGCGCCGCGAGGCACGACGGACGCGCGGTGCGCGCCGAGCGAGGCGCGCAGGTCCCCGAGGATCGTGCGCACGTGCTCGGCCAGATCGATGGTCACGTCGCGTCACCGTCCGCCGGCAGCCACGTGGTCGTCACCATCGTCGCCGGCTGGGGATAGAAGAGGTAGTTCGTGACCGCGGGCGTGCCGGCGAAGAGCGACGGCCATTCGCCGGGCTCGTAGTCGGGCGGCGGCCCCGAGATGTCGCCGAGATCGACGTGCAGGATGTCGTAGGCGGGCAGGATCGCGACGAGGCGCTGGAAGCGGCGCAGGAGCGGCGCCGAGTAGACGCCGGCGCGGGGCAGCTCGCGGACGAGCCAGCCGCCGCCGTCGCCGCGTACCTCGACCGCGACCTCCTGGACCACCGCCATGCGCGCCAGCGACGAGAGCGCGACGCGCAGGTACGACTCGGCGAGCGTGGCCTCGCCCTCCCACTCGGCCGGCGGTGGCACCCCCTGATCGCGCACCTGGATCGCGCAGGGAGGGCGGCCGACGCACAGGACATAGAGAAAATCGCAGTGCTCGCCCGCTTCGCCCCGGCGCAGGAAGACCGCGGCGTCCAGCTCCTGGGCCAGCTCCTCGGCGAGCGCGGCAGCCTCGGCGTCGGCGCCGCGCCCGGACGCGGAGGGCTGCGGGGCGCCCCAGGCCCGCGCGGGGTAGAGCCGCGCGAGCGCCTGGTCGACCGCCTCGAGCATGTCGCCCTTGCGGTGGTCGCATCCGCTCTTGCTTCCGCAGTTGGTACAGCCGCCCACGGCCCGACCATACCAGGCTCCGCGGGCATCGGTTCCCTTCGGCGCGCGGGGCCGTTACCATCGTGGGTCGAGGTAGATGTGACGACGGACGACGTCCAGCTGTCGGGGGTCATCGACCAGCTGCCGCTGGGGATCTGGGTCGCGCGCGCGCCCGGCGGCGAGCTCCTGTTCGCCAACCGGGTGTTCCGCGAGATCATGGGGATCGACGCGCGTGACGACGTCGCGGTCGGCGCGTACAGCGAGCCCTACGGGATCATGGGCCTCGACGGCGCGCCGTATCCCGAGGCCAGGATGCCGTTCGTGCGCGCGCTCGAGGCGCGCACCAGCGTCACCGTCGACGACATCGTGATCCATCGCCACGACGGACGGCGCGTCAACATCCGCGCCACCGCGCGCCCGCACTTCGACGGCGACGTCATCACCCACGTCGTCATCGCGTTCGCCGACATCACGGCGGAGTTCGAGGCACGCGCCCGCCAGCGCGAGGCCGAGGAGCGCGCGCGGCAGGACGAGCGGCTGCAGGCGATCGGCACCCTGGCCGCCGGCGTGGCTCACGACTTCAACAACATCCTGGCGCAGATCCGGATCCTCGCGTCGATGCTGCGGATCCGCGAGCCCGACGCCGCGCGCGTCGAGGATCTCGTGCGCATCGAGCAATCGACCGACAGCGCGGCCGCGCTCACGCGCTCGCTGCTCGCCTTCGGACGCCACCCCGCGGGGAACGCCGTGCGCTTCGACCTCGACGAGGTCGTCGGCGGCGTCGTCGATCTGGTGCGGCGCACGTTCGAGCGCCACATCGCGATCGAGCACTGGCGCGAGGCCGGCGCGATCATCGCGGGCGACCGGAGCCAGATCGAGCAGGTCATCCTGAACCTGGCGGTCAACGCGCGGGACGCGATGCCGAACGGCGGCACGCTCACCTTCGCGGTGCGCACGCTCGAGGGCAGGGCACCGGCGCCGCTCGGCGCCGGCCGGTGGGTCGTGGTCGAGGCGAGCGACACCGGCGGCGGCGTCCCGCCCGAGCTGCGGCCGCGTGTGTTCGATCCGTACTTCACGACCAAGCAAGGGCGCGAGGCGCGCGGCACCGGGCTCGGGCTGGCGACCGCCTACGGCGTCGTCCAGGCCCACGGCGGGATCATCGAGGTCGGCGAGGCCGAGCCGGCGGGGGCGCGCTTCACGGTCTACCTGCCGGCCGCCGCGCCGGTGACCGAGCCGCGCGGCGCGCGCGGCGAGCTCCTGCACGGGCGCGGCAAGGTGCTGCTCGTCGAGGACGAGCTACCGCTCCGGCGCGCCCTGCGGCGCGCGCTCGAGCACATGGGCTACGAGACCATCGAGGCCGCCGATGGGGCCGCCGCGGTCGAGGCGTTCCGGGAGCACCGCGGCGCCCTGGCTGCGGTCGTGCTCGACCACGTCATGCCGGTGATGACCGGCGGCGAGGCGTTCAAGGTCATGCGCACGATCGATCCGTCGGTCCCGGTGATCATGACGTCGGGACGGCTCGAGGAGGCGCTCGAGCGCGAGCTGCGCGCGCTCGGGATCGAGCGGGTCATGTCCAAGCCGTTCGCGCTGGAAGATCTGTCGCGGGCCCTCGAGGCCGCCATCGCCCATGGACCCTGACCGTCTCCTCGACCAGCTCGACGCGCTGACGCCGCTCGGCGAGCTGCCGCGCACCGGCTGGGTGCTGCGCGGCTGCGTGCCGGCCGAGAGCATCGCGGCGCACACGCTGCAGGTCGCGATGGTCGTCGCCGTCCTGTGCGACGCGCTGCGCGCCGAGGGCCAGGCCGTCGACGGCGAGCGCGCGCTGCGCATGGCGCTCGTCCACGACGCGCCCGAGGCGCGCACGGGCGACGTCCCCATGCCGATGAAGACGCCCGCGCTCGCGCGCGAGCTGGCCGCGCTCGAGGCCCGCATCGCCGAGGAGCTGCTTCCGGCCGCGCTGCGTGCCGACTGGGCCGACGCCGAGGCCCGCGGGTCCATCGAGGCCGAGCTCGTCGCGGCCGCTGACAAGCTGCAGATGCTGGCGCAGGCGCTCCGCTACGAGCGCCGCGGCCACGCGCGCGGTGTCTTCGACTCGATGTGGGCCAACGCGAACAACCTCCGCGCGCTCCACCTCGCGCCGGTGCGCGCGCTCTACGAGGCGCTCTTCCGCCGCGCCGGGCGCGCGATGCCGGTCGTGATCAGTCGTCGGACAGGAGCCGGGTCACCGCCGTGACGATATCGGCGAGCACGACGGGGTGCTCGGTGCGCGCGGCCATGTCCTTGAGCTTGCCCTCGCCCGACGCGAGCTCGGCCTCGCCCAGCGCGAGTGACAGGCGGGCGCCGAGCTTGTCGGCGCGGCGGAACTGCGCCTTCATGCCGACGTCGCGGTGCTCGACCTCGACGACGACGCCGGCGGTGCGCAGGGTGTGGGCGATCGCGGTGGCACGGCGGCGCGCCGCGGCGCCGTGGGCGGCGATGAAGAGGCCGACCGTCGGCGCGTAGCTCGCCGGATCGCCCGGCATGCAGAGCACGGTGCGCTCGACGCCGATGCCGAACCCGATGGCCGGCGTCGCGGGTCCGCCCAGCTCGCCGATCATGTCGTCGTAGCGGCCGCCGGCGACGATCGTGCTCTGGCTGCCCAGGTTGCCGGCGGTCGTCGTGAACTCGAACACGGTGCCGGTGTAGTAGTCGAGGCCGCGGACGAGGCGCGGCTCGACGGTGAACGGCACGCCGAGCTCGGCGAGCGTCGCCTGCACGGTGTCGAAGTGCGCCCGCGCGGCCTCGCCGAGGTAGTCGAGGACGCTCGGCGCGCGCGCGACGATCGCCTTGCACGTCTCGACCTTGCAATCCAGCACGCGCAGCGGGTTCGTGGCGAGGCGGCGCTTGCAGTCCGGGCAGAGCGCCGGTTCGTGTGGGGTGAGGAACGCGACCAGCGCCTCGCGGTAGCGCGCGCGGTCGTCACCGCGACCGACGTTGTTGACGAGGATCGTGATCGGCTCGACGCGCAAGGTCGTGTAGAGCGCGTGCAGCATCGCGATGAGCTCGGCGTCGATCGTCGGCTCGGCGACGCCGTAGGCCTCGCAGTCGATCTGGTAGAACTGGCGGTAGCGGCCGGTGTTGATCGCCTCGTAGCGGAAGACCGGGCCGAGCGACCACCAGCGGGTCACCGCCTCCTTGGCCGACATCGAGTGCTCGATGTACGCGCGCGCGAGCCCGGCGGTGAGCTCGGGGCGGAGCGTCAGCGAGCGATCCGAGCGATCGGAGAACGTGTACATCTCCTTGCCCACGATGTCCGAGCCCTCGCCGACGCCGCGGACGAAGAGCTCGGTGTGCTCGACGACCGGCGGCCGCACCTCGTCGTAGCCGAAGCGGGCGAAGAGCTCGCGGCAGGTGCGCTCGAGATGCGCCCACTTCGCCGAATCGGGCGGAAGCAGGTCGTTCATCCCTCGAACGGATACCGGGGTCTCGGCCATGGCCGGGGACCCTACCATTTACCCGTGCCCGCGCCCGTGCCCGTGCCCGTGCCCGATCACTCGGGCAGCTGAACCCGCACCACGAGCTCTCTCAACCTCCGCCTCAGCTCCTCCACCGCCTCCCTCACG
This sequence comes from Myxococcales bacterium UBA2376, assembly GCA_002344285.1. Classification (GTDB taxonomy): domain Bacteria; phylum Myxococcota_A; class Polyangia; order Haliangiales; family Haliangiaceae; genus UBA2376. The sequence continues at coordinate 22,823 of DDTA01000283.1, forward strand.
ACCCCGCCGTCCACCCCCTCCACCGTCAGGAGCACCCGGAAGTCCTTCTCCTCGAACCGCGGGTAGCTGCCGATCTTCACGCCAGGGAACGCCGCGACCACCGCGTCCAGCTCCGGCGCCAGCACGCCCTCCTCGCCACCCGCGTACACCCGCGCCACCACCACCGGCACCGTACGGAATCGCTCGCGGATCTCCAGGAACTTCCGTCGGAACAGCGCCGGCACACCGGGGAGGATGTAGACGTTCCGGTAGCAGGCGACGGGCCACACCGCGTCGCCGTAGACGAGCTCGGCGCCCTCGGGCACCTGCGCGAGCCTCAGGTTCGCCGGCGCGAGCTTCTCGCCCCAGTACGCGCGGACCTTGGCCTCGAGCTCGGGCGCCTGCACCACGCGGGTGCCGAAGCCGCGCGCGATCCCGGCCATGGTGAGGTCGTCGTGCGTCGGGCCGACGCCGCCCGAGGTGAACACGTAGGTGAACTTCCCGCTGAAGCGCACGACCGTGTCCGCGATGTCGTCGAGATCGTCGGGGATCACCGAGATCCGGCGGAGATCCACGCCCAGTGAGCGCAGCTCGCCGATCAGGAACGCCGCGTTCTCGTCGGCGAACTTGCCCGACAGGATCTCGTCGCCGATCACGACGATGCCGGCGGTCGCTCCCACGGCCGCAATGTACACCCCCCAGCGCTTGTGTCACGTCGGTCCCGCCTGCTAAGAAGCCCGACGGCCATGGACCTCGTCCTCCGCGGCGGTCGCGTCCTCGGCGCCCAACCTGGGGGCGCGTGGCTCGACGTTCCCGCGGACGTTCGAGTGTCGAACGGCGTCGTCGCCGAGATCGGCGGCGGGCTCCGCGGCGACCGCGAGGTCGACGCGCGCGGCCTGTGGATCATGCCCGGCCTCGTCGACCTGCGCGTGCACCTGCGCGAGCCGGGCGCCGAGCACGAGGAGGACCTGGCCACGGGCGCCGCCGCGGCGGTGAGCGGCGGGTTCACGACGGTGTGCGCGCAGCCCGACACGCAGCCGGTGAACGACCAGCGCACGGTCACCGACTGGATCATCCGCCGCGCGGCGGAGGTCAACCTGTGTCGCGTCCGGCCGGTCGGCGCGATCACGCGCGGGCTGGGCGGCGAGCACCTCGCCGAGATCGCCGGCATGAAGGCCGCCGGCGCGGTGGCCCTGTCCGACGGCGAGCGTTGCCTGCGCGATCTCGCGCTCCTGCGCCGCGCGCTCGAGTACGCGCGCACGTTCGACCTGCCGCTCGTCCAGCACGCGCTCGACGTCGAGCTGTGCGAGGGCGGCTCGGTCAACGAGGGGCCGACGGCGACGCGGCTGGGCCTGCGCCCGCAGCCGGCCGCGGCGGAGAGCGCGATCGTCGCGCGCGATCTCGAGGTCGTCGAGTGGACGGGCGCCCGTTACCACGTCGCGCACGTGTCGGCGGCGCGCACGGTCGCGCTCCTGCGTGACGCGCGCAGGCGCGGCCTTCCGGTGACGGCCGAGGTGACGCCCCACCACCTGACGATGACCGAGGAGGCGTGCGCCTCGTACGACCCGCTCACCAAGGTGACGCCGCCCTTGCGCTCGCCGGCGGATCGCGCCGCGCTCATCGACGCGCTGTGCGACGGCACGATCGACGCGATCGCGACCGACCACGCGCCCGAGGGGCTCACCGACAAGGAGCTCGAGCTCGAGGCGGCCGCGCCCGGGATGATCGGCCTGGAGACGGCGCTCGCGCTCGTGCTCGGGCTCGCGCGGGACGGGCTCGTGCCCGAGCGGCGCGTGATCGAGGCGCTGACCATCGGTCCGGCGCGGGCGTTCGCGCTGGGTGGCGAGGGCGAGGGCCCTGGCATCATCGGGCCGGGCGTCGTCGGCGATCTCTGCATCTACGACCCCGCGCGCACCTGGACGGTGTCGCCGGGGGAGCTGTCGAGCAAGGCCAAGAACACGCCGCTCCTGGGTACGACCCTGACCGGGCGCTGCGTCATGACGCTTGTGGGCGGGCGAGTGGTCCACGATCGCGACGGGAGACTAACGTGACCTCTGGCGAGAGCTTTGCCGCCGTCCTGGCGCTCGAGAACGGACGCATCTTCCGCGGGCGCGGCTTCGGCGCGAGGACGACGAGCCACGGCGAGGTCGTCTTCAACACGTCGATCACCGGCTACCAGGAGATCATCTCCGACCCCTCGTACTGCGGGCAGATCGTGGTGATGACCGCGGTCGAGATGGGCAACGTCGGCGTCAACCAGGCCGACCTCGAGGCGCAGAAGCCGGTGTGCGCTGGCTTCGCGGTGCGCGAGCGCACCGACGCCTCGAGCTGGCGCAGCGAGGACGAGCTGCACGCCTGGCTCGCGACGCACGGCGTCCCGGCGATCGACGACATCGACACGCGCGCGCTCACGCGCTGCCTGCGTGACGAGGGCGCGATGCGCGGCGCGATCGCGCCCGACCCGGGCGGTGACTGCGCGCAGCTCCTCGCCGAGGTCCGGCGGCAGCCCGAGATGAACGGCCTGGATCTGGTCCCGCGGGTGACGACGCGCGAGCGGTACGCCTGGAACGAGCCGAGCTGGCGAGCGGCGTGGGAGCCGGTGGTCGCGCCCGCCGAGGCGCGGTTCCACGTCGTCGCGTACGACTTCGGGATCAAGCGCAACATCCTGCGCCGGCTCGTCGAGATCGGGGCGCGGGTCACGGTCGTGCCGGCGAGCACGCCGGCGAGCGAGGCGCTCGCGCTGGATCCCGACGGCGTCTTCCTCTCGAACGGTCCGGGAGATCCGGCGGCGGTGACCTACGGCATCGCGGCGGCGCGTGACCTGGTCGCCAGCGGCAAGCCGGTCTTCGGCATCTGCCTGGGGCACCAGATCCTGTCGCTCGCGCTCGGCGCGAAGACGTTCAAGCTGCCGTTCGGCCACCACGGCGGCAACCACCCGGTGAAGGACCTGACCACCGGCAAGGTGGAGATCACGGCCCAGAACCACGGCTTCGCCGTCGACCCGGCGTCGATGCCCGAGGGCACGCGCATCACCCACCTCAACCTGTACGACGAGACCGTCGAGGGGCTCGAGGTCGTGGGCAAGCCCGTGTTCGGCATCCAGTACCACCCCGAGGCGAGCCCGGGGCCGCACGACGCGCACTACCTCTTCGGTCGCTTCCGCGACGCGATGCGGTCCTCCCGGTGAGCGACGACGGGGCGACCTCGCCCAGCGCGTTCCTCGGGCAGGTGCTCGACGAGCTCGTCGCCGAGCACACGACCGACGAGGCCGCCGTGGTCGCGGCCCGCAAGCTCTACGAGGAGCGGCGCGGGCGGGTGTTCGAGGACGAGGAGCTGTGGGAGGTGTGGAGCGCGGGCTTCGTCGAGTGGCTGGTCGTCGAGTACGTCGTGCCGGGCGCGAGCCTGCCGCCGGCCGCGGGCTCGCTGGTACGCGCGCGCGAGGCGGGCGAGGCGCGGCGCGCGGCGGCGATCCGCGCGTGGCTGACGTCGCACCGCAGCCTGTGGTCGGTGGAGAAGCTCGGCGCCGGGTACGTGGAGCTGTTCGATCTGCTGGGCGGCGCGCGGGTGCGCGTCGACGAACCGCGCGCGATGCACGGCGTCGCCGTCGGCGAGGTCGCCGAGCTGCGCGTCATCGGGTTCGAGGGCGAGCCGCGCTTCGGACGCGCGTTCCTCTTCCATCCGCGCGGCACGCGGGAGGCGCTGATCGAGCAGGCGCGCCTCGTGACCGGCGAGGGCGGCGATCGCCGCGCGGTGCTGGATCACGCGGCGATGCTGCGCCAGAAGGTGCTGCGCTACCGTCACGTACCGCCGGCGCGGCTCTACGAGCGGGGAGCCCCGAAGGCATGAAGCGGGCCGCCGTGGCGTGCTCGGCGGTCGCGCTCGCGTGCGCGCTGGCCGGCGCGGCCGCGGCGCAGACGCCGGTGGCGACGCGGCCGGCGTACTCGGTCGAGCGCTTCACGCCGGCGGCGGGCGCGGGCACGTGGATCGGCATCGAGCCCGCCGACGTGCTGCTCGCCGGACGCTGGGCGGTGACGATGTCGTGGTCGCTCATGTCGCGGCCGATCGTCCTGCGCGACGTCATGACCGGCGAGCTCGCGAGCGAGCCGGTGCGCCTGCGCTGGGGCACGGACGTCGTGGCCGCGCGCGGCCTGGGCACGCGCTACCAGCTCGGCGTCGCGGCGCCGCTCGCCGTGCAGTGGGGTGATCGCCTGCAGGGCATCGGCTTCGACGAGCGCGCGCTCGATCGCGTGTCGTTCGGCGACGTGCGGCTGTCGGCGCGGGCGCGCATCGCGGGGCGCCCGGGCGAGCGCGGCCTCGGCGCGGCGCTCTCGCTCGGCGTGCTCCTGCCCACCGGCGACGACGCGATGTTCGCGGGTGAGGCCGGCTGGATCCCGAGCTGGGGCATCCGCGTCGGGTGGAAGGGGCCGTGGCTCGAGCTGACGGGTGGCGCTGGACTACGCGTGCGCACGACCGAGGTCATCCTGCTCTCGCCGGCGAGCCCGCACGGCAACGAGCTGACCGCGTCGGCCGGCGTCGCCGTGCGCGCCGATCCGCTGGGACGCGCGTTCGGCGGGCCGGATCGAGCGTGGGCGGTCGCCGAGGTCGAGGCCGCGCTCGGCGACTCGCCGCGCCAGGGCGCGCGCGGGCCGTCGCCGGCCGAGGCGCGCGTGGGCGTGCGCGTGCAGGTGCACCACTGCTGGAGCGTCGCGCTGGCGGGCGGGGGCGGCGTCACGCGCGACGAGGTCGGCTCGCCCGCGTGGCGTTTCGTGGCGCAGCTGAGCTTCGACCAGGCGCCGCCGCGCGACCGCGACGGCGACGGCGTGCTCGACGGCACCGAGGTCGGCTTCACCGGCGACGCGCACGCCGACACCGACGTCGCGACCGGGTTCTGCGTGGCCGATGAAGACCCCGACTCGACGACCGACCCGACGAACCCCGACACCGACGGCGACGGCCTCGACGACCGCNNGACGGCGACGGCGTGCTCGACGGCCGCGACGCGTGCTGGCTCGATCCGGAGGACAAGGACGGCTGGCAGGACGCAGACGGCTGTCCCGATCTGGACGACGATGGCGACGGGATCGAGGACGAATTCGATCGGTGCCCGCGCGAGGCGGAGGATCTGGACGGGCACGAGGACGCGGATGGATGTCCGGACCGGGAGGAGCGGTTGCCGGGGCGGGCGGACACGATCGGGCCGGAGGACTGAGAGGGAAGACGGAGACGCAGATGGACCCGCCGCCTTCTCCTTCTCCCGCGACTCCCCCTTCGACTCGCTTCGCTCGCTC
>DDTA01000178.1 GCA_002344285.1 Myxococcales bacterium UBA2376
GAGAGGGAGAGGGAGAGGCAGAGGGAGAGGGAGAGGGAGAGGCAGAGGGAGAGGCAGAGGGAGAGGGAGACGGAGGCGGAACCGGAGACGGAATTGGAACCGGAGACGGAACCGGAACCGGCTCGTGGAGGAGCGTCACGGCCACGAGCGCGATCACGCGCGGCGCGAGGGAGGCGGGCACGTCGGCGAGATCCACGTCGCGCGAGGCCTCGCCCGACGTGGCGCGGGCGAGGACCCGTGCGGTCCCGTCGGGTGTGCAGGTGACGTGCACGGCGCCCGAGGACGGGCGGCCCGCGGCCTGGTCCTCGAGCGCGATCGCGGCGGCCAGCGACGCGCCGTCGAAGGGGCAGCCGTCCACGGTGGCGCTCGGCTGGGCGTGCGCGGGGCCGGAGGTGAGGAGGACGAGCGCGCCTGTCTGGAGCGCCTTCACTCGGCGCGACCCGCGGCGGCCAGCGCACGCGCGCGGCGCGTTCGCGCCTCGTCCTGCACCGCGCGCGGGCTCCCGATCGCGAGCGTGCGCGCGAAGGCGGCGGCGGCGCGCTCGGGATCGCCCAGCTGATCCTGCGCGATGCGGCCGAGCATGAACGCGGCGAGCCCGGCGCCCGCGTCGTCGCCGGCGTCGTCGAGGAAGCGGTCGAGCTCGTCGGCCGCGTCGATCGCCTTGCCCTTCGCGAGCAGCGCGTCCGCTCGCGCGATCGCCGCCTCGGCGCCGTCCGGCGCGACCGAGTCATCCCCGTTCGTCCGGAGCGAGTCCGAGCGGAGCGAGGGCGAGTCGAAGGACGTGCTGTGGTCGCGCCGATCGACCGCGGCCGGTCCCCGTTCGCCTCGCGTCCCTCCTTCAGGCTCGCGCTCGCTCGGGAGGAACGGGATGTCGACGTGCTCGCCGGCCGTGAGCCGCACGACGCGGCCAGGGACGCGCTCGCCGCGCACGAGCACGACGCCGTGCTCGACGGTGACCACGAGCCGCGCCTCGCTCCGCTCGACGACGAAGGTGGTGCCGACGACCTCGACGGTCGCGAGATCGGTCTCGACGATCCAGCGCCGCGCGCCGCCGGGCTTCACGTCGAACCGGGCCCAGCCCTTGCGTAGCGCGGTGACGAGCTTGTCGGCCTCGTTGGCGAGCACCTCGAGCTCGCTCGCGGCGGCGAGGGCGATGACCGAGCCGTCGTCCAGGGCGATCGATCGCGCTCGCGTCGGCACCACACGCACCCCGGCCTCGAGCGCGATCTCCGGGCTCGCGATCGGTCCGGTCACCGCGGCGCGATCGGTCGGTCCGGCACCGGCTGGTCGCTCCTCGCCGACCATCAGGGGCGCGCCATCGCCCGCCACCTGTCGCGGGCCATCGCCGTCCGTCGCGATCACGATCGCCGCGGCTGCCGCCGCCGCCGCCGCCACGGCCACGGCCACGCCGATCCCGATCAGCCGCCGCCGCCGCGACGGCGCTTCACGCCGCGCGTCCTTCACGCGGCGCCAGACCCGCGCGATGTCCGCTTCCTCCATCGCCGGCGCGAGCTTCTCGTCGAGCCGGCGGCTATCCATGGCACACCTCCGCGAGCTCGCGCTCGGCGCGGGCCAGATACCGCTTCACCGACGCGAGCGAGCAGTCGCACGCCGTCGCCACTTCCTCGAGCGAGTAGCCGACCACGTGGCGCAGCACCCACGGCACCCGCAGCTTGGGCGGCATCGCCTGCAGTCGCTCGTCGATCATCGCGAGCTCGGCGCGCTCCGGCGGCGTCAGCCCCGGCGCCGCGACGTCGACGAGCGACTCCTCCTCGGCCGCCGCGCCCCACAGCTTGAGCCGCCGCCACCGCCAGCGCCGGTGCACGCGCGACACCGCGATGCGCGCCAGCCAGCCGCGCAGCGCCGCCGGCTCGCCGAGCGTCGCCAGCTTCTCGAACCCGATGAGGAAGGTCTCCTGCACCACGTCCGCCGCCTCCGCGGGATCCCTCAACAATCGCCGCGCCGTCGCCGCCACCGCTCCCACGTGGCGGCGGTAGATCATCTCCTCCGCCCAGCCATCCCCCGCCCGCGCCCGCTCCACCAGCTCCACATCCCCGACCGCCACGCTGGCGGTCGCGTCGATGACCCGGAGCCGGGGCGTGCCCACGTCCCTAGAGAGCCACGAATTCGCCCCGGCGGCTCACGAAATCACGATTTCTTCNNGCTACAGATGCTTCTGCAGCTCGGCCTCGAGCTTGCTGCGCGGCACGGCGCCGACCGTGTTCCACACCACCTTGCCGCCCTTGAACAGGAAGAGCGCGGGGATGGACGTCACCCGGAGCTGCTGGGCGTAGATCTGGTGGTGATCGACGTCGAGCTTGCCGACCTTGAGCTTGCCGGCGTACTGGTCGGCGAGCGCCTCGACCACCGGCGCGATCTGCTTGCAGGGGCCGCACCACACCGCCCAGAAGTCGACCAGCGTGGGCAGGTCGGACTTGAGCACCTCGCTCTCGAAGTTGGCGTCGGTGAGTTCCTTGACGTTCGTGCTGGCCATGGCCCCCTTTGTAACCTCGGGGACCCACACGAGCAACCCACCCGACCGGCCGGGCGCCGCGTGGCAACGGCATGCGGCAGTTGGCCCCGCTCCCGGAAGCGCCTATGATCGGGGGCGGTGGCGCGCCTCTTCATCTCCAATAGCCGGCTCGAGGCCTGGTCGTCGGAAGGCAAGATCCAGCTCGACGGCACCAGCATGGTGCTGTCCGAGCTCGGCCGGGCCTTCTCGATCAAGCCGGCGGTGTTCTTCGCGCGGGTCGCCGGTGGGGATCCCGATCCTCACGACCTCGTCGGCAAGGTCAAGGACGAGGACGAGCTCGCCAAGATGGGCGCCGACCACATGGCGAGCTCGGTGATCTACGTCGATACCGCGTACGAGGTGGTCGCCGGCTTCATCGGCGCCCCCGCCATCTAGCCGGCCGATCCTTCGTCGTGTCTCCCCCCGATCCCGAACGTCTGCTCTCGGTGACGCCCTCGCCGGCGTTCTGGGTGGCGATCATCCTCTACGGCGTCGCGTCGAGCACGTTCCTGGTCTCGTTCCTCCAGAACAAGCCCGGCGTCCTGCGCGTGGCGCGCGCGGTCCTGGTCGGGGCCTTCCTCGCCCACGGCTTCGACATCGGCTGGCGCGGCGTCGAGCGCGTCCACCCGGCGGCGTCGGTGCGCGAGGCGATCGGCTTCCTGGCGTGGATCGTCGCGGGCGGTTATCTCGCGGCGTCCCTGCGCTACCGCCTCGATCTCGCCGGCGCCGTGATCTCGCCCATCGTCCTCGGGCTCCTCGCCGCGGCCCGGCTCTCGCCGGTCGGCGAGCAGAGCGAAGGCCTCACGCTCCTGGGCCGCGTGCACATCTCGCTGGCGACGGTCGGCGTCGCCGTCTTCGCGCTCGCCAGCGCGCTCTCCGCGATCTACCTGCTCGAGGAGCGGAACCTCAAGCGCAAGAAGTTCGACGCGCGCTCGTTCAAGAACCCCGACGCCTCGCTCGACGGACTCGACGCGCTGTCGCAGCGGCTCGTGCAGGCCGGGTTCCTGGTCTTCACCGTGGCCGTCGTGCTCGGCATCGCCTGGGTCGCGCAGCGCGGCGAGTCGATGACGCGCCCCGAGTACCCGATCGCGATCATCACGTGGATGACGTACGCCGCGCTGGTCTCGGTGCGCCTGGGCCTCGGATGGCGCGGTCGTCGTACCGCGTGGATGGCGCTCGGCGGGTTCGCCGCCGCGCTCTGCGTGCTCGCGATCTACTTCCTGCGCCGGGCGCTCGGAGGCTGAGCCGGTGACCGCCGAGCTCTTCGCGGTCGGCATCTCGTGGCGTACGGCGCCGGTGGCGGTGCGCGAGAAGCTCGCGATCCCCGACGAGGATCACGCGGGACTGCTGGCCGCGCTGGTGCGCGCGCCGGGCGTGCGCGAGGCGATGCTCATCTCCACGTGTAACCGCGTCGAGATCTTCGGCGCGTGCCCGGCCGGCGAGGCCGAGCGGGCGGTCGCCGAGGTCCGGCGGCTCCTGCCCGAGAGCCGGGGTGTCGCGCCGGCGTCGGTCGCGCCGGTCCTCTTCGATCACGTGCGCACCGAGGCCGTGCGCCACGTCTTCCGCGTCGCGTCGGCGCTCGACTCGCTCGTCGTGGGCGAGGCGCAGATCCTCGGTCAGCTGAAGGCGTCGTTCGCCGCCGCCGGCACGGCCGGCACCAGCGGGCCGGTGCTCGGGCGCTGCCTCGAGCGCGCGTTCGGCGTCGCCAAGCGCGTGCGCTCGGAGACGTCGATCGCGCGCGGCTCGTCGAACGTGTCGTCGGTGGCGGTCGAGCTCGCCGCGCGCGTGTTCGGCGATCTGCACGGCAAGCGCGTGCTCGTCGTCGGCGCCGGCAAGATGAGCGCGCTCGCGGCCAAGCACCTGCGCCACGCCGGCGTCGACGAGCTCGTGGTCACCAACCGCTCGCCCGAGCGCGCGGCCAGGCTCGCCGAGGAGCTCGACGCGACCGCGCGCCCCTGGACCGAGCTCGAAGAGCTCCTCGCCGCCGCCGACGTGGTGATCAGCTCCACCGGCGCGCGCGAGCCGGTGCTCACCGTACCCTTGTTCAAGAAGGTCGCGAAGCGGCGGCGCTGGCGGCCGATCGTCATCGTGGACATCGCGGTGCCGCGCGACGCCGATCCCGCGATCGGCAAGCAGGACGGCGTCTACGTCTTCGACATCGACGACCTCGAGCGCGTCGTCGCCGCCAACCTCGCCGAGCGCCAGAAGGCGGCCGAGCACGCCGAGCGCATCGTCGCGGTCGAGGTCGGCCAGTTCGACGCGTGGCTGCGCGCGCAGAAGGTCGTGCCGACGATCCGCGCGCTGCGCGAGCACTTCGCGCGGGTGGCCGACGCCGAGGTCGAGAAGCTGGTCCTCCAGCTCGCCCGCAAGGAGCTCTCGCCCGCCGAGCGCGAGGAGGCGGTGCGCCGGAGCGTGCAGCTCGTCGTGGCCAAGCTCCTTCACCAGCCGCAGATGGCGCTCAAGGCCGCGGACGCCGACGGCCTGGCCGCCGCCGTCCAGCGGCTCTTCTCGCTCGAGCTCGTCGCCGAGGCGGCGGTCGCCGTCGTCGAGCGCGAGTCGCCCGCCGCGCCCGATCCGGCGACGCCCGCGGCCGCGGCCGCGCGCCGCCGCTAAGTTGTCAAAGTTGACACCGTCCCCAAATAGAACGTGTTCTATCTGGGGACGGTGTCAACTTTGACAACTTAGCGGGCCAGCCGCGGAGCCGGCTGCCCGCGTCAGCGCGTGCAGGCGGCGACGATCGCGTCGGCGCCCTTCGCGAGCAGCGCGTCGGCGGCGGCGAGGCCCAGGCCCTCGGCGTCGGCGGGCGCGCCGCGCTCCTGCGCGCGCAGGATGCGGGTGCCGTCGGGCATGCCGCACAGCGCGTCGAGCACGAGCGCGTTGTCGTCGTCGTAGCGTGCGTGCGCGGCGAGCGGCGTCTGGCAGCTCCCGCCCATGCGGGCGAGGAACGAGCGCTCGGCGGCGACGCGGCGCGCCTCGTCGACATCGTGCATCACCGCCGCCACCCGCGCATGCGTCTCCTCGTCGTCACCGCGGGTCTCGACCCCGAGCACGCCTTGCGCCACCGCCGGCAGGCTGACGTCGAGCGGGATGAGCTGGGTGATGCGGTCGGCGTGCCCGAGCCGCGTGAGCCCGGCCGCCGCGAGGATGATCGCGTCGTGCTCGCCCTCGTCGAGCTTGCGCAGTCGGGTCGGCACGTTGCCGCGGAGCATGCGCACGACCAGATCCGGGCGCCGCGCGAGGAGCTGGCACTGCCGGCGCAGGCTCGAGGTCCCGACGCGCGCCCCCTGGGGCAGGTCGTCGATCGTGCGCCACGGGTTCGCCGCCGCCACGCACAGGGCGTCGTTCGGCACCTCGCGGGTGCTCGTCGCCGCGAGCATGAGCCCGGGGGCGAGCTCGGCCGGGACGTCCTTCATGCTGTGCACCGCGATGTGGGCGCGGCCGTCGAGCAGCGCCTGCTCGATCTCCTTCACGAACAGCGCCTTGCCACCGACCTGCGAGAGCGGCACGTCGAGGATCAGGTCGCCCTGGGTCTTGAGCGTGAGCAGCTCGACCTCGAGGTCCGGCTCCTTCGCGACGAGCCGGGCCTTCACGTGCTCGGCTTGCCAGAGGGCGAGGGCGCTACCGCGAGTCGCGATGACGAGACGCTTGCGTGGCAGGGCTGCCATGTCCGCCCCATCATGCCGCGCCGCTTCACGAAGCGCATATACAAGCGCTGTGAATAATTTTGCTCGGCTTCGCGGCGCCTCCTACGATGTAGGCGTGCGGCCCTCTCGCTGGTTCGTGAGCGCGCTCGTCGTCGCCGGTCTCCCGGCGTGCGGCGGGCCGATGACGCAGGCGCGCGCGAAGAACACGCAGCTGTCGACCACCGTCGACGAGCTGCGCGCCGAGCTGCGCGCGGAGCGTCGCAAGCGCCGCGATCTCGAGAACCAGGTGTTCCTCCTCGAGGATCGCCTCGAGACCGAGGCGCTGCGCCGGCCCGACGGCGCGCCGCCGCCGCAGCTCCCGGTCGAGATCCTCTCGCCTGACGACGTGCCCGAGAACGGGCAGCTCGTCGGCACGACCGACGACGGCACCGCGATCATCTACGTCGACGAGGCGACCGCGCCGCCGATCGTCATCGACGAGGACGACCTCACGGGCGGCGACGACGTCGCGCCGCGGCCGCGCCCGCGCGCCGGCACGCGCACCGCCCGCGCCGCCCGCGCCCCCTCGCCGCCTCGCGCGCCGCTCCGCGATCTGCCGACGTCGTCGGAGCTCGGGACCGCGCCCGTGCCGCCGTTGCCCGCCGCGCCTGCCGTGCGCTCCGCCCGCGCGACCGCGGGCGACGTCGACGACGAGGGCGGCGATCCGGCGCTCGCCCTCTATCGCCGCGGCATCGCGGCGCTCAAGGCCCGCGAGCACGCCGCGGCCATCGTCGCGTTCCGCGATCTCGTCGCGCGTTTCCCCAGGCACGACTACGCCGACAACGCCCAGTACTGGCTCGGCGAGGCCTTCTACGATCAGAAGGACTACGCGCGCGCGATCACCGAGTTCCGCGCCACCGTCTCGCGCTATCCGCGCGGCAACAAGGTGCCCGACGCCCTGCTCAAGATCGGCTTCGCGTACCAGTCGCTCGGCGAGACCGACAAGGCACGCGCCGCGCTCGCGCAGGTCGTTTCGCTCTACCCCGGATCGTCGCCGGCCGCCATCGCGGCGGCGCGCCTGGAGAAGCCGTGATGATGGAACCACGCCGCATCCACCTCGTCCTCGGCAGCGCGCTCGTCGCCGCCGCCGCCGCGCCCGCGCTCGCGCAGCCGGAGGTCCGCGACTACAGCGACACCTCGCCGCCCGCGCGCAGGTCCGCGCCCGCGCCGGCTCCCGCGCAGCCGCAGACGATCGTCATCGGCGCCGACGGCCAGGTCGTCACCCCGCCGCCGGCCGCGCCCACCGGCGTCATCCACTACGACGGCTTCTTCACCGGCGACGCCGAGGACACCTCGGTCGAGGTGCACGGCGGGCCGACGCCCGAGCTCCACGTCGTTCGCCGCGGCGACACGCTGTGGGACATCTGCTGGTACTACTTCAACGATCCGTGGCAGTGGCCGAAGGTCTGGTCGTACAACGCGCAGATCACCAACCCGCACTGGATCTACCCCGGCGATCTGGTCCGCCTCCTGCCCAAGGGCTTCCTCGCGGTGGTGCCCACCGCCGACCCCGGGCTCGATCCCGACGTCGATCCCGGCTCGTCGGGGCGCCCGCCCGACGTCGTCACGCCGCAGCGGCGCCTCGACGTCGCCGTGCGCCAGGTCGCCTTCATCGACAAGAAGCACCTCGACTCGAGCATGTATGTGGTCGGCGCGGTCGAGGACAAGGAGCTCCTCTCGACCGGCGACGACATCTACGTCAGCTACCCCGAGAAGCAGGTCCCGAAGGTCGGCGACCGCTACTCGATCTACGCCGAGGACACGCGCGTCGAGCACGGCGGCAAGGTCCACGGCAGCTACGTGCGGATCCTCGGAGAGCTCCAGATCACGAGCGTGAAGCAGGACAAGCGGGCCCAGGCCCGCATCACCGACTCCAGCGAGGAGATCGAGCGCGGCTCGCGGGTCGGGCCGCTGCTCAAGCAGTTCAAGTCGGTCCCGCCCGCGCGCAACGAGGTCGACCTGCAGGGCACGATCGTCGCGATGCTCACCGCGCAACAGCTCATCGGGCAGGGCGAGGTCGTGTTCATCGATGTCGGCAAGGGCTCGGGGCTCAAGGTCGGAAACCGTCTCTTCGTCGTCCGCCGCGGCGACGCGTTCGATCCCAAGCGCGACCCGGGCTATCAGGTGGGGCAGGACGACCGGGCGTTCCCGGCGCGCGCGCTGGGGGAGGTCGTCATCATCGAGGTCGGCGACAGCATCTCGGTCGGCCTCGTCGATCGAGTGACGGAGGAGATGGGTGTGGGGGACCTCGTCATGATGCGGAAGCAGTAACTGCCTGGAATCACGAGGCCGGGAGCGACGGCTCTTGACTCGGGGCCCAGCGGTCGCTAAAGGCTACCCCCTCGTGACGTGCAGCCGGACACAGTGCATCGAGCCGGGTGCCGACGGCTTTCCGCGGCGCTTGGACGGGGTGCGCCCGGCGATCCGGAAGCTCCATGTCTCCGGAACGATTACTGATCTCCAGCCGGCGGTCGCGATCGTCGGTTCTCGCGCCGCCAGCGCGGCGGCCTTGCAGGTCGCCCGCGCGCTCGGCCGGCGGGTCGCCGAGCGTGGCGGCGTCGTCGTCTCGGGCGGCGCGCTGGGTGTGGACACGGCCGCCCACCTCGGTGCGCTCGAGGGTGGTGGCCCGACGACGGTGGTGCTCGGCACCGGGCTCGACATCATCTATCCGGAGCGCAACGCCGGCCTGTTCGCCGCGATCGTCGAGCGCGGCGGCGCGCTCGTGTCGATGTTCCCGATGGGCGCGACGGTCCGGCGCGGCATGTTCCTGCGCCGCAACCAGCTGATCGCGGCGCTCGCCGACGTGACCGTGGTCGTCGCGGCCGCGCATACGTCGGGTTCGCTCCACACCGCGCGCCACGCGGTGGCGCTCGGCCGCGGGCTCGCCGCGGTGCCGGGGACGCCGGCCACCGACGCCCTGGTCCGCGCCGGCGCGGCGATCGTCGAGGTGGTGGCCGACCTCGATCGCCTGCTGGATGGCGACCCCCGTGGCGACGAGCGCGCCCCGCTCGAGGGCGACCTCGCCCGCGCCTGGGAGGCGCTGGATCCCGAGCGCGGTCGTGACGCCGGCGACGTCGCCCGGGCGCTGGGCGTCGGCATCCCTCGCGCGCTCTCCCTCCTCGATGATCTGCACGCGACCGGCTGGATCCTCGCGCTCCCCGGCTCCGCGTACGTCCGTGCTCCCTGAAGAGGTCTCCGTGGCCGAGAAGAAGACTCACACCGACGCCAAGACGAAACGCCCGAAGGCGAAGGCCAAGGCCGCGCCCAAGGCCAAGGCCAAGGCGAAGGCCAAGCCGGCGACCAAGGGCAAGCCCGACGCGAAGACCGACGCGAAGCCCAGCGCGACGACCGACGCCAGGCCGACCCCCGGCAAGAAGGACGGCAAGGGCAAGGTGCGGGCGCCCGAGTCCTGGACCAAGGGCAAGGGCGGCAAGGGCAAGGGCAAGAAGGACACCGCCGAGGACGAGGCCGCCTACGCGGAGAGCGAGAAGCCGGTCAAGCAGAAGAAGGTGAAGCCAGGCTCGGCCCTCGTCGTGGTCGAGTCCCCCGCCAAGGCGCGCACCATCGGCAAGTACCTGGGCGCGGGCTTCACGGTGAAGGCCTCGGTCGGCCACGTGAAGGACCTGCCCAAGTCGAAGATCGGCGTCGACGTCGAGAACAAGTTCGAGCCGGTCTACGAGGTCATCGACGGCAAGAAGAAGGTCGTCGCCGAGATCCGCAAGGTGGCGCGCGAGGTCGAGAAGGTCTACCTCGCGTCCGACCCCGATCGCGAGGGCGAGGCCATCGCGTGGCACATCGCCGAGGAGCTGAAGCCGGTCAACCGGAACGTCCAGCGCGTCCTCATCCACGAGATCACCAAGAAGGGCGTCGCCGCCGCGCTCCAGGCGCCGCTGCCGCTCGACATGAACAAGGCGTACGCGCAGCAGACGCGGCGCATCCTCGATCGCCTGGTCGGCTACGAGATCAGCCCGATCCTGTGGAACAAGGTGCAGCGCGGCCTCTCGGCCGGGCGCGTCCAGTCGGTCGCCGTCCGGCTCGTGGTCGAGCGCGAGGACGCGATCCGCGCGTTCGTGCCCGAGGAGTACTGGTCGGTCGAGGCGACGTGCGCCGGCCCGCAGCCGCCGCCGTTCGACGCGCGCATCTGGAAGTGGCTGGGCGAGAAGGCCGAGCCCAAGACCCAGGCCCAGGCCGACGAGATCGCGACCGAGCTGCGCGCCGGCGACGCGGTGGTCGCGTCGGTCGAGAAGCGCGAGCAGCGCAAGCGCCCGCAGGCGCCGTTCATCACCTCGCGGCTCCAGCAGGACGCCGCGCGCAAGCTGCGCTTCTCCGCCAAGCGCACGATGGCGCTGGCCCAGCGCCTCTACGAGGGCGTCGAGCTCGGCGCCGAGGGCCCGACCGGTCTCATCACGTACATGCGCACCGACTCGACGCGCATCTCCGACGACGCGATGGCCGCGGTGCGCGGCTACATCAAGGAGACGTACGGCGACGACTACCTGCCCGAGGCGCCCAACACGTACGGCAACCGCGAGCGCGCGCAGGATGCACACGAGGCGATCCGCCCGACCCTGATGGAGTGGACGCCCGAGCGCGTGCGCGACGCGCTCGTCGCCGCCGGCAACCCCGAGGCCAACGACCTCGTCCGCCTGTACACGCTCGTCTGGCAGCGCTTCGTCGCGTCGCAGATGGTGCCCGCGGTCTACGACCGCACCACCGTCGACCTCGATCGCGGGCGCGCCGTCCTGCGCGCCACCGGCCAGGTCATGAAGTTCGCCGGCTACACCAAGGTCTACGAGGTCTCCGAGACCGACGACGAGAAGGCCGAGGCCGCCGAGGCCGCCGACCACCTCCTGCCGGCGCTCGAGGTCGGGGACCCGGTCAAGCTCGTCGAGGTCCGCCCCGAGCAGCACTTCACCCAGCCGCCGCCGCGCTTCACCGAGGCGTCGCTGGTCAAGGAGCTCGAGGAGGACGGCATCGGCCGCCCGTCGACGTACGCGTCGATCATGTCGACGATCGTCGACCGCGGCTACGTCGAGAAGCGCGAGGGCCGCTTCTTCCCGACCGAGCTCGGCATCCTGGTCAACAGCCTGCTCGTGGTGTCGTTCCCCCGCATCGTCGACATCAGCTTCACCGCCAAGATGGAGGCCGACCTCGACCACGTCGAGGAGGGCACCCAGGACTGGCACGCGCTCCTCGCCGACTGGTACGACCCGTTCAAGGACGACCTGGAGAAGGCCAAGGTCGAGATGCGCGACGTCAAGCGCGAGGAGATCGCGACCGACTTCGTGTGCGAGAAGTGCGGCAGCAAGATGGTGATCAAGTGGGGGCGCAACGGCTCGTTCCTCGCGTGCTCGGGCTACCCCGAGTGCCGGAACACCAAGGAGGTGGTGAAGAACCTCGACGGCACCTACGAGATCGTGCCGCCGCAGACCACCGACGAGGTGTGCGAGACGTGCGGCGCGCCGATGACCGTCAAGCGCGGCCGCTTCGGCTCGTTCCTCGCCTGCACGCGGTACCCGGACTGCAAGACCACCAAGCCCATCTCGCTCGGCGTGAAGTGCCCGCGTGAGGGCTGCGGCGGCCAGCTCGCCGAGAAGCGCTCGCGCCGCGGCAAGCCGTTCTACGGCTGCGCCAACTGGAAGTCGAAGGGGTGCGAGTTCGTCACCTGGGATCGCCCGATCCCGCAGCCGTGCCCGGCGTGCCAGGCCAAGTTCGTGGTGAAGAAGGAGAACAAGCGCGGGGTGCTCCTGCGCTGCCTCACCTGCGACTGGAAGTCGGGCGCCGACGAGAGCGAAGAGGGCGCGGCGACGCCCGCGGCCTGACGCGGTCGCCTGTAGTACGGTTGCGCCATGACGTGGCGCGAGGCAGACGTGACCGTCGTCGGCGGTGGCATGGCCGGCTGCGAGGCGGCGTGGCAGCTCGCCGAGCGCGGGCTCCGCGTCGCGCTGGTCGAGCAGAAGCCGGCGGCGATGTCGCCGGCGCACCAGACGCCGCTCCTGGGCGAGCTCGTGTGCTCGAACTCCTTGCGCTCGAACGAGCTCGACACGCCGGCCGGGCTGCTCAAGCACGAGCTCAGGCTCGCGGGCTCGATGGTGATCGCGCAGGCCGACCGCAACCGCGTGCCGGCGGGGCAGGCGCTCGCGGTCGAGCGTTTCGGCTTCGGGCGGGCGATCACGGTGGCGCTGGCGCTCCACCCGAACGTGCGCATCGAGCGGCGCCCGCTCGAGGAGCTCCCGGCGGGGCCGGTCATCGTCGCCACCGGTCCGCTCACCGGCGGGCCGCTGGGCGCCGTGATCAGGAAGCAGCTGGGCGGCGACCGCATGTACTTCTACGACGCGATCGCGCCGATCGTCGCCGCCGAGTCGGTGGACATGGACCACGCGTTCCGCTCGTCGCGCTGGCAGCACGAGAGCGGCGTCGGCGCGAGCCGCGCGAGCGGTGAGGGCGGCGACACGGGGGAGGCGAGCGCCGGCGACTACGTGAACTGCCCGCTCGACAAGGAGACGTACCTCGCGTTCGTCGACGCCGTGATGAACGGGCGCAAGGTCATGCCCCACGAGTTCGAGGAGCCGAAGTACTTCGAGAGCTGCCTGCCGATCGAGGTGATGGCCGAGCGCGGGAAGGACACCCTGCGCTACGGCCCGATGCGGCCGGTGGGGCTGACCGATCCGCGGACGGGGCGCTGGCCGTACGCGGTCGTGCAGCTCCGTCCCGAGAACCAGTACCTGACGGCGTACAACCTCGTCGGGTTCCAGACCCGGCTCGCGTACCCCGAGCAGCAGCGCATCTTCGCGATGGTGCCGGCGCTGGCCAAGGCGGAGTGGCTGCGCTTCGGCTCGATCCATCGCAACACGTACGTCGACGCGCCGCGCGTGCTCGGGCCGTCGTTCGAGCTGCGGACCGAGCCGCGGCTGCGGCTCGCGGGGCTGCTCACCGGCGTCGAGGGCTACATCGAGAGCTGCGCGATGGGCCTCGTGAGCGCGTGGCTCCTCGCCGACGAGCTCGCCGGGCGCGCGCCGGCGCCGCCGCCACCCACGACCATGATGGGCGCGCTCTACCAGCACGTCACGGCCCCGCGCGCGGGCAACTACAAGTACGCTCCGACCAACGTGAACTTCGGGCTCCTGCCGCCGGCGACCATCGTGACCCACCCCAAGGACAAGCAGGGGCGCCGCCGCTTCCAGATCGAGCGTGCGAAGTCGGACGCCGCCGCGTGGGCGGCGGCGGGGCTACGGCACCGGAGGGCTGCATGAGCCGGCTGCTCGGCAAGGTCGCCGTCGTGACCGGCGGCTCGAGCGGCATCGGCCAGGCGATCGCGCGGGCGCTCGCGCGCGAGGGGGCGGCCGTCGCCTCGTTCGCCCGCCGCTTCACGACCACGGCGCTCACCGACCGGCCGGTCGCCGGGCAGGTCACCGAGATCCAGCTCGACGTCACCGACGAGGCCGCCGTGCGCCAGCGCTTCGCCGAGCTCGCCTCGTTCGGCGCGGTCGACGTGCTCGTGTGCTCGGCCGGCGTGGGCGCGTTCGCGCCGGTCCACACCGCGGGCACCGCGGACCTGCGCGAGATGCTCGACGTCCACGTCCTCGGCACCTTCCTGTGCGTGCGCGAGGCGCTGCGCCTGATGCAGCCGCGGCGCAGCGGGCACCTGATCGCGATCGGCTCGCACGCCGCCGAGCGCGCGTTCGCCGACTGCGCCGCGTACACCGCGGCCAAGGCCGGCCAGCTCGGCTTCATGCGCGTCGTCGCCACCGAGGCGCGCAGCTACGACATCCGCGTCACCACGGTGATGCCGGGTGCGGTCGATACCCCCATCTGGGATGATCGCCCCGGCTTCGATCGCTCGAAGATGATGAAGCCCGACGACCTCGCCGGCTTCGTCGTCGCGCTCGTCGCCCGGCCCATGATCTCCGTCGAGGAGGTCGTGGTCACGCCCCCCGCCGGCGCGCTCTGACCGGTCCAGCGCAGGCGCCTACGGCGCGATCGTGCGGCTGCCGCGGCGCGCGATCGTGAGCTGAGCGCGGGCGCCGAGGCCGGCCTGGGGCGCGGCGCCGTCGAGGACGGCGTAGTAGCTGCGGCCGGCCTCGACCATGGCGTCGACGTCGAAGCCGCGGATGGTGCGGCGCGCGCCGAGCTCGCCGCCGGCGGTCCAGACCACGGGCGCCTGCATGGGCGCGGGCTCGAGCCGCTCCATGCGCGACGCGAAGGCGCGGGCGCGTAGCGCGTGGCCGCGCACGGTGACCCAGCCCTCGGCGGTGAGCCGATCGTCGAGCACCGGTTCGGCCGCCATCGTCAGGTACGCGTCGCGCAGCCAGCCCAGCCCGACGCCGCGGGGGCCGGGGCCGAACGTCGCGCCGATGCCGCCGACGGCGCGGTCGCGGTGGGTGCGCACCTGCGGACGCGCGACGCCGTCGATCTGGAAGTCGGTCATGCCGTAGCCGATCACGTAGCGCGTGCCCGTGTCCGGGTTCGTGGTGTCGAGCCGGATCGGCCATACCGTCCACATCTCCGAGACCACGTCGCCGATCTGCGTGCGGTCGACGTCGAGGCGGAGGAGATCGACCTGGGCGTGGACCTGCTCGCGCAGGGCGACACGCATGAGCGCGCCCGCGTACTGCTGCTCGATCCGGCGCGCGTCCTGGTCGACGAGCGCGAGCTCGCCCTCGAAGGCGCCCATGTCGATGGCCAGGGACTGGGGCGTCGTCGGCCCGTCACCCTCGACGCAGTGCTGGCGATGATCGTCGGGGCGACAGACGTCGGCGGTCTCGACGCGGAAGCCGCGGGTGCCGATGGTCACCGCGAAGCGATCGAAGACGTCGCGCGCGAGGTCGGCACGATCGGAGAGCGCCGGGCGGCGCGCGAGATCACCGGCGTAGCCGAGCTCCCAGCTCGTCGGCAGCCAGTTGACGATCGCGTGATCCGGGTCCCGGTGCGGCGCTGCGCCGTAGCGCAGGCTCGCCGCCATCGTCGCGCCCGCGCCGGGCCCCGGCCCCTCCCAGCGCGGCGTGACGCTCGCGTCGAGCGCCAGCTCCTGCGCCTGCTCGCAATCGTGCGTGCCCGACCAGACGCTCGCGCCGCCCTCGAGCGTGAGCGCGACCGCCGCCGCCGCGCCCTCGGTGCGCGACACGCCCGCCGCCGCCGCCGTGTAGCCGCCGCGCGCCTCGGCCGACACCGGTCGCGGTGGGCCGAGAATCAGACACGACGTGAGATCGTCGTGAGGTTCCTCGGCGAGCGCAGAGCCGGGGAGCGCGAAGACGAGGGCGGGGAGGGTGAGGCCAGGCAGGAGACGACGGGGCGATGGCACGACCTCCGCCAGAGCAAGACACGCACCGCACGGCGCGCGTCGTGATCCTGGCGGCTTGCGGACGGCGGCGCCTGCCGGCGCTGTCAGGTCCTCGACACGCTGGCAGATCACCCGAGCGACGCCGACGCCCCCGCCGAGGCCTCGACGCTCGCGTCGCCGGCGGAGGCCTCGACCTCGACCTCGGCCTCGGCCGACGCCTCGAGCGACAGCTCGGGCAGCTCGGGGAGCTGGATCTCCGGCGGCTCTTCGCCCAGCGACTCGAAGCGGTGCTGGATCCGCGCGAACCGGCCGAGCGCACGCCGCCGCGCGGAGATGACCGCGTGGCGCGCCTTGCGGATCAGGCGCTGCGCGCGTCGGCGAGCGCGGGCCAGGGCCTTGCGCGCCCGCTGGCGGGCTCGGGCCAGCGCCCTGCGCGCGCGCGCCTCGGCCTTCTCGCGCTGGCGCTCGGCCTTCTCGAGCGCGCGCGTCAGCCGCTGCTTGGCCCGCTCGCGCGCCTGCTGATCGCGCTTGCGCGCGTGCTCGACCGCGGCCTCGGCCGCCTTGCGCGCGTGGCCGAGCGCCTTCTCGGCCTCGTTCACCGCCTGCTTGCCGAAGAGGTTCTCGGCGAGCTGGCGCGCGCCCTGGGCCGCGCGGTCCTTCGCGGCCTCGACCTGGCCGCGCGCCTGCTCGCGCGCGGCGTCGAGCGTGGCGCGGGCGTGCGCGACCGCCTGCTCGTGCGCGGTGCGCGCCGCCTCGCCCGCGCGCTGGGCGGCGGCGGCGGTCTGGGTCAGGGCGGTCTCGGCGGCCTGCTCGGCGTGGGCGCAGGCCTTCTGCGACTCGGCGACGCCGGTCGAGACGAGGCCGCGCGCGGTCGTTGCCAGGCGCTGCGCGGTCTCGATCGCCGCCGCCACGTCGCCCGTGGCGCGCGCCTGCATGCGCTCCCACTGCGCGCGCGCGGCGGCGAGCGGATCGATGGTCACGCTGGCCTCGACGTCGATCCCGACGTCGACCTCGGCGCCGCCGACGCGCAGCTCGGCGTCGGCCTCGACGTCGGCCTCGAGCTCGAGGACGGGGCCCTGATCGGGGAGCTGACCGGCGGCCCACTGCGCGGCGTCCTCGATGCCTCCTTGCATGCGCTCGGCGCCGTCCTGCGCGAGCCCGACGCCGTCCTTGCCGAGCTCGACGGCGCCCTCGACGACCGCGCTGCCGGTCTCGACGACGGCGACGCCGGTGTCGACGACCGCTTCGCCGGTCTTGACGACGGCGTCGCCGGCGCGGGTCTTCGCCTCGGCGGCGGTGGCCGCGACGTCGTCGGTGCTGACCTTGCCGCCGACCTCGTGACCGTTGACCGAGACGCTGGCCTCGACCGCGAGCGACGGCGCCGGTGGAGGTGTCAGCGCGGCGCGAGCGTCCTCCACGAGCGCCTGGCCGGCGGCGACGCCCTGCTGCGCGGCGCCGGTCGCGGCGTCGACGCCCTGGGTCGCGAGCCCGGCCACACCCTCGACGCCGGCGCCGAGATCGACCTTGGCGTCGAGCTGCACGCCCGTCTCGACGCTTCCGCCACCTCCCTCGAAGCGGGCCTCGCCGTCGATGTCGGCCAGGGCGTTGCCGGCGAGCGCGAACTCGAAGCCGAGCCCTTCGATCGGACGCGGCCCCTGCGCGGCGTCGACCGGGTGCGGGACCGGGAGCGGCGCCGGCGCGCCCGGTATCCGCGGCCCGGCGTGCTTGCCGGTGCGCGTGAGCTTGCCGGGGGCAAGCGGGTGCGGCAGCGGCGGCGGGGCGATCGAGGGTGGACGCGGCAGCTTCATGCCGGAACGACACGCGCCGTCGCCGAGTGTCGCGCCGCCGAAATCTTCGCGACGGTTTGCGGCGACCGGTGTCCCGTCCGGGATGGCGGTCGTCCAGCTAGCCGAGCACGCGCACCAGGCTCACGTCGAGCTGGCTCGCCACCACGCGCAGGACGCTGTCGAGGTCGGCGGTGTCGAGGCCGAGGCGCGCGCGCAGGAGCTCCTCGATCCGCGCCCGCAGGCGGTCGCGGGCGTCGGCGAGCCAGCGGTGCACGGTGGCGCGGTGGACGCGGTGCAGGCCCGCGATCTCGTCGACCGTCAGCTCGTCGACGAAGCGGTGGCGCAGGAGCACCTTCTGGGCGTCGGGCAGCTCCGCCAGCGCCTCACCCACCGCGGCCTTGATCTCGGCGCCGTAGCGCCGCTTGAGGAAGGCGAGCTCGGGCTCGAGCTCGGGCGCCATCAGGCGCTCGAACACGAGCGCGTCGTCGACCGCCACCTCGCGGCGCACGCCGCGGACGCGGTTGAGGTACGTGCGGACCACCGTCGCCTTGAGCCAGCGCGCGAGATCGCCACGCCCGGCGTAGTCCGCGATCCGCGGCGCGCGCGCGCCGTCGCCGACCAGGAGCTTGGCGCGGACCTCCTGCAGCGTCTCGTCGCGCTCGGCGTCCGAGCCGCGGAGCCCACGCACCGCGAGCGTCGCCACCCGCGCGAGCTCGCCGTCGAGCACGGCGAGCGCCGCGCCGTCGCCGCCGGCGCATGCCAGGGCCAGCGCCAGATCGCCGGCGCACAGCGCGTCGATCGTGTCGGCGCGTGGCGCCTCGCCGGCGTGGCGCCGCGCGTGCTGCGCGAGCGCGTCGTCGTCGACCGGCACCGCCGGTCGCTCGCGGCGCGCGCGCTCGCACAGGCGAGCCAGGGCGGCGGCGACGTCGTCGTCCACCGCCCGATCCTACGCCAGGTCGAGGGCGCGGGTGCCTATACTCGGGGGCGCGGGTGATGGAGTGCCTCGACGCCAACCAGGTGCTCGACTACCTCGACGGAGCCGCGTCGTCGGCGCCGGCCGCGGTGGCGCACCTCGCGAGCTGCGGCGGCTGTCGCGAGCTGGTGGCCGCGATGGCCCGCGGCTCGGGCCCGGGCCCCGGCGACGACCAGGCGCCCGGGCTCGTCTCGCCGACGGCCGCGCCGGCGCGCGTCGGGCGCTTCGTGATCGAGGAGGTCATCGGCCGCGGAGGCATGGGCGTCGTCTTCCGCGCCTGGGATCCCGAGCTCGGGCGCCGGGTCGCGCTCAAGCGCGTGCGTGGCGCCGGCGGTGATCCTGCGGCCGCCGAGCGGGCGCGCGCGCGGCTGGTGCGCGAGGCGCGCGCGCTGGCCCAGCTCGCCCATCCGAACGTGGTCGCGATCCACGACGTCGGCGTCCACGACGGCGACGTCTACCTCGCCATGGAGCACGTCGCCGGCGACACCCTGCAGACCTGGCTGGACGGGGCGCCGCGGCCGTCGCCGGCCGACGTCCAGCAGGCGCTGCTCGCGGTCGGCCGCGGGCTCGCCGCCGCGCANNGTGAAGCCCGACAACATCCTCGTCGGGCGCGACGGCCGCGTGCGCCTCGTCGATTTCGGGCTGGTCGCGCCCGCGGGCGCGAGCTCCGATGCGGTCGCCGGCGAGGTCGCGGCGCTGGCCGCCGGCTCCCCGGAGCTCACGGTCACCGGCGCCGCCGTCGGCACGCCCGCGTTCATGTCG
>DDTA01000180.1:0-156 GCA_002344285.1 Myxococcales bacterium UBA2376
GTTCTGCCACACCGGCACCCAGCGGCTGGTGCGCAACCTGACCGCGGCCGAGATCGTCGGCCAGATCATGGTGGCGCGCGACGACCTGGGCGACTGGAGCCGCAAGCCGGACGAGAAGCGGCTGGTCTCGAACATCGTGCTGATGGGCATGGGCGA
>DDTA01000180.1:173-51841 GCA_002344285.1 Myxococcales bacterium UBA2376
GCGGTGCGCGACGCGATGAAGGTCGCGATGGACGGCTCGGGGCTGGCGCTGTCGCGGCGGCGGATCACGCTGTCGACGAGCGGCGTCGTGCCGGAGATCGCGCGGGTGGGCGAGGAGATCGGCTGCCTCCTCGCCATCTCGTTCCACGCCACCACCGACCCGGTGCGCGACGCCCTGGTGCCGATCAACAGGAAGTGGAACATCGCCGCGCTGCTCGACGCCTGCCGGGCCTATCCGCGGCTGTCGAACGCCGAGCGCATCACCTTCGAATACGTGATGCTGAAGGGCGTCAACGACAGCGACGCCGACGCGCGGCGGCTGGTGCGGCTGATCGCGGGCATCCCGGCCAAGATCAACCTGATCCCGTTCAATCCCTGGCCGGGCGCGCCCTACGAGCGATCGGACCCCGACCGGATCGAGGCCTTCGGGCGAATCGTCAACCGCGCCGGCTACGCCTCGCCGGTGCGCACGCCGCGCGGCGAGGACATCATGGCCGCCTGCGGACAGCTCAAGAGCGCCTCGGAGCGCGTCCGCCGCGCAACAGCCGCCCGCGGATGAGGCCGCCGATGGCGGCGACCGGCGAAAATCCGCTTGCCTTGCGCCGCCTTGGCAAGGTTACGTAAACCATATCAGGCAGAGATAAAGCGGTCCGAATGGACCCGGCCGACAACGATGGGCAGGCGGATGGACGAGCGGAGCAGGATGGAGGCCGCAGTTGCGGCGCAGCAGGACAGCGGGCCCGCGTGGACGCGCAGGGCGGCGCTGGGCCTCGTCGGGGGGCTGATCGGGATGGCGGCCGCGCCGGCGCTCGCCTCGCCCTACGTCCCGAGGATCGGGCCGCGCACCAACCACATCGTGATCTCGAAGTCGAACCGGGTCATGGAGCTGCGCCAGGGCAAGGAGATCCTCAAGCGCTACCGCATCGGCCTCGGCTTCACCCCAACGGGCCACAAGGTGGCCTCGGGCGACGGTCGCACGCCGGAAGGGCGCTACTGGGTCGACCGGCGCAATCCGCGCAGCCAGTACTTCCTGAGCGTCGGGATCAGCTACCCCAACCAGGCCGACGTGGCGCGCGCCCGGGCGCTCGGCGTCCGCGTGGTGACGCTGGCCGCCGACAACGACAACGCCAAGCAGATCGCCCAGGTCGAGGACGCGCTCACCCGCGGCGCCCGCGTCCTGGTCATCCAGCCGACCGACAGCCAGGCCGCGTCGTCGTACGTGCGGCTCGCNNCTCGACTTCTACGTCTCGCACGACAGCTACAAGGTCGGCGTGCTCCAGGCCGAGGCCGCGATCGCCGCCACCGGCGGCAAGGGTCGCTTCGTCATCCTCTCGGGCCAGGCCGGTCACTCGGTCGCGACCGAGATCACGCGCGGCTACGACGAGACGCTGCGCCCGTACCTCGAGCGCGGCGACATCGAGATCGTCATGCGCCAGAGCCACAGCGCGTGGTCGCCCGAGCAGGCGCTGCGCACCGTCGAGGACGCCCTCGCCCGCGGCGGCAAGCTCGACGCCATCCTGGCCAACAACTCCGGCATGGCGCGGGGCGCGGTGCAGGCGCTCGCGGCGGCGGGCCTGGGCAGCGCCGGCGTGTTCGTCGCTGGCGCCGACGCCGACGCCGCCAACGTCGACTTCGTGTGCCAGGGCAAGCAGACGATCGAGGTGCTCAAGGACATCCAGCCGCTGGCCGAGACCGCGGCCGAGGTCGCCGCCCGGCTCCTGCGCGGCGATCCCGGCGATGGGCACCGGACGGCGGCGGTCCCCGTCGAGGTCATCCGCCCGGCCGATGTGAAACCCCGCCTGATCGATTCCGGCTTCCTGTCTGCGTCGGAGGTGCCGTCATGCCCGAAGTGAACTTCCTCGCCAAGATCCTCGCGACCGCGATCGGCGTCACCGAGCCCATCTCCGCCCAGGACACGATGACGCTCGAGGACACGGTCCAGCGCGACACCGGTGCCGGCCTCGACGCCGCCGGGGTGCGCTTCGAGCTCCACGGCTACGCGCGCATGCCGCTGGCCGCGCAGGGCACGCCGCGCGAGCCCTTCCTCGTCGACAACGACTACTACCTCTCCGGCTTCGCGTACACGCGGCTCTACGAGCCCGACTGGTCCGAGCTCTTCTTCTCGGCGACCAAGGGCAACTACAAGGCCGAGTTCGGCATCTTCGCGTCGCTCTACTCCGACTACGCGTCGCCCGAGCTCGAGAACCAGCTCGGCATCGCGCAGGCGAGCGTCACCGCCAGGCGCTTCCTCGATCACGATCCGCTGACCGTCCAGCTCGGCGTCTTCTGGGACCGCTTCGGTCACCTCGAGCCGTACGACACCTACGTCTTCGGTCGCACGCACCAGGGCGGCCTCAAGGTCGCGTACGACCTGCCCGGCGGCGGGCGCGCGCAGACCGGCATCGGGCTGCACCAGGCGCAGCTCCGCCAGAACCAGGGCCTCACGCCGATCGCGCACATCGCCGGCACCTACCCCGTCGGCAAGGTCGACGTCGGCGCGTACGTCCTGCGCACGTGGACGCGCGACGTGCGTCAGCTGTCGCCGATCCAGGACGGCACGATGTGGGTCGCCGGCGCGGACGTGCGGGCGCCACTCCCCGGCGACCGCGGCAACGCGTACGTCGCGGCCGCCTTCTACGACATGACCAAGGTGCTCTACCTCGCGCCCGCGCTCGAGGTGATGCACTCGACCGGCGGCCGCGGCCTCACCGAGAACTTCCTCGGCCTCGAGTCGTCGGACGATGGCACCGGGCGCATGTACACGCTCGCCGGCGACATCCCGGCGCGCGTCACCGACGACATCGGCCTGCGCGCGTTCGGCATGGCGACGTGGGTGCGCTCGAACCAGGTCGACGAGATGGACCCCGCGGTCAACCGCGACCGCCGCATGTACCTGAAGTGGGGCGTCGAGCCGAGCTACCGCATCACCAAGGGCGTGCACGTCGCCGCGCGCTTCGATCGCGTCATCCTCGATCTCTACGACGCCGAGAACAGCTTCCGCGTGCTCTCGCCCAAGGTCGTCTTCCCGCTCGAGACCTGGGGCGAGCTCGCCTTCCAGTACTCGCACTACTGGTACGGCGACAAGGTCACGTTGCGCCCCGGCCAGGTGCCGCTCGTCACCGAGCCCGACAACGACGTCTTCAAGCTCCAGGCCCAGGTCGCCTGGTAGCGCTCGCGGGGTACAATCGCCCCATGCGAGATCAAGAACCCACCAAGGCGCTCGCGCAGGCCGCTGGCGTCGCGTTCGTCGGCACCGTCGTGCTCGTCGCCTCGTTCTGGTACTTCTGGGTCAACACGCCCTGGTAGCGGCGGCGGCGCGACGCTACCAGCTCACTCGGGCGCGGCCGGCGGCTCCATGGCCTCGGCCGGCGCGACCTCGTCGGTGTTCGGGCGCGCGACGATCTCGATCATGCGCAGGTGCGCCGGCGCCTGCTCGCGCTCGGCGGGCGTCATGAGCGCGACCTCGAGCTGACCGAGGCGCTCGACCTCGGCGAGCGCGTTGTAGCCGCCGATGAACTTGCCGCGCAGGAACACGTACGGGACCGTGCTCTGGTGGGTCTCGGTGGAGAGGAGCGGCAGGTACTTCTCGTTCTCCTGCTGCTCGAGGTCGATGTAGTCGTAGTCGACCTTGTGCTTCTCGAGCACCGTGATCGCGCGGCCCGTCCAGGCGCAGCTGTTCTTGCCGTAGATCTGCGCCGGCAGCGCGGGGTTGCCGAGCCCGACCGGCGCCGGCGGCGCCACCGGCGCGGCAGGCGCACCGGCCGGCGCGGTGACCGTGGCAGCGGGCGCTTGGCGCGCGGGCGCCTTCGCCGGCTCGCGGCCGCGCAGCTTGTCGACGCGCGCGCGCACGCGGACCAGCCGTGGATCGTGCGTCCAGCGGTCCTGGAGGTAATCGCGCAGATCGCCGCCGAGCTCGTCGGCCCGATCGAGCGCTTCCTTCACGCGCGTGGTCAGCTTGGCCGCCAGGCCCTGGTTCTGGGATTCGCTCATGCTGGGCCGGCACCCTAGCCACGCCGGCCCCGGCGGGCAAGCCTCAGTTTCGGCCCTGGAGGCGACTCAGGCGCCGAAGACCCGGCGCTTCAGCTCGCCGGAGCCGGCCAGGTTGACCAGCTCGGTCCGACCACCAACACACTCGCCGGCGATGAAGCACAGCGGACCGCCCCGCCCCTTCGCGTCGCGGCGGACGGCCGCCTGGGTCGCCTCGTCGCCGTCGAGGTTGACGACCTTGTACGGGACGCCGCTGGCGTCGAGCACCTCGGTCAGCTTGCCGGCGTCGCGCCACTGCTTCTCCTTGAAGTAGTAGACGACGACCGGCGCCACCTCCTGCGTCTTCGGGGCGGCGGGCGCGGCGGACGCGGCCGGGGCGGCACCGTAGCCGTTCGCGAATGCCTCGCGATCGGCGAGCTCGTCGGCGGACGCGAGCGGCCGTCCGAGCGTGTCGTTCACACGCCGCGCCGCGCCGGCGAGCGCGCCGTCGCCGTGCGCGATCGCGCGCCAGCCGCGGTCACGGAGCTTGTCGAGGAGGCCCATGGGCTGCCGTTTTGGCATCACGGGATCACCGTGTCAATCCGTGTCATCATCGACGCCAGGGGGGACCATGTCACAGCGCTCCACGCTCGCTCGCTTCCTGTTCGCGAACATGTTCACGAGCTCCGCCACGCAGACCACGTGGCGCACGATCGTCGCCGCCGGCGCGATGATCGGCACCGCGTACCTCGCCGAGGTGCCGAGCGCGGTCGCCCAGCCCGCGAATCCGCCGCCCGCCGCCGGCGCTCCGGTGAGGGCCGAGCCGGCGCCGCCGGCCGGCGCGGTGATGACGCTGGATCAGCCGACGCTCGACTTCGGCACGATCGAGGCCGGCAAGAAGACGACGGTCGAGTTCACGTTCAAGAACACCGGCACCAAGCCGCTCAAGCTCGACAAGAAGAAGCTCAAGAGCTCGTGCAAGTGCCTGGTCGCGATCCTGCCCCGGGCGCCGATCGCGCCCGGCGGCCAGGGCGTCGTGAAGGCCACGTTCACCGCGCCGCGCACGGCCGGCGAGGCGTCGCACAACCTCCTCATCAAGTACGTGGTCGATCCGGCGGCCAAGTCCGAGGCGTCCGCCGTGCTCGCGATCACGGGCACCGTCGAGCCCAAGAAGCCTCGCCCGCGCCAGCCCAAGGAGCCGCGCTTCGAAGGGCGTGGGTTCGTCCTCAGCTGACGCTGAGGACAGGCCTCGGGCCTCGGGCCTCGGGCCTCGGGCCGGAAGGCCTCGGGCCTCAGCCTGCGACCCGTGGGCGCCGACCGTGTTTAGAATGAGGTCATGCGTAAGGTCGTCCTCCCGCTTCTCCTGGCCGTGGCGTGTGGTGGTGGTGACGGTGATGGTGGCGATGGCGACGGGGGAAACAACGACGGTGACGGGTCGACGGAGCAGGACGCGCGGCCCAACGACGGCAACGTCGGCGACGGGACGCCGAGCGTGCCCGGGTCGCTGCGCTTCTTCGGGACCGGGACCGGGGGCATCGACCGGGTCGAGATCGCGATCGACCCGCAGGTGCCCGTCGACGTCGGCGTCGGCGACTTCACGATCGACTTCTGGATCCGGGCCAACACGTTCATGTTCACGTGGGTCGACACGTGCACACCGGGCGCCGGCGGCTGGCGGAGCGGCAACGTCGTCGTCGACCGCGACCGCATGGGCAACGGCGACCACGGCGACTACGGCATCGCGATCACGCGTGGCGGCGTCGCCTTCGGCGTGAGCAAGGGCGCGGCCGGCGCCGGGCTGTGCGGCACCGCCAACGTCGTCGACGGCACCTGGCACCACGTCGCGGTCACGCGCGTGGCGTCGACCGGCGCCCTCGCCCTCTACGTCGACGGCAACCCCGACGGCACCGCCACCGGCCCCACCGGCGACATCAGCTACCGCGACGGCGCCACCGGCGCCGCCAAGGATCCGTTCCTCGTGCTGGGCGCCGAGAAGCACGACACCGCCAGCTCACGCTCCTTCAGCGGCTGGATGGACGAGCTCCGCATCTCCACGACCGTCCGCTACACGGCCGCGTTCACGACCGAGACCGCGCCCTACGCCGTCGACGCCGACACCGCCGCCCTCTACCACTTCGACGAGGGCGACGGGAACAACCTCGGCGACGCGCGCGCCATGAGCCCCGGCATGATCAAGGTCGGCGACACGCCGACCGGCCCCGTGCCCGTGTGGGCCTCCGCGACGCCGTTCCTGCTTTGACCCCGAAAGCGAGCAGGCCTCAGGCTGACGCCCGAGGCCCTCTTCCCGAGGCCCGAGGCCTGACGCCCGAGGCCTGTCATCAAGTGACGCGCGACGCGCGTCAGTTGATGACGTTCAGCGACTTGCGCCCCGCCGGGATCGGCGGGCGCTCGGCGTGCTCGACCTCGTGCTCGTCCTGCTCGGGCGCGGTCTTGACGATCGACTTCTTGCGCGTCGTCTTCTCCGCCGCCTTGCGGGCGACCGACAGCACGTGCTGGTGCGCGGCGCGCTCTTCCTTCTGGGTCTTGCGCGTGACCAGGTCGACGACCTTGCCGCGCCAGTAGGCGAGCTTGTTCCGGCGCGCGCCCACCTCGTAGATGAGGTCGGCGGTCGTCGAGCCCGAGCGGTGCGGGCTCTTGTGGAACGGGTGCATCAGCTCCGGGTGCTTGGCCAGGTAGGCGCGCACCTCGTCGATGGTCATGCCGACCTCGGCGAGCGCCGTCTCGACCTCGCGGGCCGCGACCTGCTTGGCCTTGAACAGCTGCATCTGCACGCGGCTGTAGACGTTGACCGCGCCGTCGCCGTTGGTCTCGATCGGCAGGAAGATCGCCTGCGGATAGAGCTCGGTGATGAAGCTCTGGATGCCGTCGGAGACCGACGAGCTCGGCATGCACCCGAAGGGCTTCACCGAGAGCGTCATGTTCACCTTGGAGTAGGCGACGTTCTGGATGAGCTTGCCGACCTCCATGTGACCCTCGCCGCCGCGGAGGTTGTTGTCGTAGAAGGCGTGGGAGACCTGCGCCACCTCGTCCATGTCGGCGAGGTGGAAGTGCTTGAGGCCGATCGCGTTGGCGATGGTCTGGAACAGCGTGCGCAGGACCTTCTCGCCGGCCCACAGCGACACCATGCGCTTGCGCACGTCGACGCCCTCGAGGCCGAACTTGGAGCCGCCCTCGGCGTGCTGCTTCTGGTCGGTGCCGCGCAGCTCGGCGCGCTTGTTGGTGTCGTACTTGCTCTGCCAGAGCATGTAGAGCAGCCACGCGGTGACGACCTGGATATCGACCTCGGCGCCCTCGCCCTCGAGGAAGCGCTGGAGCCCGTAGTTGCCGTCGCCCTCGGTGGTCATCGCCCAGAACTCGCCGATGATGCCGACCTTCGGCTTCACCTTGGTGCGGTCGACCTTGACCGCCCCGATCTCCTTGCGGACCTTGTAGAGCGCCTTCACCAGCGACGAGTTGGTCGCGAACGCCTCGGAGACGATGCCCTTCGACTTCTCGATGGCGCGGTCGGTGGCGCCGGCCTCCACCTCGTACGGGCGGATGCGGTAGCCGAGCGCGTTCATCGCGTCGCCGATCATGACGGCGCGGATGACGGCCCAGAAGAACTGCGGGTCCATCTTGAGGCCGACCTCGTCGCCGGTCGCCTGCTTGAGGCCGCCGGTCTGCTGGAAGAGCAGGACGCGGAAGCCGTCGAAGCCGGAGTCACGCAGCGCCTTCCGGTACTCGGTGACGTACGTGCCGAAGCGACACGGGCCGCACGCGCCGGCGGTGATGAAGACGTGGTTCTTGACGATGTCCTCGGTCTTCATGCCCTGCTCGCGCAGGCCGTCGAGGTACTTCACCAGGTTGCCGACGGTGAAGTACGTCGGGTTGCACTGACCGCGGTTGCCGTACTCGCGCCCGTACTGGAGCGCGTCGTTGTCCGGCACGTCCATGGCGCGCACGTTGTAGCCGATGCCGCGGAGCGCGGCCTGGATGAACAGGTCGTGCGCCATGGTGAGGCCGCACACGAGGATCGTCGTGTGCGCGCGCTGCGACGCGAGGAACTCGCGGGGCACCTCGTCGATCCACTGCTTCGCCGTCTGGTTGGGCAGGCCGAGGCGCGCGCGCTCCTCCTGCTCGAACTTCGCCAGCTCGGCCTCGATGCTCTCCACCGAGAGCGCGTCCAGCCCCTTCAGATCGTCGTTGATGATGGTCATCGTCGTTGTTCCTTGTCCTCTGGCCTTGTTCTCTGGCGTGGCTACTGGCGAAGCACCGCGAGCGACGCGGAGCGCTTGGCGTTCTTGGGTTGGTTGGCGGCGAGCAGGTCCTTCAACGTCGCGACCGCCTGGTCGACGGTGTCGTCGGTCTTGCCCACGCCGGCGAGCTTGTGCTGCAGCTTCTCGAGGAGCTCGAGCTTCTTCTGGGCCATGGCCACGTCGAGCTCCTTCAGCTTCTCGGCCTGATCCTCGAGCTTCTCGCGCAGGAGCATCAGGGTGTGGGCGTAGGTCTTGACCCGGATCTTGATCGACCCCGACGGCTTGTTGGCGTCGATGTCGTGGAGCGCCGAGTAGGCCTTGCCCGCCGACGCGATCACCGAGTCGATGAGGCCGTAGGTCGGCGCGTCGTGGCCGCACTTGAAGCTCGACAGATCGAGGACGGCGACGTTGGGGTGGCGGGCGGCGAACTTGGCCGCCCACACCTTCTGCACCGAGTTGACCGAGTAGTTCTCCGGCCACACGTCGGAGACGTCGCGCGGATCCTGGATGTGCCCGAGCTTGAGGTCCTCGGCGAAGATCGGATCGAGGTACTCGCGGTTCTTGGGGATCGAGCGCATCGACAGGATCGGGTAGCCGAGCGCCTGGAACTCCTCGAGCACCGCGTGGTTGAGGCCCGGATCGTTGTGGTACGGGCGGCCGATCATGAGGAGCGCGACCCGGTTCTCGCGGGTCACCTCGTCGAGCATCTCCTTGCCCTTCTGCTCCATCTGGCGGTCGAACTCGTCGAGGGCGGCGAAGGCCTGGCCCACGGCGAAGTCGTTCTCGTCCTCGGTGATGCCCAGCAGCGGCCCCCACTCGTCGAACATCTGGCGGCGGCACATGAGCGGCTCGTTGAGCGTCACCGCGGTGTCGAGGTAGCTGATGCCGCGCTCGCGGAAGAAGTCGGTCTCCTTGGTGAAGGCGGCGCGGACGACCTTGGGCGTGCCCGACACGACGGGGCACGACGCGGTGTCCATCGTGTTGACGTTGTACGTCGGCACGTGGGTCATCGCCGGGAAGAAGATGTAGTCGAGCGGCTTCTTCTCGTGGTGCTTGAACAGGAGGTTGTGGATGTGCGCCTGGCACACCTTCGACGGGTAGCAGGGGTCGACCGAGCCGTACTTGCAGCCGGCCTGCCACAGCTCCTCGCTGGTCTCGTCGGAGAAGACCACGTTGCGCGAGTCGAAGCCCAGGGCCTCGAAGTACGCGCGCCAGAACGGCGCCGTCGACCACAGGTTGAGGACGCGCGGGATGCCGACGCGGACCTCGCGGCGCTTGGCGGCGAGCTCGGCGCTCGAGCGCTGGAACGGGCGCTCGATCTCCTTGCGGATCACGCGGCCGGTCAGCGTCTTCTTGACCTGCACGTCCTTCACCGGCGTGCCCGCCTCGGGCAAGGGCGCGGGGGTGAAGAAGCTCTTGAAGCAGAGCTTGGCCTCGTAGTCGACGAGGTTCGGGTATTTCTTCATGCGGCCCTGGCGCTCCTTGTTGAGCTTCTTCAGGGCGTCGAGGTTCTCGACCGTGCCCTTCTCGCAGCTGAAGCCCGAGATGTAGCGGGCGCTCTTGCCGTCGAGGGTGGCGGTGTCGATGAACGTGCGCGAGCAGTTGTTGGGGCAGAAGTTACAGCGCGTGGTCTCGTCGTTGGTCGACGTGTACGTGATGTCGATCGCCTGGTCGAGGCCGATGAAGACGCTCTTGCCGCGGCGCTTGGTGACACGCAGCGCCTCGAAGGCGGCGCCGATGGCGCCGGCCTCGCCGCAGTGCGGGTGGAGGTAGACCTCGGCGTTGGGGACGCGCTTCTCGATGTAGTCGACCTGGGCCTTGAGCGCGGCCAGGTTCTTCTGGGTGCCGCCCTGGAGGACGAACACACGCCCCAGCTCCGACATGCGCGGGATCTGGACCACGTACTGCCAGACGTTCTTGGGCAGCACCAGCGCCAGCCCGGCGAGGAGCTCCTCCTTCGAGTAGCCCTCCTTCTGGAAGTTGACGCGGTCGGAGTCGAGGAAGACGGCGCAGCCGTAGCTGAACTTGGGCGCGAGGCGGGCCTGGAACGCGACCTCGGCGTACTGCTTGACCGGGAGGCCGAACTGGTCGGCCATCGCCTGGAGCAGCATGCCGTTACCGGCGGAGCACGAGTTCGACAGGCGGAAGTTCTTCACGTCGCCGTGCTGCATGAACAGCACCTTGATGTCCTGGCCGCCGATGTCGCAGATGACGTCGACGTTCGGGAACCAGCGCTTGGCGCTCATCATGTGCGCGACGGTCTCGACGATGTTGGCGTCGGCGCCGAGCGACTTCTCGAGCACGTCGCCGGCGTAGCCGGTGACGCCGAAGCCGGTGATCTCGAGCTTCGCGCCCTGGGCGGTGGCCCAGTCCCGCATCTCGCGGAACATGTCGCGCATGTCGGCGATCGGGTTGCCCTTGGAGAGGATGTAGACCTTCTTGAGGATGGTCTCGTGCTCGTCGATGAGGACGCACTTCGACGAGGTGGAGCCGCCGTCGAGGCCGATCACGCCGCGGTAGGTCTTGCCGGCCTCGAGGACCGCGTCCTCGTACGGCGGCGTCTGGTACTTGCCCTCGAACGCGACCCGCTGATCATCGACCTCGACCAGGCCCGGGCCGGCCGACTCGCCCAGCTTCGACTTGCGGCCGTGGCTGATGAACTCCTTCATCGGCTCGAGGCCGCGGAACACGCCGACGTTGGCCGGCTCGTGGATGCCGAAGAGGACCGCGCCGTACGCGGCGTAGTACTCGCTGTTCTTCGGGACGAAGATCAGCTCCTCGATGGGCACGTCCTTGGGGTAGTCGTAGCCGCGCTCGGCCCACGCCTCGGGGATGCGCAGGCGCCAGCACTGCTGGAGGAACGGCAGGTAGGTGTTGGGTCCGCCGAGGAGGAGGACCTTGGCCTTGAGCGTGTTGCCGCGGGTGAGCACGGCGAGGTTCTGGCTGACGATCGCGTCGGCCAGCGAGTTCATGATCTCGCCGCGCGGGATGCCCGACTTCACCAGGTTGACGATGTCGGTCTCGGCGAAGACGCCGCACTTGGCGGCGACGTGGTGCAGCTTGCTCGGGTCGAAGACGAGGTTGGGGACCTCCTCGCGCGGCATCGCGACCTTGAGCACGCACTTGTCGATCGTGGCGCCGGTGCCCGACGCGCACTTGTCGTTCATCGAGGTCTGGGCGGTCTTGTCGCCCGTCTCCTCGTTCTTCTTGAACATGATGATCTTGGCGTCCTGGCCGCCGAGCTCGATCACGCTGCCGACGTCGGGGTGCATCTTCTCCACCGCCATCGTCACCGCGTTCACCTCCTGCACGAACTTGGCGCCGAGCTGCGGCGCGATCGGGCCGCCGCCCGAGCCGGTGATGAACAGGCGGAAGTCCTTGTCCTTGACGTCGGGGAAGGCCGCCTTGATCAGCTCGAGCATCTCGAGCGTCTTCTCCGGCTGGCGCGTCTCGTGACGCTCGTACTTGCTCCAGAGGATCTCGAGCGTCTCGGGATGGACGACGCAGAGCTTGACGGTGGTCGAGCCGACGTCGACGCCGATGATCAGTTTCTGTGAAGTGCTCATTCGGGATCCTTGGCCAGGACTGTACTGACGCGTCAGTCTAAGCATGGACTGACACGTCAGTCTAGTAAGGAAAGGCGTGCGAGATCGGCGCCTTGCAGGTCGGACCAGTGATTCCGCCGGGAGTGATCGATTTTACCGAAACGCGGTTGTCGCGACGCACCCCCGCCACCTAGGGTTCGCACATGCACCAGCCAGGGGGCCGACGGGCCGTGGTCGCGCTGAGCGCGGTTCTGTGCGCGGCGGCGTGCGGCGGGAAGAAGGAAACGCAAGGAAACGCCAGTGGATCGGGCACGGGCACGGGCACGGGCACGGGCTCGTCGGACAGCGGTGTCGACGCCGCGATGGCGGCGCCGACGTTCGAGCAGGTCGTCTCGACCGCCACCGCGCCTACGCAGGTCGTCGAGCTGGTCAAGCGCGACCCCGGCTACCTCGCCTGGATCATGTTCCTCTACGTCAACTGGCCGGCGAAGGCGGGCGAGCGCGGCGTGCCCGATCCGGGCGGCACGCTCGGCGCGTCGCCGACGGTGTTCCAGACGTGGAAGGAGGTCCACGAGGTCTACCTCGCCGGCGGCGCCGCGCCGCAGCCGTGGGCCGACGGTGGACCGAGCGGACCGCCGACCTTGTCGCTCGGCGAGATCGACGGGACGACGCTCGTCGACGTGAACGGCAACCCGATCACGTACACGGTCGCGATGAACCAGGGCACGTTCGACTACCTGGTCTCGCGCTCGCTCTACGGCTGGAGCGGGCAAGCGGCGTTGCGGCAGGCGGGGGCGGCGCCGGTGGCGTTCCCGGCGTCGGCGATGGAGGTGAAGGCGTCGTGGAAGATCCTCGACCCCGTCGCCGACAAGGACCGGCTCGATCACTACATCGTCGCCGAGGCCATCCTGCCGCCGGCGAACACCCGGGTCACCGTCGGGCTGACCGGCCTGCACATCATCTCGAAGGCGCTGCCCAACTGGATCTGGATCACGTTCGAGCAGATCGAGAACCGCGAGACGACCGGGGCGCCCTGGAACTTCGCGATCGATCCGGCGGTCGCGACGACGAACCTCGCGATGCAGAAGGCGCTCGCCGGCACGCCGCTGGCGTACTACCAGGCGAACGGCGTGCAGACGGAGTACGTGGTGGACGGCGCGGCGACCTTGCTCGCCAACTCGCAGATCGAGACCCGGTTCCAGAAGTCGAGCTCGTGCATGACGTGTCACGCGCTCGCGTCGGTGTCGACGAGCGCGCAGCCACGCCTCGACTTCTTCCAGCTCGAGGCCGGCAACCTGAGCGGCTTCGTCGGCATGCCGCCGACGTCGCCGTTCGGACCGGGACCCGATCAGTACTCGGCGCTCGACTTCGTGTGGTCGATGCGGGAGGCGAAGCGATGAACCCGAGCGCCAGCCGCGAGGAGTGGGGCCGCGCGCGAAGCGCGCCCCGGGGTAGCGCCCACGACGACGCGGCCGAGCGAGTCTTCGAGCGAGCCGGCGCGAAAGGACAACCATGAGCGTCCTCGATCGTCCGCGGCTCCACTTCTTCGGTCAGATGTCGGTGTCGACGCCGACGGTGAACAACAACAACTGGGACCTGGTGATCGAGCCGCAGCAGTGCACGCTCTATCCCAAGTTCCTGGCCATGAGCGACGACCAGTTCCGGCTGGCGATGAAGCAGCTCGTGCTCATCAACCTGGGCATCATCCACGAGGGGCTGATGCCGACCCTCGAGGGCAACTGGAACTTCTACGGCGACAACTCGGTGGTGTGGAACGACACGGTCATCACCGCCTACGACCCGCCGGACGGCGGGCGGGTCACGTCGGGCGATCCGGCGATCGGCCTGCCGGTCGCGATCGCGGGCAACGCGTGGGGCGACAGCGCGACGCCGGCGATCATCGTCGACTGCGATCCGACGAGCGACTTCTCGTCGCAGATGTTCATCCCGAGCTTCACCGTCGGCACGGGCGCGGCGGGCGCCGTGGGGTTCTCCGCCCAGTCGAACGATCAGGTCGCGATCCCGCGCACGCACTCGCGCTGGCTCGATCAGTTCCGCAACCTGGCCGAGTTCCCCGACGCGTGCTTCGCGGCGACGTGGCAGCTGCCGCTGCCGAACGGCACGCTGGCGTTCGCGCCGGGCGCGGGCTCGTCGTCGTCGCCGGCCCTGGCGGCGCTGGCGGCGGCGGCGCAGGCCGGCCAGGGGCTCGTCGTGCGCTTCGCGACGTACTTCTTCAACCGGCTCTACACCGATCCCCAGCTCGCCAAGCTGTTCGCGCTCGGCAAGACCGTCACCAACGCGTCGGTGGGCGTGGTGATGGGCACGATCGCGCCGTGGCTGCCGGGAGAGTGGGGCAACGTGCCGGCCGGCCGCCGGCTCAACCCGAAGGCGCAGCTCCAGAACCCGTTGCCGGATCGCTTCGTCGGCGCGTACGAGCTCGCGCCGGCGACGGCCGCCGTCACCGCCGACGGCAAGACCGTCGTGCTCGACCTGGTGGCCGCGTTCCGCGACACGGTGCTGCCGCCCCCTCCCCCGCCGAGCGCGGACCCGGATCCCACCGACCTCTCCCCGACGCCGCCACCGTCGCCGTCCGTGATCTCCAAGGCCGACGTCGGTGCGGCGACGCTGCAGGTCGTCGACGCGAGCGGCACGGCGCACGATATCGGCGCCGTCCCGTACGATCAGGCGTCGTACGTCGCCGGCGCGGGCATCGTCGAGCTGCCGGTGCCCGCCGGCCTCGCCTCGACGATCGCCACCGGCACGCTGCAGCTCGTCGCGCCGACCGCGTCCAGCGACCCGCTGCTCGTCGAGCGACCGCTGGTCTCCGAGAGCGACGATCGCGCCACCTACGTGACGCTCGGCCAGAGCGCGACGATCACGATCAACGTGCGCGATCGCGGCCACGCGCCGGCCTCGCAGGTGCCGGTCACGATCCTGCAGTACCGCTCGCTCGAGATCCTCACGCCCGCGCCCGACGGCAGTCACCCGATCCCCGAGAAGCTCACCCTGCCCGTCCCCGGGCCCGACCCGGCCAACCCGGTGAAGCCCGTCGTCACGGTCTCACCGCAGGGCGGCTTCACCGACGCCAGCGGGAACCTCGCGCTCACGGTCACCGGCGTCGAGCCGGGCA
This sequence comes from Myxococcales bacterium UBA2376, assembly GCA_002344285.1. Lineage (GTDB taxonomy): Bacteria > Myxococcota_A > Polyangia > Haliangiales > Haliangiaceae > UBA2376. The sequence continues at coordinate 15,070 of DDTA01000180.1, forward strand.
TGTGCATCCTCTTGCTCACGCCCGACGGCGCGGCACCGCCCGGCGACCTCAACGGCTTCTCGCCGGCGTGGACCTGGCTCTACTTCGTCCACGTGCGCGTCCTTCCCTCCGACGCCGACCTCGACGCCATCCCCGACGACCAGATCACCTGGGACCTCGTCTACGACAAGGTGCTCCGCTACTACTACAAGGTCTTCCCGACGATGGATCAGCACCTGCTCCTCAACGACAAGCAGGCCTGCTCGGCCGCCGCGCAGATGCTGCTCCTCCTCACCGACGTGTCGGCCTGGGACTCGACCCTCTACATGCCGGTCACGCGCGAGATGTCCGACGGCAAGCGCAACCTGCTCCACCGCTGGTGCCGCAAGGTCCTCCGCGGCGAGACCACCTGAAGTCGACCGCGCCGGCGGCGCGCCGCCGATCAGGGCGTCGCGTTCCAGCAGAACCCGCAGCGCGTCGCGTGCTGCATGCCGAGCTTCCCGCAGTGCGGGCAGGCGCGGACCGCCGGCTCGGGGCCGAGATCGAGGCCGACGACGAGGCGTTGCCAGGCCTCGCGCGCGGGCGCCGAGGTGACGTCGACCATCGCCAGCTCCACGTCGGCCACCATCGCGCGCAGCGCCGACTTCTTGCCGTCGGGGTGCTCGCTCAAAGCGTCCGTCCCCACGTCATGCGCGCGACGTCGATCCCGCCGTGCTCCGCGAGGAGGTAGGTGCGGAGCTCCTCGCCGACGGCGAGCGGCCAGGTCTCCGCGATCGCGACCATCTGGGGAGGCGCGAGCGCGCCCATGCAGTGGATCGCCTCGAGCGGGGTCGACGCCTCGCTGACCCGACGTCCCGACACGCGCATCGACCGCGCCAGCGCGCGCCTGCGCTCGCCGTTGGGGTCGACCAGCAACACGTGTGGGTCCCCCACATACCGCCGCCTCGCACTCGATGAACCATCCATCCGCATCCAGACCTCCATCCCCTGTGGAAGCGCAGGATGGACCGCATGTGCCGCCGGGACAAGGCGGCGCGGGTCACCATCGTGTCACGACCAGATCAGTCGATCGCCGACGCACGGATCAACCGGAACAGCTCGTCAGCGCTCCACGAGTCTTCCGGTGCGTTGGAGCCCGTCGGCAACAGCCCGTCCGGCACGAGCCCGGCGATCGCCAGGCCCTGATCGGCGATCGGTGGACGATCTGGCTTGACGTATCTTCCGTTGCGCACGACCACCATGTTGAGCTCCGGGATGACCGCGACGTACTGCTCGTCGACGCCGATGGCAAAGTACGTGCTCTCCGGCAGCGAAGGCCAGTTGCCGCCGACCGCCGTGGCCTGGTTGGTCCAGAACTGGTAACCGTAGCCAGGGTTCCCCGGCGCCTGCGCAGACGTCGCGGCATCGATCCAGGCACTCGAGACGATCGTCTGCCCGCCCCACGACCCGCGCTGCAAGAGCAGCTGCCCGAACCTGGCGAAGTCGCGCGCGGTCGCGTCGATGCAGCAGAACGTGTACGTGTTGTTGCTCGCGTCCTTCCACCACTCGAAGCGAGACATCGAGAGCGGTCTGGCGAGCTGTTCCTGCGCGAGCTGCTCCGCGGTCTTGCCGGTCGCGCGCTCGAGCACGCGAGACAAGAGCATCGAGTCGCCGCTCGAGTAGTACCAGCGCTGGCCGCGCGGCACCGCCACGGGCTGCGCGAGCACGACGGCAAGCGGATCGGACTCGAGGACCATGCGCGCGACATCGGAGTTGAAGTCCGAGTAGTCCTCGCTCCAGTCGAGACCCGACGCCATCGCGAGGACATCGCGCAGCGTGATGTCGGCGCGATCGGTGCCGCTCCACTCGGGAACGAACGTCGTCATCGGTGCGTCGACGAGAGGGATCGCGCCGTTGTCGATCGCGATCCCGACGAGGATCGCGGCAAAGCTCTTGCCCACCGACCAGCTGGTCGCAAACGACTCGGGCCCGGAGCCTTCGGCGTACCACTCCGCAGCGAGGTATCCATCGCGGATGATCACGACCGACTGCGTGTAGTGCTCGGGGCGGAACGCGTAGCCGCGAGCCCGCGCGAGCATCGAGGCGTCGAGGCCCACGGCCGCCGGATCGACCTTCTGCCACTCGGTGAATTCTCCAGAGTCGATCGGGAGGACGCGGTCCGGCGGGCCCGCGCACGACGCGCCGAACATCCACACCGCGGCGAGCGAGAGGCGACGGGCGACGCTGCGCATCCTCTACCAGTAGAGGAGGTTCGTGGAGCTGACAAGGATTCCGTTCGCGCCGGCTGCGCCCGCACGAGGCCGATCCACGCGCTTCGAGCCCCTGTCGCCGCGCGGCGACGGCCCGCCCGGCTGATCCCTCGCCGCCACGGCGGTGAGGCACCGCCGATCCGCTCCGCGATGTTGCGCGCGGATCTGTGACGGCCGCGCGCACCGCGCGGATTCGCCCGCTGAGCGAGTCGGCTGGGGGGGGGCTCGCCGACGAGCCGCGGCCCCAGTATCCTTACCTCGCGATGCCACGCGTTCAGACCCAAGCAGCGTCACCTCCGGGGAACCGGTTGCCCTTGCTCGACGTTCCGCTCGAGCGTGACGTGTTCCTGCGCGCGCTGATCCGACATCTCGCGGGCACGCTGCAGGACATCGTCGGGCTGCAGGAAGCGGAAGGCTTCGTCACGATCGTGGGCCAGCGCATGGGCGACGAGATCAACCGGATGTACCGCGCGGCCCTCCAGGTCGATCAGCTCAGCCCCGAGCAGATCGGACAGGTCTGTGTCGATCTCAAGCGTCGCATCCAGGGCGAGTTCTCGATCGTCGAACAGACCGACGATCGCATCGTCTTCGAGAACACCGCCTGTCCGTTCGCCGAGAAGGTCATCGGTCGGCCGTCGCTCTGCATGATGACCTCGAACGTCTTCGGGACCATCGCCTCCGAGAACGCGGGGTACGGTCGCGTCGTGCTCGAGAAGACGATCGCGAACGGCGACCCGGGATGCCGGGTCGTGGTGTACCTCCAGCGCTCGCCCGACGGCCACCCCGGCGAAGGTCGCGAGTACGTGCGCAGCGAGTGAAGGTTCCCGAGCCGATCGCCGCGATCCTCCGGGCGTTGCCATCGGCAGCGCTCCTGGTCAGTCGTGACGGAACGATCGTGTTCGCCAATCAGACCGCGCGCGAGCTCCTCGGCGGGAGCGACGCCGCGGCGGGGCGCCTGCTGACCGAGGTCGTGAAGGATCCGCCCGAGGCCGTGGGCGAGTACCTGCGCATGTGGGCGCGATCGCCGACGCCGATCCCGGGCGCCCTCACCCTGCCGCGGCGTGATGGGGGGAGCGCGGTGTACCTCGCCAAGGGTGCGCTGGTGGTGCCGAGAACCGAGGATGCACCAGCGCTGCTCCTGGTCCGGCTCGATCTGCGCGATCCGGCGAGCCCGTTCATCCTCCTCAGCCAGACGATCGCGGAGCTGAGAAGCGAGGTCACCCGGCGGCGCGAGACCGAGGTGACCCTCCGCCGCACGCAGGCCGAGCTGCGAGAGCGTGCCCGAGAGGCGGAACAAGCGAACCAGTTGAAGGACGAGTTCCTGGCGGCGCTCAGCCACGAGCTGCGCACGCCCCTCAACGCGATCATCGGCTGGGTCGATCTCATCCGGTCGGGAACCCTGAACGAACCGCGCAAGGCGCACGGGATCGACGTCATCGCGCGCAACGCGCACATGCAGGTTCAGCTCATCGACGATCTCCTCGACGTCTCGCGCATCGTCAGCGGCAAGATGCGCCTCAACGTCCACCAGCTCGATCCGATCACGGCGATCGAGGCCGCGTTGGAGGCGATCCGCCCGGCCCTTGACGCCAAGGGGATCCGGCTCCAGGCGGTGCTCGACCCTCAGGCCGGCCCCATCTCCGGCGACCCCGATCGACTGCAGCAGGTGGTGTGGAACCTGCTCAGCAACGCGATGAAGTTCACGCCGAAAGGCGGGCGCATCCAGGTCGTCCTGCAGCGCGTCGACTCGAGCATCGAGATCTCGGTGAGCGACACGGGCCAGGGCATCTCGGCCGAGTTCCTGCCGCACGCGTTCGAGCGATTCCGTCAGCACGACGGCTCGAGCACCAGGTTGCACGGCGGCCTCGGGCTCGGCCTGTCGATCGTCAAGAGCCTGGTCGAGCTCCACGGTGGGACGGTGCGCGCCGAGAGCGCCGGACCCGGCCTGGGTGCGACGTTCGTCGTCCGCTTTCCGCGGGCGCTTGCCCGAAAGGACGAACGTGCTCGTCCGTTCCCTTCGGTCGCGAGCTCGGTCGCGCATCCCGGCGCGGCCTCCGAGCGTCTCGACGGCCTGCGCATCGTCGTGGTCGACGACGAACGTGACGCCGTCGAGCTGATCGCGGCGATTCTCGAGGAGTACGGGGCGACCGTGACGGTCTGTCGCGCCGCGGCCGAGGCCTTCGCCGCGATCCAGTCGGCGGCGCCGGACGTGCTCATCTCCGACATCGGCATGCCCGACGAGGATGGCTACGCGCTCATCAAGCGCATCCGCGCGTCACCCGCCGCCTCCGGCGGGACCACGCCGGCGATCGCGCTCACCGCGTTCGCGCGCAGCGAGGATCGAACGCGTGCGCTCGCGAGCGGCTTCCAGGCGCACGTCGCGAAGCCCGTCAGCATCGCCGAGCTGGTCGCCGTCGTGAAGAGCGTCACGTACTCGGCGCGGCTTCCGGGGTATGGCGACCGGAAGGAGTGATCGGACCGCCCGACGCCACCCGCCGGCCCGCGGCTACAGGTCCTCGGCGAGGATGCGCGCGATGTTTCGCTCGGCCAGCGCGGCGACGGTGAAGGCCGGGTTGGCGCAGCCGGTGAACCCGGGGACGAGCGCGCTGTCGTTGACGTAGAGGCGATCGTGGTGCTTGACCCGGCCGACGTGGTCACACGCCTGGCCGAGCACGGCGCCGCCGAGCGGGTGGTAGACGGCGTCGTCGCGATAGCCCTTGAGGCCGCCGACGAGCGAGCTGGTGATCCCACCGTTGGCCTGGTTGAGGCGCCTCATGGTGTAGAGCATCGCCCGGTTGATCGTCTGCTGTTCGTTGAAGAAGCGCGGCCAGCGCAGCCGCACCTGATCGGTCCAGCGGTCGTACTCGAAGTGCCCGCGGGTGCCGTGGATGCCCATGCCGAAGTACAGCAGGTAGTGCAGATCGAGCCCGAGCGGCAGCTGCGGGTGCTCGATGTACAAGGGCGCGATCGGGTTGTCGTGGTCCTTGATCGCCGACGCCGGCGGGCCACCCTGCCAGCGCCCCGTCGACTCGGGGATGAGCGTGCGCAGCGCGTAGACGTTGCCGTTGTTGCCCCAGCCCTTGCCGACCTGCTCGTCGAGGTCCGGCAGGAGGCCGGTCGCCCGGGCCCGGACCAGGAGCTTGCTCGTGCCGATCGACCCCGCCGCGAGGAACAGGTACTGGCAGCGGTAGGTCTCCTCGGCCTCGACGCAGCCGCGCTCGTCGATCCGCTCGACGAAGACCAGGTAGGAGCCGTCGTCGGAGCGGGCGATGTCGGTCACCTGGCGCAGGGTCCGCGCCTCGAACAGACCGGTGGCCTCGGCGTCCGCGAGGTAGCTGACGTCGAGGGTCTTCTTGGCCCCGCTCTCGACGCCGTAGATCGCCTCGCCGTGGATCACCGAGGGCGCGATGGTCCCGGCCAGCTCCTGGCGGACGATGTTCCAGTCCGTACCCGAGCGGATGCGGTCGACCTCGACGCCGGCGCGCCGGCAGTGCTGCTCCATCACCCGGTAGTGGGTGTGGTAGTCGGAGGCGAGCACGTCCTCGGGGATCGAGCTGATCCCGATCTTGCTGGCGACCCGCTCGTAGTACGGCTCCATCTCGGCGTAGGGCACCTGCGCGGGGAACACCCGCTCGAACAGATGCCGGGGCGGCTTCACGTACAGACCGCCGTAGACGATGGAGCCGCCGCCGTAGGCCGCGCCGGTCAACACCGTCACGTTGCCGAAGTCGTGCCCCTCGAGCACGCCGGTGCGGCGCGGGATCGGCAGCGGCGGGCCCAGCGGGACCACCGTGGTGTGGCTGAGCCAGGTGCTCCGGCCGTCCGGGTAGATGTACGGGGAGAAGGTGTCGACGCCGGGGGTGCGTACCCAGCGCTTGCCCTTCTCGAGCAAGAGCGTGTCGACGCCGTGCTCGGTCAGGCGGAGCGCGGTGACCGCGCCACCGAAACCGCTGCCGATCACGATCGCGTCGCGCTCGATCGCGGTCGTGATGATGCCGACGTTCGAGGCCCGCGCCTTGCGCGCGCCGAGCAGGATCGGTCCCGCTGCGGCCGCGGCGCCGGCGACGCCGGCCAGCTTCAGCAGATCGCGCCGGCTGGGCGCGGGCACGGGGCCGTCGGTCGCGCTGGAGCCGTCACCGCCATCGTTCTCTGACATTCCTTCCCTCGCTCCTCGTCGCCGGCGCGACGCGCGCCGGTCGATCGAGGACGTCCCCTATCACGGCTCTCCGCGTGAGCGGTTTTCACGCGCGCGAAACCGACGCTGCTCGAGGGCGAGTCGAGCGCGGGCGCGATCGCCGGGCGACACCCAGACATCCGAGGCGAGCTCGAGGAACACTGCAGGCACGATCTGCGTGAAGGGCTCGCCGGCGTCGACAGATCGGTCGCGGACATCCGCCCGCTCGGCTACCGCGACGACTGAACGCCGCCCGCGGTGGTGCGCTCACCGGCAGCAGACCGCGCCCTCGATCGCCATCGGGGCTCCGGGGTCGGCCACGACGTTGCCGATCGGGGGCTCGCCGTTGTCGGGGCAGCGGTAGTCCGGCCGGTGCGTGGCACCGTCGCCGATGTCACCGACGACGGTGCCGCCCTCGGCCTCGCACTCGTCGGCGCTGAGCTGGCGCCGCTCGGCGTGGGGCTCGTCGGTGCCCGGCGCCGGCGCGGTCGGGGGGCTGGACTTCCCGCCGCACGCGGCGGCGATCGTCATCACCAGGGCGTAGAGGATGGTTCTCGACATACCCGACACGGAGCACGCCCGACCGGCTTCGGCAAGGGCGGCGCCGCACGCGACACATAAGGATCTTACGCGGCGCCGGCGGAGGAGAGTCGTGGGCGGAGGTGATGACCATGACACTCGCCGGCGCACGGCTCCTGCTCCCCTCGTTGCTCGTCGTCGCTTGCGGCCCGAGCGTTGTCCCGGGATCCGACGACGACAGCGATCCGGAGCCGTGCGCCGGCGGTGTCTCACGGTGCGCCGGGGCCACGTACCAGGCGTGCGTCGACGGCGCCTTCGTCGACGTCGAGACGTGCCCGGCGCCCGCCGTGTGCGTCGCCGACCTCGGCTGCCGCGACTGCGACCCGCGGTCGCCGCGGATCTGCGCCGACGGCGACGTGGTCGCCTGCGCCGCCGACGGCACGCTCGGCGGCGTGCTCGAGGACTGCGGTGACCTCGGGTGTGGCGGTGGCACCTGCGGCGGCGACTGCGGCGCCGCGGCGCGAACGATCTACGTCGTCACCAGCGATGACGAGCTGATGAGCTTCGACCCGGCGATGGGCGCGCACACGTTCACGTCGATCGGTCGGCTGAACTGTCCGGCTGGACCCGAGTGGCCCGAGCGCGGCGGCGGGGCGGCGAGCCCGTACTCGATGGCGGTCGGGCGCCACGGCTCGGCGTGGGTGCTCTACACCAGCGGCGAGCTGTTCGAGGTGAGCACGGCCGACGCGTCGTGCCGTCCGACGTCGTTCGTCCCCGGCCGCGGCGGGTTCAAGCTCTTCGGGATGGGGTTCGTCAGCGACCCCGGGTCGACCGAGGAGCAGCTCTTCATCGCCGGCGGCACCGTCGAGGCGCCTGGCCAGGGCAACCTCGCGCGTCTCACCGGCGATCACGCCGCGGTCGAGCTGCGCGGCCCGCTGGTCCGGGGCGAGTTCCAGCCCGAGCTGACCGGCACGGGCAATGGCGAGCTGTGGGCGTATTACCCGGGGCAGCAGGGCAGCTTCGTCGCGCGCCTCGATCCGGCGAGCGCGCAGCTCGTCACGCGCGCGCCGCTGCCGCCGCTCGCCGGCATCCCGGTCGGATGGGCGTTCGCGCACTGGGGCGGGCGCTTCTACGTGTTCGTCTCCGATGTCCAGATCGGCGGCTCGGGCGCGATCCAGCACCGGGTGCTGCGTCTCGATCCGGCGACCGGCGCGGTCGACGTCGTGCGGTCCGGGCTCGGCTTCAAGGTGGTCGGGGCCGGCGTGTCGACCTGCGCGCCGATCGTCGTCGGCTGACCGGCGCAGCGCCGCCTCCCCGGTCTCCTGCGCCGGCTCGTCCGCATCGTCCGGGTTGCCGCCCAAGGCGAGCGCCAGCCGGCGCACCCGTTCAGCATGCTGAAGGATGTCGCCCTGCGAGATCGCCGAGGGTTCGGCTGCACCGGCGCGCTACGGGCAGGGCAGCGGGACCTCTCCGCGACCTTCGATGTGGCCGGGGCCGTACGTGCCTGCACCTGCGTATGGCTCGATCCACTTGCCAGTGACGTAGCGGCAAGTCTTGTCGACGTTCCTGAGGACGGCGCGCAGATCGGTGGACTTCCTCACGGTCGCGTCGATCTCGGTGCGATCGGCGGCGAACGAGAGGATCTTGACCTTGGGCCCGAGCGCCTTCGCGTACTTCGGCTTGATCCGTCGGGCCGCGGCGTCATCGATGCTCGGACGCACGACCGGACCGACGCGCTTGGCGAAGGCCGAAAGGTCGCGCGCCGTCACGCGGAACGTGATCTGACCCTTCGATACGACGTTGAATTCGTTACCGTCGGCGCCGGGCTGGCCTTCGCACCCGACCTGGAGCTCGACCTCGACGACGTTCGCGCCCGGCCCCATCCCGGCGGCCAGCTCCACGAACGGCGAGATGGCGGGATTCTCGCCGCCGTTCATCTCGAAGCGCGCGGTGGGGACGATCGACACGATCGCTCCGTTGGCGCTGAACTCGGTGATGGTCTTGCTGCGCAGCACGCCGAAGGTCTTGTCGCCGAGCGGCATGGTGTAGAGGTAGACGCCGCTCTTCGCGCCCTGCAGCCTGGCATAGAACCGCAGGAGCCGCCGCGTGTCCCACGGGCACTCCTGCTGGTTCTCGTGGAACGTTCGCGCCGGCGTCTCGGCCAGGTACGCCCGCACGAAGAGCGGTCGATCGAGCGTGGTCTCGGTGACGAGCGGCGCCGTCTTGGCCTTCTTGTCGATGATCGCGTGCGAGAAGATCACCTTGCCTTCGTGGGCGTCTTGCAGCGGGCCCATGCTGCCTTCGTCGTTGTCGGTGAAGGGCCTGGGGGCAGCGGGTTGCGCCGAGGCGTGTCCGCCGTCGAGCGCGAGGAGGAGGCCGGCGACACCGGCCAGCGCGAGCACGAGGTGCGAGTCGTGAGGGTTCATCGGAGCTCTGCTTTCTCGGGTGGATGGTTGCGGTTCGCGCACTCGCGTCACGGCGCCGGCTTCCACTCCAGGTCGTTCGAGTCCTCGACCAGCGAGTTGTAGAACTTGAGCAGCTGCGTGCGCCGCAGGTCCTCGAGCTCGAAGGGCTTGCCCGCGATCTTGGCGTCGGCGATGCGCTGCATCTCCTTGAAGCCGCCGAGGAGCAGATCGCCGTGCGCGACGAACGCGACCAGGCCGCCGCCGCGCTCCGCCTCCTCGGGGTGCTTGGCCTTGCGGTCGAGGAACTCGGCGTAGAGCGTCTTGTAGGCCTCGATCGCGTCGCGGAGCTTGACCGGATCGGTCGCGGGATCGAGCGCGAGCGTGAGCGCGCCTTCGGCCTCGGTCATCACGCGCCGGGTGTGGTAGCGGAGTGACTTGCCCTCCTCCTTCTCGATCCGGGCCAGGCCACGCGCGAGGAGCGCGCGATTCTCGTGGTCGACGGCGTCGCGCAGCGCCTTGCCGCTCGAGAAGACCGCCTGGTAGCCGGCCATGATCTTGGGGTGCAGCTCGTTGCCGCGGGCGACGTCGTCATCCTTGTAGTCGCCCTGCGAGTAGTAGCGGCTCGCCTCGATCAGCAGCGGCTCGAGCTGCTCGAGCGCGGCGCGGTACGAGNNGTACGAGGTCGCGGCGCGCTCGAGCTCGGGCCGCTCGGGCTCGGCCGCGGCGGCCGTCTCGATCGCCGTGAAGCAAGCCGGCAGAAGCGGCCCGTTCGAGCGCACGGAGGGCGTGCGCGCGGCGACGATGACATCCTCGTCGATGCGCTTGACGTAGAGCGCGTGGCTCTCGGCGACGAAGGGATCGACGTTGTTGATGCACTCGATGTAGTGCCCGAGCTTGTCCGACAGCGCGTCGTCGGCGGCGAGCTCGGCGTCCTCGGCGGTGCCGGGCGCCGCGCCTTCCTTGACCGAGGCCGCGTTCGCCGCGGCTTCGTTACCGGGCGCGCTCTTCTTCTTGCACGCGGGCAACGCGAACGTTGCGGTGAGGGCGGCGACCGTGGCGGCGATGATTCGATGCGTGGACATGAACATGACTCCTGCAGTGAGAGAGATGGGCTCGTCGGTCACCGGCTCGTGGCACGGTCGACCGCGACGCGCGGTGGAGCGCGGCGCGGATCGTTGTGACGTCGCGCGCGCCGAAAAGATCGACGACGATCGACGGCGCGCGCGCGACGACGCAAGATGTTGCGCTGGAGCGCAACGATCGCCCGGCGTCGACGCAAGATCTTGCGCTCGACGCGCGGCGCGTCGCCGGCGCTGGTACGCTCGCGGGCGTGAAACCGCGCGGCGCTCCCGAGGCCGGCACGGCCGCTGCCGGATCGCCGGCGGAGGAGACCGCCACCGCTGCTCCACGCGCCGATCAGCCTGGCGTCGCGTCGCCGAACGCCGCCGACGCGCCCGCGCTTCCGCCGCGCTTCGAGGCCCGGCGCGAGCTCGGGCGCGGCGGGATGGGCACCGTGATGGCGGCGTTCGACACCGTGCTCCGACGCGACGTCGCGGTGAAGGTGCTGGCCGGCGCGCGCAGCCGTGATCCCGTGGCCCGGACCCAGCTCCTCGAGGAAGCGCGAACGATCGCCCGCCTCTCGCACCCGAACATCGTGCGCGTGCTCGAGGTCGACGTCGCCGCGGGTTGCATCGTGATGGAGCTCGTGAGCGGCGAGTCGCTCGAGGGTCGGCTCGCGCGCGGAGAGCTCGCGCCCGCCGAGATCCGGCGGATCGCCGTCCAGCTCCTCGGCGCGCTCGAGGCGGCCCACCGCGCCGGCGTGCTCCACTGCGACATCAAGCCGGCCAACGTGCTCCTCGACGAGGAGGGCACGGTGCGGCTCGCTGACTTCGGTGTGGCGCGGCTCGCGGAGGCGAGGGAGCGCCACGTGGCCGGCACGCCGGCGTACATGGCGCCGGAGTGCTTCGAGGGCGCCTTCGACGTGCGCACCGATCTGTACGCGCTGGGCGCGACGCTGTTCCGCTGCGCGACGGGGCAGCTGGCGCGGCACGTGGTCGATCCCGCCGCACGCGAGGCGGCGCTGCGCGCCACGCTGCGCGATCGTGCGCTCGAGGTCGCGATCCTCCGCGCGCTCGAGCGCGAGCCGGCGCAGCGACCGCAGAGCGCCGCGGAGCTCCGCGCGCTCCTCGCGCCGACGCCGCGGCGTCGGCGGCGCCGGTGGGCGGCGCCGGCCGGCGCCGCGATCGCGCTCGCGGTCGCCGCCACCTGGTTCATCGCCGCACCCCTCCGCCCCGGCCGCCCCGCCGCACCCGCGATCGCGGGGTCGGTCGCGCTCCTGCCGCTCGTCGATCGCACGGGGGATCCGGCGCTCGCGTTCGCGACGGCCGGCGTGCCTTACCTCATCGGTCTCGACCTGGCGAGCGCGAGCGGCCTCGAGGTCGTCGACTACTACCGGCTGCGCGCGGTGATCGAAGGCGCGCAGCCGCCCGAGGTGTGGGACGCGACGGCGCGGGAGCTCGGCGCGCGCGTCGCGCTCGAAGCCAGCGCGGACCGTCGGACGAGCGGCGTGCACCTCGTGCTCCGGCTGCGGTCCCTCGACGATCCCACGATCGAGCTCGGCCGCGCCGAGGCCGACGCCAGGGCGTCAGACGTGCCGACCGTCGCGCGCCGCCTGGCCCGCGAGCTGCTCCGCATCGATCCGTCGGCCGCCATGACCGTGCGTCCCGGCGAGGTCGAGCTCGCGCTGGCGGTCTCGGCGCTCGATCGTCACGCGCTCGACGAGGCCGAGCCGCTCATCGAGCGGGCGCTCGCCGCGAGCCCCGACTGGGCGGAGGCCCACTACGTCGCGGCCGTCATCCGCTGGTGGCGCGGTCGCCGCGACGATCGCGTGCTCGCTCACGCTCGCGCTGCGCGCGGCGGCGCGACGTCGCCGGCTCGGCGAGCGTTCCTCGATGGCCTCGTCTTGCTCGTCGGCCAGGAGCTCGTGGCGGCCACCGAGCACTTCCGCGGCGCCGCCGCGCTCTTCCCGACCGACCGCGATCTGCGCTACGGCCTCTTCGAGGCGCTCTGGCACGCCGGGCGTGGCCACGAGGCCGCCGCGCAGTACGCGCACCTCGTGAGCCTCGCACCGCGCTTCCAGCTCGGGCTCGACCACAGCTGCGCGTGGACGTTCTCGCACGGCGACGAGACCGAGATCGGGCACTGCCTCGAGCGCGCGGACACCGTGGAGTACCCCGACCGCGCGTTCCTGCGCACGCGCGCTGCGGTCGCGCGCCGCTCGACGCGCACGCTGCCGGCGACCGATGCGTCCGCGCTCGGCGCGGCCGCGTATCATCACGCCGAGCTGCTCGCCCTGATCCACGGGATGCACTTCGATGCGACCGCCCTGCGGACGGCACTCCAGGCGCTCCCCATGGCCGGCGATCGCCTCGAGGCCGTGGCGCTCGCGCAGCTCGGGGTCGCCCTCGTCACCGGCGCGCCCGCGGCGACCGTGCGCGAGCTCCGCGATACGGCGCGGGCGCGCATGATCGCGCACGGCACGAGCGCCGTGCTCTGGCTGCGGTATCTCGCCGTCGAGCTCGCCCTACCCGCCGACGGACACCAGGCGGCGATCCTCGACGCGTTCGCGCAGGTGCGCGAGGCCGACGTGCGCGCGGCGGTGGTCGAGGTCCTCGCCGCGGCGCAGCGCGGCGACGGCGCCTTTCTCGACGCGGCCCGGACGTCGCCGTTCGAGGAGGCCCGCGAGCTCGCGACCGGCTTCGGCGCGATGCGGCGCGGCGAGCTGGCGGCAGCCGGCTTCGCCTTCGAGCGCGCCGCGGGGCGATCGATCGACGGACGGTTCATGCTGCACGAGCACTACCTCGCGGCGTCGGCGTGGCGTGCGCTCGGCGACGCGGCCCGCACCCATGCAGCGTGCGCCGAGGTCATCCGGCCGCGGGTGCTCGACTGGTCATGGACCGTCTTCGCGCGGCCATGCCTGACGTGGAGCGCGGACGCCGCCGCGTCGCTCGGTCGTCCCGCCGACGCCGCGGCCGCGCGCGCCGCGCTCGGCGCCCTCCGCTGACGTCAGTCACTCAGCTCGTAGCGACCGACGCGGCGCAGCCCGAACCGGGCGAGCTTGTAGACGAGCGTGCGTTTCGGCAGGCCCAGGATCTTGGCCGCGAGCCCCTGGTTGCCCTTGGCCTGCTCGAGCGCGCGCACGATGAGGCGAATCTCGAGCTCCCGCAGGCGATCGCGCAGCGCACCTGTACCGGTGTCCGAGGCGTCGACGGGGCCATGCGCGTCGCCATCCGCGTCGGCATCGGCGCTCGCGGCGTCCGGCGCGTCGGGGAGGTCGGGTTCTGCAGCGGAGGCGTCATCGCGGACGGCGGCCGTCGCCCGGAGCTGCGCCGGGAGATCGGCGACGCGGAGGGTCCGCTCGGTCGCGACGAGCACGGCGCGCTCCACCGTGTTGCGGAGCTCGCGGACGTTGCCCGGCCACGCGTGATCGAGCAGCACCTGGATCGCGGGGCCATCGATCGCGAGGAGCTCCTTGCCGGCGGTCGCGCACGCCGCCCGCAGGAAGCGGTCGGCGAGCACGAGCAGATCGTCCGGACGCTCGCGCAGCGGTGGCAGCGTCACCGAGAGTGGGTTGAGGCGATAGAGCAGGTCGTCGCGGAACGTCCCGGCCGCGACCATCTCGTCGAGATCGTGGCGCGTGGCGGAGACGATGCGCGCATCGTGCGCCGCGGCGCGGTCGAGCACGCGGAGTAGCGCCGCCTGCGCCGTGGGCGACAGCTCGCCGAGCTCGTCGAGGAACACCGTCCCGCCGGCCGCCTCCGCGAACATCGCTTCGAGCACGGCCTCGATCGATGTCTCCCCGATCGCCCCGCAGGCGATCGGGCGGAACGGCCCGCTCCGGCCGCTCGCGCGGTGGACCTCACGGCCGACGACTTCCTTGCCGGTGCCGGTCTCGCCGCGAACGAGCACCGGTAGCGCGGATGGAGCCCAGCGCTGCAGCTCGGTGGCGAGCGCGCGCATCGCCGGGCTCGCGGTGGCCAGCTCGGACGGGGGCGCGGCACGGGGCGCCGCGACCCCGACGCAGCCCGGCCCCGCCGCGACGAGCACGTCCTTCGCGGCGGCGAGGAGGGCGTGCGCGTCGGCTTCGACCGGCGGGCACGCCGCGACCCCGGCGCGCGCGTCCCCGCCGAGCGCGCCCTGGACCAGACGTGTCGCGGTGCCGGCGTCACCTTGCGCGACGACCACCAGCAACAGCGAACCTGCGTAGGTCCCGACCACGTCGACCGGTCGCAACGCCCTCGTCAACGCGGCGCGGACGTCGACGACGCGCGCCCCCGGATCGACGAGCGCGATCGCGAGGGGGCGTCCGAGCGTGCGCGCGGCCGCGAGCTCCTGGTCGAGCCGATCGAGCGGATCGGGTGACCGCACCGCGCGGTCGGCGGTGACGGCGCGCGACAGCGAGGTCACCGACACGCGGAGGTCCCCGAGCTCGCAGGTGTCGCCCGGAAACAGCTCGGCCGACGCGACCCGGCGCCCGTGCACGTGGAGACCGTTCTTGGAGTCGAGGTCGTCGACGCGCACGCCTCCCAGGAACGGCTGCACGCGCGCGTGCTCGCGCGACAGCGTCGCCTCCGCCACCACCAGATCCGCCGGCGCTGCGCGCCCGATGACGACCGGCTCGTCGCCGAGCCGCTCGATGCGCGGTCCCTCCTCCAGCCAGAACACGAGCGCGAGCGGGCTCGCGCGGGTCGCCGGCGATGCGCGAGGGTCGTGCGTCAGATCATCCACGCGGACCGAGTATACGTGTTCGTCTCCGTCTCAGCGCTCGACCTCGATCTCGACGCCCGGATCGAGGACGTAGCGTCCCCCGCGCCGGTGGATCAGCGCGTCGAGGCCGAGCGCACGCAGGCCGGCGAGCGCGACCCACACACGGTTCCGCGCCGCGTGCTGCAGCGCCCGCTCGTCGGGCCAGCCGGCGGCGAACAGCTGGTCGGTGGTGAGGCCCTCACCGGGGTGGTCGACGCGCTGGCGGGCCAGCGCCCCGAGCACGCGGGCCCAGGCGCGGCGGTCGACGGACGTCCGCCCTCCGCCCGGCGGCGAGAACCAGCGACCGCCGGCGCCGATCCGCAGCCGCGACGTCGCGCTCGCGGCCGTCGCGGCGACCAGCGACGCGTCGCCGTCGAGTCCGGCGAGCGCGGCGCGGACCAGGCGCACCGCGGCGCGGACGTCGTGCGAGGTCCGCAGCACCTCGGGTTCGAGGCGGGCGAGGCGCGCGCGCGCGGCCGCGAGGGCACGCTCACCGAGCGCCGGGGATCCGGCTGCGCGCGCGCGCGCGACCTGGGCGATCTCGACGAGCGCCTCGGTCACGTCGACGAACTGCGTGACCGCGGGCTCGAGCCCGGCGACCGCCGCGCGCGCGGCCGCGAACGACGCCTCGGCCGCGCCGAGCTGACCGCACGCGGCCTCGGCGGTGCCGACCGCCGCCAGGACGAAGGCGCGGATCCGGACGAACTCGCTCGAGCCCATCGTGGCGGCCGCGCGGCGTGCGTGGGCGAGCGCCTCCTCGGCGCGCCCTCGCATCACCTCGATCAGCGCGAGCAACCCGAGGTCCATCTCGAGCCACGGGTGCGCCTCTTGCGCCTCGTGGAGCGCCACCGCCTGCCGCGCGCACGCGACCGCATCGTCGATGCGGCCCTCGGCCCAGGCCACCGACGCCAGCGCGAGCACCACGCGGCCCTCGCCCTGGCGATGGCCGGCCGCGCGGAACGCCGCCGCCGCCTCGGCGAGCAGCGCGCGCGCCTCGGCGAGGCGATCGAGCTCGAGCAGGACCACGCCGCGAGCCTTGAGGGCGGCGGCCTGCTGGGCGACGTCGCCCAGCTCGACCCAGATCGCGTGGGCGGCGCGCGCCTCGTCATCGACGTCGTCGAAGCGGCGGTGCGCGAAGCGCAGCCCCGTGAGCGCGATGCGGACCAGCCCCTCGCGCCGGCGGTCGCCGATCCGGCGGGCGCCGGCCAGCGCCGCCTCGAGGCAGGCGCTGGCCGCAGCGCCGTCGCCGCGGGCCCGCCGGATATCGCCGATCAGCCGGAGGGCGTCGATCTCGATCTCGGGATCGCCAGGGACGGCCGCGCGCGCCGAGGTCGCGTCGCGCTCGGCGTCGCGGGACCGGCCGGCGCGCAGCAGGATGTCGGCCCGTGCGACCCACAGCCGCGCCAGCCGCGGCGGCTCGGCGCGGGTCGCGTCGATCGCCGCGGTCAGGAGCGCGAGATGACGCGGGTGGCGCTCCCCGACGGCGAGCGCGTCGTGCACGGCGAGGAGCAGCCCGGCGGCGGCCGCCGGATCGTCGTGGAGCGACCGCTCGATCGCGAACAGCAGGTGCTCGCGCTGCTCGCGCACGAGCGCGAGGCCGCCAGGGCCGGCGGCGATCCGGCGGACGTGGGCGGCGGCGCGGGCCTCGGCGTCGTCGCGCGCGCCGAGCTCGTCGAGACGCTCCGCGGCGTACGCGCGGATCGTCTCGTACAGCGCGAATCGAGCCGGCGCCCCCGGGGCCGCGTCGAGCGCGCGGACCAGCGAGTGCGCGCGCAGGGCCTGCAGGAGGTCGAGCGCTCGCGGCGCCGCGATCACCGCCTCGGCGGCCGCGACGTCGAAGCCACCGCGCAGCACCGCGCAGCGGGCCAGCGCGTCGCGCTCGTTCGGCGCCAGCAGCGCCCACGAGCCATCGAGCGCCGCCTGCAGGCTGCGGTGCCGGCTCACCGCATCGTCGGGGCCGGCGGCGAGCAGCTCGAACCGGTGCGCCAGGCGATCCCGCAGCTCCGCCGGCGACAGCACGGTCGCGCGGGCCGCGCACAGCTTGATCGCGAGCGGGATCCCGTCGAGGCTCCGGACGATGGCGCGGATCGTCGCGGCCTCGGCCGGGTCGGGCGCCCAGCCGGGTCGGGCGCGCCTCGCCTGGGCGACGAACAGCGCCGCCCCGTCGTCGTCGGACAGCGGCGGGAGCTCGATCCGCACCTCCTCGCCGAGCCCGAGCGCGCGGCGCGACGTGACCAGGCAGCGCAGCTCGGGCGCTCGCGCGAGCCAGCGGCGCAGCGCGGGCGCGGCGTGGCCGGCGAGGCGCTCGAGCCCGTCGAGCACGAGCAGCGGCGCACCACGCGCCAGGGCCCGGCCGATCCGCTCGATCGCGACCGAGGTGGCGCCGACCACCACGCCCAGCTCGAGGACGTCGCCGACCGCGGCCAGCAGATCGTCGATCGTCTCGGCCTCCTCGAGGTGGCAGACCCGCGCGCCATCCTCGCCGCGCGCGACCTCGAGCGCGAGCCGGGTCTTGCCGGCGCCGCCGGGCCCGAGCAGCGTCACCAGCCGCTCTCCGCCGGCCCACGCGTCGGAGATCTGGCGCAGCTCGCGCCTGCGTCCGATGAAGGGGGAACCGCCGCGAACGGGGCCAGACATGCGAGACCTCGCGCGGAGGGAGGAGCCGCGCGCCCCCGAGCGTACGACCGCCGGGTGCGCGGAATCCACCGGCGCGGCTCGCGGTGATGTCGATTCGATATCGACCGACGCTGGCGGACATAAGGTCCTTATCGGCGCGCGTGGCGCAGGCTGCGCCCATGCACCGACACGCCTTGCTCCCGCTCGCCTCCTGGCTCCTCGGTTGCGCGGTCGCCTCGGACGAGCCGGCGACACGCGACGCCCCGGGAGCGGAGCCGCCGGGGCTCGTCGACGCGCGCGGGACCCCGACCGGTCCCGCGCCCGCCATCGACGCGGCGCCCGCCTCGACCGGCTTGACCTGCGACGACGCGACCTGCGTCGATCCGTCGACGGGGCTCACGTGGCAGAGCCCACCCGACGACAGCGCGCGAACCTGGGCCGACGCCGTGGCCTACTGCGAGGCGCTCACCGTCGCCGGCGGCGGCTGGCGCCTGCCGCGGGTGCAGGAGCTGCGCTCGCTGATCCGGGGATGTCCCAACACCGAGCTCGGCGGCGCCTGCCGCGCGACCGATCCGGGCTGCACGGTGCGCGCGTGCATGGAGGGCTGCAACCAGTGCGCGACCACGATCATCAACGACGAGCCGGTGTGCCTGTGGGCGCCCGGCCTGCGCGGTTCGTGTCGGCAAGCCCACTGGAGCGCGACCAACTACACCGACAGCATCGACCCCGGCGCCTGGTACGTCGACTTCGGCCACGGTGCGTTCGTCCACGGCTGGCTGCGCAGCCAGCCGCTCCGCGTGCGGTGCGTGCGCTGAGCGTCGGCGTGTCGCGGACGGCTTCTTGGGGCCTGCTGTTGCGGGCGACCGTCGAGTTTCACTCGGGCAGCAGCCTCCCGAGCTCGACCAACGTCTGGATGTCTCGTCCGCTGTACGTCAGCTCTTCTCCCGTCTCATCGAGATCGAAGCTGCGCCGGAACAACCGGATCTCGCGCTCGCGATCCTCTGGCGATACGCCGGGCGCGAGCTCGGGCAACCACGGCGGCTCGATCTGATCGGCGAGCTTCTTGATTGCCTTCTTGAACGACTTCACAACCTCGCGCGCGAACTTCTTCTCTCGTTCTTCCGAGGCGCCGTAAACCACGGACGAGAAGGACTCGTGCCACGACGCTTCACCCATCTTCACTGTCACGGCGAATGTCCCGGTGCTGCGTCTTGGATCGACGACCAAGACCCGCTGGATCTCGTAGCCGGCCGGGCGCTCCGACTCGAGCGCGCGAATCTCGAGCTCGAGGGATCTCGCGCGCGCGGGATCGGCATACGTGCACACCGTGTCGCCCCCGAAGCGAGTCGTCGTCTTCTCGATATGGGTCGCGTCACCCGGCAGGATCACGCGCCTCATCGTTCCGTATCTGTCGCGATGAGCGTAGTTCTCGCGAACGATCTCCACGACCGGTGTCGTCGTACAGGAGCGCAGGCTGTTGAGGCGCGTGCGCGCCCACTCGATCTGTGGCGTGACCCTGGCCGAGATCGCTTCCATCTCGCGCTCGTACCGCGCGACCTCGCTGGCCGACGGAGGGAGGGCCTCGGACACGAGCTTGTCTTTCAGGTAAGCGCCGGCCGATACCGTGATGACCGGAGCGCCCGACAGCACCGATCCAGCTGTCGTCGCGTCGCGATCACGATAGACGAAGTTGCGCCGATATCCGCTCCTCGGGCGCCAGCGCGCCTTGATCGCTCCAGCGATGTCGGGGGGTAGAACCGGCGCATCATCCGCCCATCGAAAGACGGGGAACATCCGCTCGTATCGAGCGATGATGTGCCGCGCGATATCGGCGCGCGTACCCTTCGCGGGCGGCAGAAGGTGATCCTCGATCACGATGGCGCGCGACCTGTGGCTCCCCTCGAAGAGGAGATACATCTCGGCGTAGGTCGCGGCGGTCGCGTAGCGCCCGTCGTTCCACGCCCTGTCCATCTCGACGCTGAGCTGGACGATCCACTCGGCGAGGAGATCGTAGTAGGTGTCGATGAACGCGCGTCTCTCGTCGGACGCCGTCGCGAGCGCGGCCGGGAGTTCGCGGGCGTTGAGCTCGCTGCGCAGGCGGGCGGCGCGAACCAGGAAGAAGCGGGACTCGGGGCTCGTCGACGTCTTCCATCGCTCGACCAGACCCTCGCGGAGATCACGGAGCCGCATGTCCCGGGTCGAAGCGCAGCCCATGAACAGGGCGCCGGCGATCAACACCGTCGTGCTCCAGCGGCGCACGACGAGAGCCTATGCGAGCCACGCTCGTCGCGTCAAACGCGGCGCGGAGGGCGCCGACGATCGCGCCGACGCGCGGGCTCCGTTGCCTGCGGCCGCCCCGCGTGCGACGCTCGCGAGGATGCGTGCATGGCTCGTCGTCGCGCTGGTCGGGGTCGCGTGCGGCGCGGCGCAGCGCCCTCACGAGCGCGGCGCGCGCCTGAGCCGGCTCACCGCCGCCGTCGAGACCGGGGCGGACATCGTGTGGACCACGTTCCGGGCCCAGGACGCGGCGGACGTCGCCGCCTCGCTCCGGCGGTGGCCCGACCTGCCGCCGCCCGAGCTGGAGGCCGCGCTGGCCCGGCTCGATGCGGCGCTCGACGGTTACGCCAACCGCCTCGAGCTCCAGTGGCAGGCGCACGTCGCGGCGGGGGCGCACGCCGAGGCCGCCGCGTATGCCGCGGTGTGGCGGAACATGAGCCGCGCGCCCGACGTCACGCTCGAGCAGGCGTTGACGGCCGATCCGCGCACCCAGTTCCTCGCCAGCTACACCCTCGAGCACGTCCCCCTGGTGATGGTGCACCAGGGTGGCGAGACCTCCTGGGATCTCGGTCCGCTCGCCGCCGGCGGCCGCATCACCGCGGGTGACCTGCCCAGCTTCGCCCGCTTCCTCGCGCGGGTGGGCATCACGCCGTACGTCCTCCGCGTCGGTTACCCCCGAGAGATCGTCTCGGTGACCCGGCGCACGGTGGTCGAGGAGGAGGCGACGGTGGAGGAGCTGCAGCTCCAGCTGCTCGAGCTCGGCCCGCGGGTCTGGAGGTGCTCCGAGACGCGGCCCTCGCTGCAGACCAGCTACCGCACCGAGCAGGAGTACGTGCTCGACCCGGTGACCGGTGAGGGCGGCCGGCGCGCGCTGGTCACCCGGCAAACCTCGACCTGGGTCGAGGTCCCCGGCACCTGCCGCGAGGGCGCGACGATGAAGCGCCAGTTCGACGCGGTGCGGGCGCAGCTCGAGCGGCGGATCCAGGGTCCCTCCTCGCCCAGGACCCGCGAGATCGAAGAGCGACGCGTCGAGCACGGCCTCGCCGTCGAGCTGACCGGACCGGGGCGGCACCTGAAGCAGACGCTGCGCCGGCCCGAGCACCACCGCCAGACCGTCCGGGACGCGCTCGACGAGCTCCTGCGCGCCACCTACCGGGAGCTGATGCCGCGCACGCTCCGCGGCGACCGGTGGGCCGCGTTCGCGGCGCGCGCCGAGCGGCGCGCGGTCGGCGACTTCAACGCGCAGGTGCTCGCCCCGCTCGCCGACTACCGGGGACCCGCGCGCTGACAGGGCGCGGGTGTCGCCGACCGACAGGCGAACCCGTCAGCTCACCGCTGGTGCGTCCCCGCTTCGACGGGGAACCAGGGGCCGCCGTAGCCGAGGGCGGTGAGATCCTGGAGGAACTGGGTGATGAAGTAGGGCGTGCGCATGGCGGCGGGCGCGGGGACGCCGATGAGGGCCATGCGCGTGCCGGGCGCGAGCTCGGCGTCGGCGTTGGAGAAGCAGGTGCCGGTCTCGGTGATGTAGCAGAGGAGATCGGGCGCGAGGCACAGGGGGGACGGGCGCGTCGAGGCGTAGGCGATGAGGTTCTCGTTCTGGCTGAAGACGCGCACGATCGTGCCGTCGTCGGCCTTGATCTCGACGACCGTGTGATCGAAGCCGCCCGAGGTCGAGGCGACGACCGAGGCGATCGTGCCGCGGCAGAGGAGGAAGCCGCCGGTGTAGCCCAGCGCGGCGCCGACCTTGCCGTCGGCGGGCGCGGTGCGGATCGCCGCGCCCAGGCCCTGCGCGTACGTCGTCGCGCCCGCGATCGAGCTCGCGCGCGCCGTGGCGCCGCTCATCATCCACGCCGCCACGCCGGCCTCGTTGCCGAAGCCCTGCGCGCCGCCGACCACCGCGCGCAGGACGTTGTCGGCGACCGTCGCGCTCGAGACGGTCACGCTCATCTCGTCGGTGGGCGACGCCAGCACCATCGGCGAGATCGCGACCTCGGCCTCCGCGAACGTGGTCTCGGCCAGGCTGGGCACCGCGCGGCGCGCGCCGGCGGCGTCGGCCACGGGGATGGGCGGCGACAGGCTCGCGGCCACGGCGAGCGGGATGAAGCTGTTGCCGCCGCCGAGCTCGACCGGCATGACGTACGAGAGCGGCGGCTTGCCCGCGCTCGTCGCCCACGCCGCCAGCGCCTGGAACGCCTTGGTCGCCGGCGACCAGTCGAACGTATCGCTCGACGCGTCGTCCGGCGAGCCCGCGAACGCGCTCATCGCCCCGTACGCGCCATCATCGAGGTCGTCGAGCGCGACCAGCGACGGCATCGTGCCGGCCTTCACCAGGCTGTCGATGATCATCTGGCCGACGATGCGCGGGCCGCCGCCGCCCGAGCCGAGGAACGTGGCGCCGGCGAGGATGTCCTCCAGTGCCTGCTTGTCGAGCGTCGTGCATGTCACGGTCGTGAGCTCCTGTCCTCGAGCCGCGCCAGGAGCGCGCGCCCGTCGATGACGTCGATCGTGTCCGCGCCCTCGCGCAGGCGATCGAGCGCCGGCACCAGCAAGGCGCGCGCCTCGACGAGATCGCCCTCGTCGTACTCGAGCGTCGCCCAGGCGACGGCGACGCGCAGCGACAGCATGTCGGCGCCGATCTCGCGCGCGCTGGCCGCGCCCGCGGCGAAGGCGGCCCGCGCCCCCGCGACGTCGCCCGCCGCGTGCAACGCCTGCCCTGCCAGACACTCGAGATCGGCGAGCAGCGGGCGCTCGTGGCGCGTCCGCACCCACGCGATGCCCTCGCGCGCCATCTCCAGCGCCTCGCTTGCCTGCCCGAAGAGGAGCAGCGTGTCGGCCATGAGCGCGGTCATGAGCGTGTGCCCGCCGCCCTGACCGATCGCGCGCCAGTCCGCCCAGGCGCGGCGCATCTCGTCGAGGTAGTGGCGGTCGCGCTCGCGGTGCGCCAGGGCCCACGCGCGCAGCGTGCGCGCGAGGATCATGTACGCGGGGAACGGCGCCCCGAAGCGCACCAGGGTCTCGGCCTGGATCAGCGTGGCGTCGACGTCGCGGCGCAGCGCGCACACGAACGCGACGATCTGCACCGCGATCGCCTCCGAGAAGCCGTGACCGTGCTGGCGCGCGATCGCGACCGCCTCCTCGGCGCGGCGGAGCGCGAAGTCGGGCCGCCCCATCGCCCACGCGCCCCACGCGCCGCCCGTCATGCAGGTCACGCGCGGGATCTGGCCGAAGCGCTCGATGTGGACGGCCGCGCGGTCCTTGGTCCACAGGGCGAGCACGCGCTGCACGTTCTGCTCGCACGCGTCCAGCTGACCGAACCAGAACTGCGCGTTGGACAGCGAGAAGCGGCCCTCGATCTCGAGATCGACGTCGTCCGCCTCCTGCGCCACGCGCAGCGCCCGCTCCGCCAGGTTGACCGATGACGCGATGTCGCCGCGGAACAGGTGCACGGCCGCCTGCCCCCACAGCACCATGAACGCCTGGATTCCGCCGGCCACGCCGAGCGACTCGCACAGCGCCGCGGCGCGGTCGTAGGCCGCGACGGTCGCCGGCGACGAGAAGCCCTCGATGATGAGCGCGCAGGTGCCGCGGCCCAGCTGGAGCGGAAGCTCGGCGCGATCACGCTCGGCCCCGCTCAGGCCGCGATCGTCGAGGAGCTCGAGCGCGCGCGCGAACGACGCGCGGGCCCGCGCGTACGCGGCACGCGTCAGGAGCGCATCCGCCGCCGTCGCCATCCACTGCGCCTCACGCGCCCGATCGCCGGCGAGCCCCCAGTGGCGCGCCCGGGCCACCGGATCACCACCGGTCGCGTCCAGCCACTCGGCGATGCGGCGGTGCAGCTCGGCGCGCGCCTCGGCGGCGATGCTCTCGACGAGCACCTCGCGCACGCGCTCGTGGCTGAAGTGCCAACCGCGCACGTCGACCACGGCGACGCCGGCCTGCTCCGCGGCAGCGAGCCCCTCGGACAGGTGCAGCTCCGGCGCGACGACGCCGAGCATCGCCAGATCGAGGTCCGGCCCGTACAGCGCCGCGAGCTGGGCGAGGCGCAGGGTCTCCGCCGGGAGCCGCGCGAGCCGCTCACGCAACGCGTGGTCGAGGACGTCGATCGTCAGCCCCGCCGGCAGCTGCATCGTGCCCACCTCGTCGAGGGAACCCGCCTGCGATGCCAGCAGGCGCAGCGCCTCGACGACGTACAGCGGCACGCCGCCGGTGCCCCGCATCAGCAGGTCGACGAGATCGGCGCGATCACCGAGCTGCCCCAGCACCGCGACCGCCATCTCCTCCACGTCGCGCCGCCCGAGCGGCGCGATGGTCATGACGTCCACGCCCGGCATCGCGACCGCCGCCGCCCCCTCCGGCCGCGCCGTGACCACGATGAGGAGCGGCAGCGACGCCGCGGCGCGTGCCATCCAGCCGAGGAGCGCGAGGCTCTCGGCGCCGGCCCACTGCAGGTCCTCGAGCACGATCACCGTCGGCCCGCGCGCCGCGCGCACCAGCGCCTCCACCGCCTGCATGAGCAGGAGCTGCAGCGTCTGCGGATCCATGGGCGGCGCCGAGATCGGCCCGATGCCGACGAGCTCGCCGATGTCCTGGACGACGAGCGTGAGGAACGGCCACGGCACCGCCGCCGCCCCGGGCTCGCCGAGCGCGGCCTCGAGCGCGATGCGACGCAGCGGCGCCTGCCACGCTTCGTACGCGCCGCCACCCTCGGCGAGCTCACCGCCCATCACCACCGAGCAGCCGCTCACCAGCGCGTGCGTGCGCAGATCGTCGACGAGCCGCGACTTGCCGACGCCGCTCTCGCCCACGAGCGCGACCACGCCGCCCTGCCCCTTGCGCGCCCGCGACAGGGCGTCGCGCAGCCGGCCACGCTCGGCGCCGCGTCCGACGAGCCGCGCCGCCGCGACCATGCTCCGGCGCACGTCCTCGCCTTCGAGCTCGCCGAGCAGCCCGGTGCGCGCCAGGAGGCGCAGGGCCTGGCCCGCGCTCGACGGCCGTCGCAGCGGATCGGGCTCGAGCAGGCGCGCCACCGTGTCGGCGAGCGCGTCGAGCGCCTCGCGCGGAAGCGACGGATCCTCGATCGCCAGCGCGGGCGGGTGGGCGCTGGCCCGCAGCACCTCCTCCTCGCTCCGGCCGAACGGGTGATGCCCGGCGAGGATCTCGTACGCGAGCACGCCCGCGGCGTACAGATCGGCCGCGGCGGTGTGCGGATCGCCGCGCATCACCTCGGGCGCGATGTACCCGAGCGTCCCCGCCGGCCGGTGGCGCTCGCCGCTCTCGAGCGCGAGCCCGAAGTCGAGCACGCGGACGCGGCCGCCGGCGACGAGCACGTTGGACGGCTTGAGATCGCGGTGGCGGATGCCGCGACGGTGCAGGTACGCGAGCGCCTGCAGCACCTCCGCGACGTACGCGACGCGCACCTGCAGCGGCTGGGGGCGCGACGCCGCCGTCACCGTGTGCGCCTGCTCCAGCACCTCGAGCACCAGGAACGGGTCCTTGTGGTCGTCGAAGCCGTAGTCGAGGACGCTGATGATGTTGGGGTGACGGAGGGACGCGAGGATGCGGAACTCCGCCGCCATCGCGAGCCGCATCGCCGGCACGCTATCGGACGCGGGCTGCTGGGCCGCCGGCGCCGCGTGCGGGGTCGGCATGGGAGGGAGCCCGGGCCGCTCGTGGCGCGTGGGCACGCTGTCGACGGTCCCGGCCCCGGCGACGTCGGTGAGCTCGTCGCTGCCGTGGGCGAGGAGCGTGGGGTCCGAGCCCTGCGGCGGGCTCGTCATCGGCTGGGTCGGATCGGGCGGCGCCTTCTTCGCCACCAGCCGCTTCACGGCCACGTCGCCGCCGGTCAGCCGGTCGCGGGCGCGGAAGACCGCACCCATCCCGCCTTCCCCGAGCTTGCTGACGATCGCATATCGCCCGGCCCCCACATGATCGCGCGGATCTGCCATCCCCGGTGGACCCGACGGTATCAGCGCGCGAGCACACCGACAAGCGCGAGGTCGATCAGCTCGCGGGTCACGTCCTCGATCGGCGGAGACTCGCCGCGCGAGACGCAGTGCTCCACGATGCCGCGGACCAGCCCCAGGAGCGCGGCCGCCGTCAGCTCGGGGTCGCAGCGCCGCAGGAGCCCGATCTGGACGCCGGTCTCGAGGGACAGCGCGATGACCGAGCGCACCTCGGTGTAGAACGCGGCCAGGCGGGCCGCGGCCTCGGCGTCGGGCGTCGAGCTCGACGACAGGAGCACGGTGGCCAGCGGGCGGTCGGCGACCACGAACTCGAGCAGGCTCGAGACCATGTCGGTGAGCTGATCCTTGGGCGAGCGCGCGCCCAAACCGGTCTCGATGCGCACGATGCGACGCCGCAGCCCGGTCATCGCCTCGTCGAGCACCGCGCCGAACACCGCCTCCTTGCTCTCGAAGTAGAGGTAGAAGGTGCCGCGCGCGATCTCGGCGCGCTCGATGATCGCGTGGATCGACGCCCCGTGGTAGCCGGCCTCGGAGAAGACGTGCTTGGCCGCCTCGAGGATCTGGCTGCGTCGCGCGGCGCGCTGCGAGGCGGCGCGCACGTCCTCGACGGGCACGGAGCTCCGGGCCACGAGCGGCTACCCGCCCTTCCGCGACTGGTACGCCATGATCGCGGTCTCGAGCCCGCTCGCCAGCCGGCGGTAGCGCAGGCGCTCGTCGACGATGATGCCCTCGGCGGCGTGGTGCGCGATCTCGCGCTCGACCGCCTGGGCGAAGCCCGCGTGGTCCGCGAAGAGGTTGATCTCGTCGTACACGCCGTGGGAGATGCGCGTGAAGTTGGCCGAGCCGATGTCGACGACCCGGTGATCGATGACGACGACCTTCGAGTGCACCATGCGCGGCAGGTGCACGATGCGCAGGTGCTCGGGGGCGCCGGTCAGCCGCCGGAGCGTATCGCACGTCGCGCGGTTGACGTTGCCGAGCACGTCGGCGCGCGCCGCGGTCACCAGCGACACCTCGACGCCGCGGCCGACGGCGCGGGCCAGCGCCAGCGTGAAGCGGCGGTCGCCCAGGTACGCCATCTCGATCGTCAGCGACTGCCGGGCGCTGTCGATGAGCGCCAGCCGGTGCGTGAGCATCGGGCACGTGCGCGGCCGGTGGGCCTCGCGGCTGTGGACCAGGAAGTCGATCCCACGCGACGGATCGAACTCGTCATCGCCGGCCATGCGCGCGCGCAGGCGCGAGACGTGCTCGGCGCCGTCGAGCTCGACCATCAGGTCGACCCAGTCGTGGAGGTGGTTGTCGCCGATGCCCATCGAGCCCAGGCACATCCACTCGTCGTCGACGATGTAGACCTTGGAGTGATCGAAGCGCTTCTTGTGCGCCTCGACCCGGATGTTGGGGTGCGACAGGATCGCCTGGGCCAGCACGTTGGGCTTCTGCTTGAAGGAGCCCTTCTTGCGGAAGACCGCGCCCAGCACCCACGCCTGCACGCCGCGCACGGGATCGACGCGCTTGTGGAAGAAGCTCTGCTTGTTGCCGCCCGCGTACTCGTACACCGCGGCGATGCGGTCCTTGTGGATCGTGACCTGCGCGCCGCGCTCGGCGGCGGCGAGCACCGCCTCGCCGAAGATGTTGCCGGCGTCGTCGTCGCGCCAGAGGAAGGCGCGGATGTCGACCGAGCGCCGCGCCTGCGAGATGCGCTCGCAGATCCGGCGGAACGCGACGTCACCGGTGCCGACGACGCGCGGGTTGTCCACGGCAGCCGCCGGCTGCGACGCGGCCAGCAGATCGACGCCGCCCCCGGCCGCGAGCTGCCCGCGGAGCTTGCGGCGCGGCCACGCCAGGCGAGGCTTGGCGCGAGGGGCAGGCTTGGCACGACGCGCCATGTTGGTCTCTCGTCGTACCCCACCCGCCCCGCTGGTGCAATCCTACATGCGGGCCGACAGGCCTACGAAGGGATACGGCACGACCTCGGTGTCGTCCTCCTCGTAGCAGTAGTCGATGCACCCGGTCGACGACGCGTCCTCGATCACACCCGCGAACCCGATCCCGGCGTCGAAGGCGAGCTTCGCGCCGCCCCAGCGACCACCGAGGTAGCCGGCGAACACGCTCTCCCGCTCGCTGTCGGTGATGTGGAGCTCGCCGACGAGCTTGCCCCGGCGGCCCTTGGAGAAGGACACACCCGCGAACACCGGCGCCTCCTCCTCGCCGTCGAGCGCGAACATCGTCAGGTGGGCGGACAGGAGCGTGTTGCACGCGTCGCCGTCGGCGCAGAAGCTGGCGACGAGCGACGGCATGTACAGGGTCTCGTCCTCGTCGGGCGGCGAGAGCGTGTCGAGCGTGATCGCGAGCGCCGAGCGCCGGCCCTTGAGGAGCTGGACCTTGGCGTTGAACCCGAACGCGGCGCCGTCCTCCTCGGCGACGAGCACCGTGCTCACGCCGATCTCGACCCGGCCCATCGACGCGCTGATGCCGCCGAGGGCGCCCGGCGCGAGGGGCGCGCGCGCCTGGAACGTCACGGTGCCCCTGGGAGCGACGAGCGCGGTGCGCGCGAAGTAGCTGCGGTCGGCGCCCGGGTCGTCCTGCTCGCGACCGGCGATCCCGCCGACCTCGGGCGCGGGCGCGAGCGGCGGCGGCGGCGCGACGACCGGTGACACCGGCACCGCGCCGGGGCCCGCGTAGGCGGGCACGGACGACACCGGCACCGCCGACGGCGCGACGCCGCCCGGCTGGGCCGCCGCGAGCACGGGGACGGTCAGGAGCGTGGCGGCGGTGGCGGCGGCGGCTCGGCGCATGCGCATGGTGTCTCGGCATCAGCAACGCGTGTGCCGTTCGGTGTTCGTCGATCGCGCGCTCGCAAGTGCGCGAAACAACTCGATCGGATGCCAGCTATCCCTCAGGAATTCGTCGGTGACCGTGACGGCTGCTCGACGCATCGCGCGGGGCGGCGCCCGTTGCGCTTGGCAACGGGCGAACCGGGCTCGCCGGTTCCAAGCGTCAGGAATCATGACGCTTCCGAGCCTGGCAAGGCGGTTGCTACTCCCCGCCTCGAACATGTGTGAAGTCCGGCTGAGCGGCATCCGAAAGGTCTACGAAGGCGCGCGCGCCGCGCGCCCCGCCGTCGACCGGCTCGATCTGACGTTCGCGTCCGGAGAGCTGGTCGTGCTGGTGGGGCCGTCGGGCTGCGGCAAGTCGACGACGCTCCGGATCGTCGCCGGCCTCGAGGACCCGACCGAGGGCCACGTCATGATCGACGGCCGCGACGTGACGGCGATGCCGCCGGCCCAGCGCGACATCGCGATGGTGTTCCAGAGCTACGCGCTCTACCCGCACATGAGCGTGTTCGAGAACCTGGCCTTCGCGCTGCGCATCCGCAAGCTGCCCGAGGCCGAGATCAAGGCGCGGGTCGAGGAGGTGGCGAAGAGCCTCGCGATCGACGCGTACCTCGACCGCCGTCCCAAGGCCCTGTCGGGCGGCCAGCGCCAGCGCGTCGCGATCGGCCGCGCCGTCGTGCGCCACCCCAAGGTCTTCCTGTTCGACGAGCCGCTGTCGAACCTCGACGCCAAGCTGCGCGCCGACATGCGGCGCGAGATCGCGCGCCTCCACCGCGAGTCGAACACGACGTCGCTCTACGTCACCCACGACCAGATCGAGGCGATGACGCTCGCCGACCGCATCGTCGTCCTGAAGGACGGCACGCTGCAGCAGGTCGGCTCGCCGCTCGAGATCTACCAGCGCCCCGCCAACCGCTTCGTCGCCGGCTTCTTCGGCACGCCGGGCATGAACTTCCTCCCCGGCGACGTCGTGCGCCGCCCCGACGGGCGCCACGACGTCGTCATCGGCATCCGGCCCGAGGACATCGGGCTCGATCGCCGCGCGGATCGCGTGCCGCTGCCGGGCGCGGTGCAGCTGCGCGAGGTCCTCGGCGCCGAGGTCGTCCTGCACGTCGCGTCGCAGGCCGGCGAGGTCACGGTGCGCGCCGACGCGCGCACGCCCGGTCGCCCCGGCGAGCAGGTCACGCTCTGGCTCGATCCGACCGCGGTGCACTACTTCGACGCACGCTCGGAGCATCGGCTGGCGTCATGAAGATGTGCGGGGGGAGCATCGTCGTGGCGGCTGCGGTCGCCGCGAGCATCGCGCTTGGCGCGTGCGGCCGCGGCGGCGACGACGCGGTCACCTTGTGGCACGCGTACGGCGGCGACGAGCGCGTCGCGCTCGAGGCGGTCGCCGCGCGCTGGAACGACGCGCACCCCGATCGCACGGTGCACCTCGTCGCGGTCCCCTACGACGCCTTCGCCGACAAGATCACGAGCGCGATCCCCAACGGCAACGGCCCCGACCTGTTCATCTACTCGCACGATCGCATCGGCGACTGGGTGGCGTCGGGTCTCATCGAGCCGATCGAGTTCTGGGTCGACGAGAGCATCGCCGACCGCTGGGACGGCGCCTTGCCGGCGATGGCGTATCGCGGCTCGCTCTGGGGCCTGCCGCTGGCGGTGAAGTCGCTCGCCCTCTACGTGCGGACCGATCTGGTCGCGACGCCACCGCGCACGACGGACGAGCTGTTCGCGATGACCGCGGACCTGCGGGCGCGCGGCATCTTCCCCCTCGCCTACCCCGCCGACGATCTCTACGGCCACGCGCCGTGGCTGCACGGCCACGGCGGCGCCACCCTCGAGCCCGACGGCGACGCCGTGATCGCGACGCCCGCCGCGGTCGCGGCGGCGGCGTTCGCGCGCGAGCTGGTCGTGCGCGAGGTGGTGCCTCGCGACGCCGACGTCGCGCTCACCGCCACGCTCTTCAACGAGGGCAAGGCGGCGATGGCGATGTCGGGCCCGTGGTTCCAGGGCGACATCGCGGCCGGCGTCCCGTGGACGGTGACGACCTTGCCGGTGGTGTCGGCGACCGGCAAGCCGGCCGCGCCGTTCCTCGGCGCCGAGGGCGTCCTCATGTCGACGCGCGCGCGCGACAAGGACGCGGCGATCGCGGTGATGATGGAGCTGGCCGGCGACGCGTCGGCGGTGCTACGCGCCGAGAAGGCGCGGCAGGTGGTGCCGAACACCGCGGCGTACGCGAGCGGCGCCCTGGCGAAGGATCCGGTGCTGGGCGCGTTCCGCCGCCAGCTCGAGAGCACCGTGCCGATGCCGGCGGTGCCGCTCATGCGCGCGGTGTGGACGCCGTACAAGAACGCGCTGGGGAGCGTGGTCTCGGGCGCCAGCCGCCCGGCCGACGCCCTCGAGCGCGCCGCGGGCGAGATCCGCGGCTACGAGGCGAAGTAGGAACGCAGGCGCTGGTACCGTGACCGCCGAGATGACCACGACGCCTCCTCCCCGGCCGCCGCTGCGCTCCGCGCTGCGCGACGCCGGGATCGCGGCCGTCGTGCTCCTCCTGATCCTCTTCACGGCGTTCGTGCGTCACCGCAACGGCGAGCACGCGAGCCGCGAGCGGCGGCGCGCGATCGAGGCGGCGCAGGCGGTGGCGCGCGGCGACACGCCGGTGCACGCGACGAGCGCGATCGGCGTCGTGCGCCCGGCGCTGTCGAGCAAGGACCATCCGTACCTGGCGCGTCGCAAGGTCATCGACCCCGGGGCCAGGGCCGGCCGCGAGCGCGCGCTCGGCGGCCCCGACGCGCCGGCGGCCGACAAGCTGCTGTACGACGCGGCCGCGCGCTACGATCGCGAGGGTCCCTTCGTCGCGATGCTCGCCGACGGTAGCGGACGCGCCGTGGCGGCGGTGACGACCGCCAGGGGGCCCGCGATCGCCGTGACCGCGCCGCCGGGCACCCCCGAGGGGCTGCCCTGGCTCATGCTGGTCGGGCTCGTCGGCCTGGGCGCGGCGATCGTCTCGGCCGGCGCCGTCTCGGGACGCGGCGGCATCGGCGTCGGCGTCGCGCTCGCCGCCCTCGCGGTGCCGGCGTGGATGTGGGGTGGCGCGATGCTCGCCGGGGCGACCGGGCTCGCCGCCGCCGGGGTCGGCGTCGCGCACGCGCGCGGCGCCACCGATCGCTTCGCCGCCGCGATCGCCGCCAACCGCGTGGCGCTGTCGTTCCTGGCGCCGGCCGCGATCGCGATGGCCGTCCTCGTGCTCGTGCCGTTCGCGGTCGGTCTCGTGATCGGCTTCTACGATCACCACCACGGCCAGTGGACGTTCGTCGGCCTCGACAACTTCGCGAAGATCCTGTCCGGCGACGGCCGCGCCTTCGACGATCCCCTGAACTTCTGGTTCATCCTCGGCGTCACCGTCCTGTGGACGGGCGCGAACGTGTTGTTCCACGTGGTCATCGGGACGACGCTCGCGCTCGCGCTGCGCCAGCCGTGGCTGCGCCTGCGCGGCCTGTTCCGCGTGCTCCTCATCGTGCCGTGGGCGATCCCCAACTACATCACCGCGCTCATCTGGAAGGGCATGTTCCAGGGCGAGTATGGCGCCGTGAACTCGCTGCTCGAGGGCGTCGGCCTCGACGGCGTCTCGTGGTTCTCGTCGTGGGGGACCGCGTTCGCCGCCAACGTCGCGACCAACACGTGGCTCGGCTTCCCCTTCATGATGGTGGTCGCGCTCGGCGCGCTCGAGTCGATCCCGCGCGACCTCTACGAGGCCGCCGAGGTCGACGGCGCGAGCGCGTGGCAGCGGCTCACGCAGATCACCCTGCCCCACCTTCGCCCCGCGCTCGCGCCCGCGGTGATCCTGGGCTCGATCTGGACGTTCAACATGTTCAACGTCATCTACCTGGTGTCGGGCGGCAAGCCGGGCGGCTCGACCGACATCCTGGTCACCGACGCCTACCGCTGGGCGTTCGAGCGCGGCGAGCGGTACGGCATGGCGGCGGCGCTGGGCACGATCATCTTCCTCATCCTGCTCCTGTGGACGGTGTTCGGCACGCGCGTGACCCGCAAGGAGGAGGCGGCGTGAGCGCGCCGGCCCACGGCAGGACGCGCCGTCCGTCGGCGGTCGCGATGATCGCGGTGTACGCGGCGCTCGCGGTCGCGACCGCGGCCGTGCTCTACCCGGTCCTGCTCGTCGTCAAGAAGGCGTTCGAGCCGGGTCGCCAGTTCGCGCTGTCGGCGTCGCCGGTGCCCGAGGACGTCACGCTCGAGCACTTCGACGGGCTCCTGGGCGCGTCGTTCGCGCAGCACGCGCTGGCGTCGATCGCCGTCGCGCTCGCCACCACGGTCGTCGGCATCTTCCTGGCGTGCACCGCGGCCTACGCGCTGTCGCGCTTCCGCTTCCCGGGCCGTCGCACCGCGCTCACCACGTTCCTCGTCGTGCAGATGTTCCCGGCGTCGCTCCTCATCCTGCCGCTCTACGTGCTGCTCGATCAGCTGCACCTGCTCAACTCGCTGACCGGCCTGGTCCTCGTCTACTCGACGACGGCGATCCCGTTCTGCGTGTGGACGCTCAAGGGCTACTTCGACAGCCTGCCGCGCGAGCTGCTCGAGGCGGCGCGTGTCGACGGCGCCGGCCCCGCGCGCATCTTCTTCACGATCGTCCTGCCGCTCGCGCGGCCCGGCATCGCGGTGACCGCCCTGTTCTCGTTCATGACCGCGTGGAACGAGTTCATCATGGCGTCGACGTTCCTCACCGACGAGGGCAAGTACACCTTGCCGGTGCTCCTGCAGTCGTCGGTCGGCCAGTTCTCCGCCGACTGGGGCCGCTTCGCCGCGGGCGCGATCGTGACCAGCGTGCCGGTCATGGCCCTCTTCTACGTGCTGCAGAAGTACCTGGTCGGCGGCCTCACCGCCGGCGCCGTCAAGGGCTGAGCTCCGTCAGAAGCGGCCGAAGGCCGCGACGCCGCCGCCGTCGCCGGAGACGGTCGGGGTGATCGTCGTGCCCTTGTACGTGAGACACGGCGCGGACGCCGTGGCGGCGGTGGCGGCGGTGAGGCCCCAGAGGTAGATCGCGGTGCCGCCGACGACGACGCCGGAGAGCCCGAGGCCGAGGCCGAACTTGGTGTCGAACTCGACGTCGTCCGCCATCGAGCCGATGCCGTGGATGCCGACCGCGCCGATCGCGCCGACGGCGACGATGCCGAGGACGATGGCCGCGCCCTTGGCGACCTTCGGCGGCCTGGGCTTGTCGACCATGCCGGTGACGCCACCGACCGCGCCGACGGCCGCGCCCCCGGCGACGCCGACCGTGCCCGCGACCGCGCCGGCCGGGTTGCCCATGCCCCCGCCGCGCACGCCGTCGACCGCGCCGCCCACCGCGCCCGCGGTGCCGGCGATCACCGTGCCGGCGACGCCGGCCTCGATCTGATCGACCGCGGCCTCCGCGCGCGCCTCGAACGCGAGCGCGCCGCCGGCGGCGAGGTACGCCGCGAGCTGCGCCTTCGCGCCGTCGAGGTCGCCGTCCATCCAGAGCGACATGCCCTGCGCGAACTGGAGCTCGGGATCGGGCGCCTTCGCGTGCGCCTTGGCGTACGCGGCGGCGGCCGCCGCGTACTCGCCACGCGCGTAGAGCCCGTCCGCGCGGGCCACGTCGGCCTGGATCGATGCCGCGACCTCGGCGGCGACGGAGACGCAGTTGCACTCGGCCGCCGCCGGGCGCGCGCTGGCCGCGATCGCGCCGAACGCGAGGAGCGCGCCCGAGAGCGCGACGCCCGCCTTCACGACGACACCTTCCCGGTCGCGCGCAGGGCCGCCTCGGCCTGCACCTTGAACTCGAGCGTGCCGCCGGCGGCGAGGTACGCCTTCAGGCTCTCGGCCGCGGCCGTGGTCGCGCCCGCATAGAGCTCGGCCATGCCGCGCGCGTAGAGGAGCGCCGCGCTCCCGGCGGCGGCGCTCGCCTCGCCGTACGCCCGCGCGGCGTCGATGTACTTGCCGGCCTTGAACGCGGCGTCGCCGGCGGTCGCGCTCGCCCGGGCCCTGGCGTCGACCTTCGCCTTCACCGACACCTGCGTCGACGCCCGGGCGTCGCCGCCGAGCGCGAGGAGCAGCGTGCTCGCGTCCTTCGCGTGGGCGCCCTTCGGCTGCGCCGCGAGGTAGCCGAGCAGGAGCGCGCGCGCGCTCACCGCGTCGCCCGCCTGCGCGTGCGCCTGCGCGGCGGCGTAGAGCGCGACCGACTGCTGCGACCTCGCGTACGCCTCGGCGTAGCCCCGCGCCGCGTCCTGGAACTTGCCGGCCGCATACGCGGCATCGGCGGCCTTCGCCTGCGTCTTCGCGCTCGCGCTCATCTGGGCGGCGATGCTCACCTTCACGGCGGCGTACACGCCGCCGCCGACCGCGCCGACGCCGCCGACCGCGCTGTCCTTCGCCTTGCCGGCGAGGCCACCCACCTTGCCGGCGGTGCCGGTCACCGCGTCCGCCCCGGCCTTCGCGCCGCCGCCGATCGCCGTCTCGGCCTCGCCCTTGTACCTGAGCGACGCCGCGCCCGACGCCCCCAGGTACATCTGGAACAACGCCCTGGCCTCGGCCGCCCGGCCGAGCGCCTCGTGACAGCGCGCCATCGCGTAGACGAACGCGGCGTCGCGCGTGGCGGCGAAGCCCTCGCCGTACGCGACGAGCGCGGCCTCGAAGTTGCCCGCGGCGTAGGCCGCGTCACCGGCGGTCGCCTTCGCCTTGCCGGCGGCGGCGACCTCCGCCTTGATCGAGACCGACACCTTGACCTTCGCGGCCGCGCCACCACCCAGCACCGGCTGCGCGACGGCAGCGGCGGGCGACACAGCGAGGAGACAAGCAAACAAGAACCGAGACGCGATACGCATGTTCCGAACCCCCTTGGTTGAGCCCAATGTAACGGTGCGACGCGCGTCGCCCCCGGGAGCACGCTTCCGCGCACCGTGAGATCGTCGTGAGACGCCGTCGACGGCCGGGCGCGGGTGAGGCACCAGGGAGGCGCAACACACCGTTCCGCGCACGCCGCGTCAGCGCCGCGAAACCCGCAGAAACGCGGCCGCCGTGAACGTGGTGACCAGCCCGGCGGGGACGCCGAGCCACCAGCGGAGCTCGTGCTGCGACGCCTGCGCGAGGAGCTCGCCCCAGGACGGCGTCGGCGGCGGCGCGCCCAGGCCGAGGAAGCCGAGCGCGGCCTCGGCGAGGATCGTGGTCGCGGCGGTGATCGCGGCGGCGGCGGCGATCGTCGACGTCGCGTGCGGCAGCGCGTGCCGGAGGAGGATGCGAGCCGGCGAGGCACCCGCGGCGCGCGACGCGGCGACGAACGGCTCGGCGAGCGTCGACGCGAACGAGGCGGCGACCACGCGCGCGGTGTCGGCGCCACGCGGGATCGCCACGAGGAGGGCGAGCGCGGCGACACCGCGCGCGCCGGTGAGGCCGCCGATCGCGATCACGGCGAGGAGCGCGGGCGCCGCGGCGAGGACGTCGCAGAGCGCGAGGATCGCGGCCTCGATCGTGCCGCCGGCGCGGACGGCGGCGAGCGCGAGGAGGAGCGCGAGCGCGGTCGCGAGCGCCGCGGCGATGGCGGCGGCGGTGAGCGACGTGCGCGCGCCGTGCACGAGGCGCGCGGCGACGTCGCGGCCGCGATCGTCGGTGCCCAGGCGATGCGCCGGCGACGGCGGCGCGAGCGGGCGCAGCTCGCCGCCGGTGCGCACGTCGATGGGGTCGGCGGCGATGGGCGGCCAGATCGCCCAGTCGGCGGGACCGAGCGTCGCGCGGAGCGCGTCGCCGCGCGGGCCATCGCCGGGGAGGACGTGGAGGTCGCCGCCGCGCGCGTAGACGAGCGGCCGATCGGACGCGACGCAGTCGGCCGCGAGCGCGAGCGCGGCGAGCGCGACGAGCCACGCCAGCGCGACGCGGCGCGTGCGCAGTGGGTCCTTCGACTCGACCTCGCTCACGC
>DDTA01000180.1:51938-52063 GCA_002344285.1 Myxococcales bacterium UBA2376
GCGGCGGCGCCGAGCGCGAAGCCGACGGTCGAGGCGGCGAGCGGCGCGAGCCGGGGCAGCGACAGGCGGGCGCCGTGGATCCAGACGAGGCGCGCGCGCGACGCGCCGCGGGCGAGCACCGCGGC
>DDTA01000067.1 GCA_002344285.1 Myxococcales bacterium UBA2376
CGGCGCACGCTCTACACCGCCGGCTTCGAGACCCAGGCCCTGCCGATCGGCGCGCTGACCATGTTCGTGCTCCTGCCGGTCGGGACGATCGTGCTGGCCGTGATCGCGTACGGCGCGCTCGACGGCGTCCGGCGTCGGCTGCCGGCGCGCGGGGTCCTCGTGGCCGCGGGCGCCGTCGTCGCGGTGGTGCTCGCCGCGCTCGCGTTCGGCGGCCAGCCGTCCGCCGACGTCGCCATGTCGGTCACCAACAAGGGCGTCGCCAGCCGCCTCGTCGTCCAGCTCGGGCAGCAGCTCATCGATCGCGACAAGGACGGCAGCTCCGCCTTCTTCCGCGGCCCCGACTGCGACGACGGCAACAAGGACATCCACCCGGGCGCGATCGACATCCCGGGCAACGGCATCGACGAGAACTGCGCGTTCGGCGACGCGCCGGTCATCCCCGGCGGCCCCATCGTCGCCGAGCCGACGCAGACGCCGGCCATGTGCCCGTGCCCCGACACCGCCATCCCGTCGGGGCCCAAGAAGAACGTCATCATCGTCATGGTCGACACCGTGCGCGTCGATCGCCTCGGCGCCGCGGGGTACCGGCGCGACGGCAAGAGCATGACGCCGCGCATCGACGCCTACCTCGGCGAGTCGACCTGGTTCCGCCGCGCCTACGCCAACGCCAACAACACGCCGCGCTCGATGCCGTCGTTCATGACCTCGCGCTACCCGTCGCTGGTCAAGGTCGACAAGGTCTTCTCCAAGTACCCGAAGGTCGACGACGCCAACGACATGCTCTTCGAGCGGCTGCAGGCCGGCGGCTGGCAGACCCTCGGCTATGCGTCGCACTTCTACTTCCGGCCCGAGCGCAACATCACCCAGGGCTTCGACCTGTTCGACAACGAGGGCGCGCTCGACATCGGTCCGTCGAACAAGGACGTGGCCGCGCCGCGCATCGTGCCCAAGGTGGAGGCCAAGCTCGCCGAGCTGGGCAAGACCAGGGGCACGGGCAAGCCGTTCGCGATGTTCGTGCACCTGTTCGAGCCGCACTCGAGCTGGGTCGAGCACGAGGGCATGCCGCCGATCACCGAGACCGGGACCAAGGCGCACTCGCAGCGCTACGACTACGAGCTCGCGTTCGTCGATCAGTGGGTCGGCAAGATCTTCGACGCGGTCGCGCAGCACGGCCTCGCCGACGACACGGTGATCGTCCTGATGAGCGATCACGGCGAGTCGTTCGGCGACCACAGCTTCGCCGGTCAGAGCATGTTCCATGGCACCAACCTCTACGACGAGCAGCTGCTCGTGCCGTTCGCGTTCAAGGTGCCCGGAACGACGGCGCGCCAGGTCGACGGCGTGGTGCAGCTGGTCGACCTCGCGCCGACGATCGCCGAGCTCGTGGGCGCGGCGCCGTCGCCGTCGTGGATCGGGCGCAGCCTGGCGCCGGCGATCCGCGGTGAGGCGCTGCCGCCGGTGCCGGCCTTCGCCGAGCTGCTCGCGTACCCGGGCTGGGAGCACGAGCTGAAGACCGTGGTCGCCGGCGACGGCTCGAAGAAGCTCATCCACGTCATCTCGCAGCAGCGCTTCGAGCTCTACGACCTCGTCGCCGATCCCGGGGAGAAGCAGAACCTCTACGGGAAGCCGCAGGCCAAGGCCGCGCAGGACGAGATGAGCGCGCTCATGGCCCACTTCGTCGACGTCGTCCTGGCGGCGAAGTAAGGTCGGCCATGGCTTCCAGCGGGCCCTACCGCAACCCGACACCGACGGTGGACGTGCTCATCGAGCTCGAGGGCCGGCCGGGGACGGTGGTGCTGATCGCGCGCCGCAACGAGCCGCAGGGCTGGGCGATCCCGGGCGGGTTCGTCGACGAGGGGGAGTTCCTGGCCGACGCGGCCGTCCGCGAGGCCAGGGAGGAGACCGCGCTCGACGTCGAGCTGACCGAGCTCTTCCATTGCTACAGCGATCCCGCGCGGGACGCGCGCTCGCACACGGTGTCGACGGTCTTCCTGGCGCGCGCCCGCGGCGAGCCAGCGGGCGGCGACGACGCCGCGACGGCGCAGGTGTTCGCGCTCGATGCCCTGCCCCAGCCGATCGTCTTCGACCACGCGACGATCCTGGCCGACTACGCCGCGTACCGGGCGAGCGGCAAGCGCCCACCGGTCAAGCGCTGATCCGGCGCTGACCGGCGTCAGCCGGGCATCTTGAGCGGCATCTTGGGATGCGTGACGTCGGAGAAGACCTGCGCCTTGAACGCGATCACCTTGGCCTCCGGCGCCTTCCAGGCGTCGGGCGGCAGGCCCGCCTTGTGGCAGGTCCGCTCGAGGAACGTCGCGCTGTCCCAGCCCGCGCCCGAGGCGACCTGCGGCAGGAGCAGTCCGCGACGGTCGCCGACGTCGATCCAGAGGCCGTCGTCGCCGACGACGATCTGCTCCGGCTGGGTGACGGTGCGGGCGCTGCCCAGGACGGAGATCTCGATCGTGAGGTCGTCGAGCTCCTCCTCGGCGACCGGCGGGAAACGCGGGTCGCGCGTCGCCGCCGCCACGGCCATCTCCTGGATGATGCGGTAGAGCGGCTTCTCGGCCTCGATCGTGCCGATGCAGCCGCGCAGCTCGTCGCCCTCGTGCAGCGTCACGAAGACGCCGGCGGGGGCGCAGAGCGAGTCGCGGTGAGGCTTGCCGGGCGGGATGCGGCCCGAGTACGTGTGCTCGCGCAGCGTCGCACGCGCGATGCGCAACAGCTCTCGCTTCTCGTCGTCGGCGAGGACGTGCCCGTACTCCACGGGCTCATCGTACCCCAAGTCCGTGGCGCTCGCGCTGTTCGCCGAGGGACTCGCGCAGGGCGCGTGTGGCCAGGCTGGCGAGCGCGGGGTCCGCGGCGCGGGTGAGCGCGTCCAGCCGCGCGAGCCCGGCCTCGCGGCGCGCGTCGCCCGCCCGCACGTCCGCGGTCGCCGCCTCGACCGCGCGCGCGGCGTCGGAGCCGTCCCACGCCGACGGGATGAGCGCCAGCGCCCGCAGCCGGGCGGCGTCGTCCGTGCGGCCGAGCTCCTCGAGGAGCGCGGCGGCCAGGGCGGCGGCCGGTGCCTCGTCGCCAGGCGCCGCGAGCGAGAGCGCGCTCCGCACCAGCGTGAGCGCCTCGACGGTGTGGCCCGCCGCGGCGAAGCCGCGCGCGCCGTGGAGCATCGCGGCGCCGGGGTCGCCGTGGCCGGCCGCCGCGCGGATCATCTGCACGAGGCCCGCCGTCGGGTCACCGGCCTGGGCCATGGAGATGGCCAGCGCGAGCCCGAGGTCGGCGTCCTCGGGGCTCGCGTCGGCGGCGCGCTGCCAGAGGGCGCGGGCGCGCGCCGGATCGTCGAGCAGCGAGAACAGGCGCGCGAGCGCGGGCGCCGCCACGGCGACGTCGAGCGCGCGCGCCAGCACGTCCTCGGCGCGGCGATCGGCCAGCGCCGCGTCGACCGCGTGCGCGCGGGCGACCTCCACGAGGGCGGGCTCGTCGACCTCGCCCGCGCCGGGCACGCCCTCGCCTCGCGCCACGATGGCGGCCGCGACGTCGGGCCAGGGCGCGCCGTCGCGCCAGCCGCGCCCCGGCCCGTCGGCCGGCGCCCGGACCGTGGCCTCACCGGCGTCGAGGCGCGCGAGCTCGGCGCGGGCCCACGCCGGCGCGCCGGGATCGCGGCGCGTCGCGGCGACATCGACGTGGTCGCGCACGGCGCGCTCGTACGACGCGAGCTGCCCGCGCGCGACGGCGCGCCCCGCGACGATGAGCCACGCCGCCGCCTCGTCGCCGCTCGTGGCGCGCACGCCGTCTCGCTCCCAGTGGGTCACGAGCGCGGGCTCCCACGGCAGGCCGCCCGGCACGTCGCTTCCAGCGGCGACGATCACGTCGCACCCGCGACCCGCGCGCGGAAACCAGCACGGACCGGCGCCCATCGCCTCGGCGCGCTCGACGGTCAACACGTCCGGACGCCCCTCGGCGCCGCCCCACCACCGCCGCGCGCGCAGCCAGCGATCCGCCGCGCCGTCGGCGCCGTCCAGCGACGCGACCCCGTGGACCCGCACGCGCGCGTCGAGCATCTCCATCATCACGCGGTACGCACGCGCGCCGTCGAGCCACGCCGCGGTCCGGGCGATGACCTCCGGCTCGCCGTCGCCGCCGAGCGCCGTCGCGCGTTCCGGGTCGACGAGCACCAGCCGCTTGCGCCCGCGCTCGCGTCGCTTCGGATCGGTGTGGCGGAGGTCGCCGGCGATCGCCGCCAGCGCGGCCGCGCGCACGAGCCCGGCCTCCACCGTGACGCCCAGCCGCTTCGCGCGCAGGACGTCCGCCTCCGCGTCCACGCTCCCGCGCGCCACCCGCGCCCGCGCCCGCGCCAGGAGCAGCGCGCCGAGACGTGCACGCTCGCGCTCGCCGAGCCCGCCGCGGAACGGGCGCCCGAGCTTCTCGGCCTGCGCGAGCGCCTCGATCGCCGCGCCCGGGCGCCCCCGCGCCTCCTCGATCTCCGCGAGCGCGACGTAGAGGTCCCGGTCCCTCGGATCCCGGGCCAGGCGGAAGCGGACCTCGTCCGCCGCGCACTCGAGGCCGCACGTCCTCGCCATCGCGCGCGCATCGAACCCGCGGCCGCATGCGCCCACGACGAGACACACGAGCACCGCAGCGATCCGGACCACGGCGGCATCATGACACGGACGCCGCGCGTCGCCGTCAGGCGCGCAGCGTGTTCGCCAGGCCGTCGCGCAGCGCGGTCTGCGCCTTCCAGCCGAGCAGACGCTCGGCCCGGTCGACGCGCGCGACCGAGCGCAGGATCTCGCCGGCGCGGCCGTCGGCGTGGCGGATCGTGCTCTTGCCTCCGGTCAGCTCGACGATCGTGCGCGCGAGTTCGTTGACCGTGATCTCGCTGCCGGTGCCCACGTTCATCACGGCGCGATCGGCGCCGTCGGTGAGCGCGGCGCCCACGACGGCGCGCACGACGTCGCCCACGTAGACGAAGTCGCGCGTCTGCTCGCCGTCGCCGAAGATGGTCAGCTCGCGACCGCTGCCCGCGCGATCGGCGAAGATCGAGATCACGCCCGAGTACGGGCTCGACGGATCCTGGCGCGGGCCGTAGACGTTGAAGAACCGCAAGGCCGTCGTCGGCACGTGGTGCACGCTCGAGTAGCAGTGGAGCGCGTGCTCGCTCGCGAGCTTGTGCATCCCGTAGGGCGACAGCGGATGGCACGCCGCGGCCTCGTCGACCGGGAGCTCGGCCACGTCGCCGTACACGGCGGCCGACGACGCGAACACCACCTT
Source organism: Myxococcales bacterium UBA2376 (assembly GCA_002344285.1). GTDB lineage: Bacteria > Myxococcota_A > Polyangia > Haliangiales > Haliangiaceae > UBA2376. The sequence continues at coordinate 5,266 of DDTA01000067.1, forward strand.
CTTCACGGCGGTGGCGCGCGCGTACTCGAGCACGTGGAGGGTGCCGCCGTAGTTGACGCGCTCGTCGGTCAGGGGGTTGGCGATCGAGTGGATGACCGAGACCTGCGCGGCGAGGTGCACGATGCGGTCGATCCGCCCGTGCTGCGCCGTGATCGGCGCCAGCGCGGCGAAGAGGCCGTGGCTGACGTCGACGGTCAGCACCTCCACCGACGGCTCGCTGCCGCCGAGCCCGTACCGATCGCGGTCGGCCCAGCGCGCGAGGTTGGCGCGCTTGCCCGTCGAGAAGTCGTCGAGCACGACGACGCGGCAGCCACGCGCGACCAGGAGGTCGACCGTGTGCGAGCCGATGAACCCGGCACCGCCGGTGACCGCGACCAGAGGACGGATCGGAGACGTCACGAGTCCGTGTACCATGCAAGCGCCATGGCAGACGACGACTCCCGCGCCGGTTCACGTTACGCGACGCGCCCGATCCTCGACTGGTGCGCGCAGGCGCACGCGCCGCACGACGCGGCCCTCGCGCGCGCCTTCGCGACGCCCGACGATGTGCCCGCGATCATGGTCGGCCCCTCCGAGGGTCGGCTCCTCGCCCTCTGCTGCCAGCTCGTGGGTGCGCGCAAGGTGGTCGAGGTGGGTACGCTCGTCGGCTACTCGACGATCCACATGGCGCGTGCGCTGGCGCCCGGTGGTCATCTCTGGTCGATCGAGTTCGAGGCCCGACACGCCGCGATCGCACGCGACAACCTCGCGGCCGCCGGCCTCGCCGATCGGGTCACGGTGCTCGAGGGGGCGGGGCTCGACGTGCTGCCGACGCTCGAGCCGCACGGGCCGTTCGACGTGGTCTTCATCGACGCCGACAAGGTCAACTACGAGCGCTACGGCACCTGGGCCCTCGCCAACCTCCGGCCGGGAGGCCTGGTCCTGGGCGACAACGCCTTCCTTTTCGGCGAGCTCCTGGACGACAGCGATCGCGGTCGCGCCATGCGTGCCTTCCACCAGCTGGTCGCAAACCACTGTGATTCCGTGAACATCCCCACACCGGACGGCCTGGTCCTCGGGATCAAGCGCGGCAGCTAGACGCTTGATATCGGCCGAGGGCTGTGCCATAAGCCTGGGCCCTCGTTCAGTCCTCTGGAGACGTGTCATGGCCAAGAAGAGCAAGTCGGGCCGCGAGCTCATCCGTCTGGTGTCGACCGCCGACACCGGTTACTTCTACACGACGTCGAAGAACCGCAAGCGTACCCCGGACAAGCTGGTCCTCAAGAAGTACGACCCGGTCGTGCGCAAGCACGTCGAGTTCAAGGAATCCAAGATCTGATCGCGCTCGCCGCGCTCCAGAGGAAGCCATGTCGAAGGTCTGTGACGTCACCGGGAAGCGGCCGCTCGTCGGTCACAACGTGAGCCACTCGAACCGCCACACCAAGCGGCGCTTCGAGATCAACCTCATCAGCAAGCGGTTCTGGCTCGAGGACGAGAAGCGCTGGATCACGCTCAACGTGAGCGCGCGCGGCATGCGCACGATCGACAAGCGTGGCCTCGCCGCCGTCCTCAAGGACCTGCGCGCCCAGGGCAAGAAGATCTGAGCCCTCGCCACGCTCGTGCTCCGCGGCTGCGCTCGACCGGCGTGGCCGCGATGCTTTTCGGCGGGGCGCTGCTCGCGCTCGCGGGGTGCCCGCGCAGAGGCGGTGACGGTCCCCGGTTGCCCGCCGCCGGCTGGACGCTCGAGGCCGCGGCGCTCGGCGCGCACCAGGTCCGCGGCGCCGCGCTCGTCGGTCCGGACGCCGTCGTCGTCGCGACGGCGGCGCGGGTCCGGCGGATCGGCAAGGACGGCGCGGTCGCGTGGACGCGTGAGGTCGGCGCCGCCGCCGGTGCGCTGGCGATCGACGGCGACGTGGTGCTGGTCGCGGTCGGCGGCCCGACCGGTTCGACGCCGCCGGTGCCCTCGCTGGAAGGGAACCTGCGCGGCGAGCCGGGCGCGGCGCTCGTGGCCCTCGGGGCCGAGGACGGCGAGGTCCGGTGGGCGCTGGGCGCCGGCAGCACGCGCTGGGCCATCGTGAGCGCGGTGGCGCCTGCCGGCGATGGCTTTCTCGTCGGCGGCAGCTTCGCGGGTACGCTCCGGGTCGGCGCCCAGACCGTGACCGCGGCCGGCGGCGCCGACGGCTTCGTCGCGTCTGTCGATCGCGCCGGCGCCGTGCGCTGGCTGCGCCGCATGGGCGGCGATCAGGGCGATGCGATCGCCGGCGTGGTCGCGCTCGGCGGCGGGCGCGTCGCGATCGCCGGCACGTTCACCGGTCCCGCCGAGCTGGGCGAGGGCGAGCTCGTCGCCGTCGCGGCGAAGTCGCTGGCGGCCGACGGCTTCGTCGCCGTGCTCGAGCCCGACGGCACGCTCGCCTGGAGCCGCACCTTCGGCGGCGGCCGCGAGGACACGTGCGCCGGGGTCGCGGCGCTCGCCGGCGGCGCGGTCGCGGTCGCGGCCACCGTGCGCGGCGAGGTCGACGTCGCGGGCCGGCGGCTCGAGGCGCGGGGCGCGGCCGACGGGCTGGTCGCGGTCTTCGCCCCCGACGCGTCGGTACGCAGCGCGTGGCTCGTCGGTGGCGACGACTTCGACGGCATCGCGGCGATCGCCGCCGGCGGCCCGGCCTCCGATCAGCTGGTCATCGCCGGCTGGTTCACCGGCGCGCTCCCCACGGGGCAGCGCGCCGACGGCATCGACGACGTCTACGTCGCGGTCGGCGCGGCCACCGGCCCGGCCTCGCTCCAGCCCCTCCCCTCGCCCGCGCCGGCGTCGGTCTCCGCGCTCACCGCCGCGCGGACCGGCTTCGTCTTCGCCGTTCACACCACCGAGCCCCGACTGATCGTCCGCGGCTTCTGATCAGAGGCGGACGAAGATCGGCAGGTCGATGTCGAACACGCACCCCGCGTCGACCTCGCTCTGCACCCGGATCGTCCCCCGGTGCGCGCGCACCGCGGCGGCGACCGTCGACAGGCCGAGGCCGCTGCCGGCGGCCTTCGTCGTGAAGAACGGCTCGAAGACCCGCGCGCGCGTCGCCTCGTCCATCCCACAGCCCGTGTCCTCGACGCTGAGACGCACGGTCGCGCCCGTGCTGCAAACGGCGATTCGCAGCGTGCCGCGTCCGTTCATGGCGTCACGCGCGTTGATCGCCAGGTTCAGGATCATCTGCTCGAGCTGGGTGCGATCCGCCAGGACGTCGGGGAGGACGTCGGGTGACTCCAGGCTCACCTCGACGCCGGGACCGACGAGGAGCCGCAGGATGCCGACCATGCCCCGGCACACCGCGTCGACCGAGACCGGCTCCATCACGGCGGGGCGGCGGCGAACGAAGTCGAGCAACCGGCGCGTCAACGCCATGCCGCGCGCGGTGAGCTGCGAGATGCTCTCGAGATCGTCCCGCATCTGCGGGTCGTTGGCGGCGCTCTTCAGCACGGAGACCAGCATCTCGGTCCCGCCGATGATGTTGTTGAAGTCGTGGGCGACGCTGCCCGCGAGGTGCGCGAGGGGCGCGAGGGCATGGGCCTCGATCAGCTGCTGCTCCAGCGCCCGGCGTTCGGTCATGTCGATCGCGACGCCGACCACGTGGACGATCTGGCCGCGCGTGTCGCGGACGGGCGTGCGATGGCAGTCGACGAAGGAGACCCCGCCGTCGGGCCGGATCACGCGGAAGTTGTAGGTCAGCGGGCGGGTCAACGGCGCGGTCGGGGCCAGCACGCCGGCGCGGTCGTCAGCGTGGATGCCCGCGCACCAGACCGACGCGTCGGCGAGCAGGTCGGACGCGGGGCGCCCCCAGAGCTGCTCGAAGAACGGGCTCACGTAGTCACATCGACCGGCGACGGGATCGGCGATCCACAGCACGATGGGGAGGCGCGCGGCGATGAGCTCGAGGCGGGCCTCGCTCACTCGCAGCGCGGCCTGGGCCACGTCGTCATCGGTGACGTCCCGGAAGCGCACGATCACGCCGGCCACCTCGTCGTCGTGCAGCAGGTTGTGCGCGAAGACCTCGAAGACGTGGTACGTGCCGTCGCCGTGACGGCGGCGCACGCGCATGCGATCCCGCGCGTCGGGGCGCGCCACCAGCTGGGCCAGGCGATCTCTCGCCCGAACCCGATCGTCTGGGTGCAGCTCGGCGAGCGCGCTCGCGCCGACCCGCGGGTCGTGATCGACGCCCCCGGGCGGCGCCTCGTGCACGTTGCCCTTCACGACCGTCCCACGAGCGTCGAGGATGGCGATCTCGTCCTCGCACGCCGCCAGCATCGCCGCGAGCCGGCGCTCCCCGCGTCGGGCCTGCGCGCGCGTCTGCGCCACCAGCGCGCGCGCGCGGAGCTCGCCGCGCGCGGTGGCGATCGCCGCCGCGATCCGGTCCGGACGGTTCGCGGGCACGACCCGCGCCCAGCCGCCGGCGACCAGCTCGCGGCGAGGAGGGGTGTCGCCGATGAGCAGGATCGTCTCGAGCCGCGCGCACGCGACGCTGGCCGCGACGTAGGCCAGCGCGGCGTTCGCGAGGGGGTCGCCGTCTCGCAGGTCGATGATCACGATCGCGGGCGCCGCGGGGACATCGTTGACGTGGCGCACGTGGCGCACGGCGTCAGGCGGGATGCCCGCGGCCTCCACGGCGGTGGCGATCGAATCGCACGCCGCGCCGACGACGGCGATCAGCGGATGTGACCGTCCGTCGATCGCCGCACCGCCGCTGGCTCCAGCGCCTTGCATTCCTCGAGCGTCCGACGCGCGTGCGTCGGGCACCATCGGCGAACCTCCGGTGCGATCGTCGGCTGGGGCCTCGCCCCCTCGTCAGCGTCCGTCCTACAGCGCCGGCGCGCCGGGCTGGGGTCGCTCAGCCCTCGATCAGCATCCGGTCGGGCGACTCGAGCCGGTCCTTCACCGCGACGAGGAAGGACACCGCTTCGCGGCCGTCGACGACGCGGTGGTCGTACGTGAGCGCGACGTACATCATCGGGCGGATGACGACGGCGTCGTCCTTCACGACCGCCCGCTTCACGATGTTGTGCATGCCGAGGATGCCCGTCTGCGGGTAGTTGAGCAGCGGCGTCGACATCATCGAGCCGTAGATGCCGCCGTTGGTGATGCTGAACGTACCGCCGACCAGGTCCTCGAGCGCGAGCTTGCCCGTGCGCGCCTTCTCGGCGAGGGCGACGATGCCCTGCTCGATGCCACCGAACGAGAGCGCATCGACGTCGCGCAGGACGGGGACGACGAGACCCTTGGGCGTCGAGACGGCGATGCCGAAGTCGTAGTGCTTCTTGTAGACGATCGCGTCGCCGACCACCTCGGCGTTGATGCCGGGGAACAGCTTCGCGGCGGCGCAGCACGCCTTCACGAAGAACGACATGAAGCCGAGCTTGACGCCGTGCTCCTTCTCGAAGCCGTCCTTGTACTTCGCGCGCAGCTCCATCACCGCGGTCATGTCGACCTCGTTGAAGGTCGTGAGCGACGCGCTCTCGTGCTGGGCCTGCACCAGGCGCTCGGCGATGCGCTTGCGCAGCGTGCTCATCGGGACGAGCTCGTCGCGGGGATCGATGGGCGCGGGCTTGCCCGCGCTCCCCGTGCCCGTGCCCGTGCCCGTGCCCGTGCCCGATCCGGGCGAGATGACGGGAATGACGCCCCGTTCACGCGCGATGCGACGCTGCGACGGCGGGAGGTCGAGGAGCGCGTCCTTGTCGAGGCCGTCGCCGTTGCGGGGAGCGGCGGAAGCGGAAGCCGCCGCAGCCTTGGGGGGAGCAGCTGGAGCCGCCTTCGGCTGATCGGGCGCGGGCACGGGCACGGGGGCCGCGGGCCTGGCGGCCGCGGCCGCGCCCGCCTCGACCTGACCCACCACCTGCCCCACCTTCACCGTCGCGCCCACCGCCGCGCTCTGCGCCTTCAAGGCGCCCGCCACCGGGCTCGGCAGCTGCACCGTGACCTTGTCGGTCTCGAGATCGACGAGCGGCTCGTCCATCGCCACGGTGTCACCGACGTTCTTCAACCACCGCGCGATCACGGCCTCCGTGATCGATTCGCCGAGCTGGGGAACCACGAGGTCAGCCATGTGCCTTCCTTACCAAATGTCGCGAGGGTCGGGAACCTCAGCCACCGAACGCGGCGGCGAAGATTCGATTCTGCTCCAGGACGTGGGCCTTGTGCGAGCCGGTCGCCGGGCTCGCGCTGGCCTCCCGTGCGGCGAGCCTGGGCGCCCGACCGAGCACGGCCGCCAGCCTCGGCATGATGAACGTCGCCGCGCCCATGTTGTCGGGCTCGTCCTGCACCCAGACCACGTCAGCCGCGTCGCTGACGCCTCGCAGCGCCGCCATCACGTGCTCGCTGCGGAACGGATACAGCTGCTCGACGCGCACGATCATCGTCCGCTCCGCTGCCTGGCCCCGTCGCTTTCGCTCCTCGACGAGCTCGTAGAAGATCTTCCCCGAGCACAGGAGGACGCGGTCGGCGTGGGCGGGCGCCACGTCCGGGTCATGGATCACACGCTGGAAGCTGCCCTGCGTCAGCTCGTCGAGCGAGCTGGTGGCCGCCGGCAGGCGCAGGAGACTCTTGGGGGTCATCACGACCAGCGGCTTGCGCCACGGTCGCAGCACCTGCCGCCGCAGGAGATGGAACATCTGCGCCGGGCTCGTCGGCTGGGCCACCTGGATGTTGTCCTCGGCGCACATCTGCAGGAAGCGCTCGAGCCGCGCGCTCGAGTGCTCGGGGCCCTGCCCCTCGTAGCCGTGGGGCAAGAGCAGCACGATGCCCGACAGCCGGTTCCACTTGTCCTCGGCCGAGGTGATGAACTGGTCGATGATCACCTGCGCGCCGTTGGCGAAGTCGCCGAACTGCGCCTCCCACATGACCAGCGCGTCGGGATAGTCGAGCGAGTAGCCGAACTCGAACCCGAGCACCCCGGCCTCGCTGAGCGGGCTGTCGTAGACCCGACAGGTCCCCTGGTCGGGGTGGAGCGACCCGAGCACCATGTGCTCGGCGCCGGTCCGGATGTCGGTCACGAGGGCGTGCCGGTGCGAGAACGTGCCGCGCGAGCAGTCCTGTCCGGTCAGGCGGACGTTGGTGCCGCTCCACAGGAGCGAGCCGTAGGCGAGCATCTCGGCCATGCCCCAGTCGAGCGGCCGCTCGCCCTTGCCCATCTGCGCGCGCTGCTCGAGCAGGCGCACGATCTTGGTGTGCGGCTGGAAGCCGGGCGCCAGCGTCGTCATGCGCTCGGCGATCGTGCCCAGGAGCTCGCGTGTCACGCCGGTGTCGACGTCGGGCACGTTCGCCGCCGGCCCCCCGACGTAGCCGCGCCACAGCCCGGTCAGGGCCTGGTTGCGCGGCCGTTCCTTGGCCGAGCGCGCCGCGCCCAGCTCGTCCTCGAGCTCGCGGTTCCGCTCCTCGGTCATGTGCAGGACCTCCTGCCCGCTGACCACGCTCTCGGCCATGAGGCGCTTGCCGTAGGTCTCGACGATCGACGGCTTCTTCTGGATCCGGTCGTACATCACCGGCTGCGTGAAGCCCGGCTCGTCCATCTCGTTGTGGCCGTACTTGCGGTAGCAGTAGAGGTCGATCACCACGTCCGACGAGAACGCCGCCTTGTACTCCATCGCCATCTCGACGACCTCGGCGACCGCGTCGAGATCTTCGCCGTTCACGTGCCAGATCGGGCACTGGACCATGTGCGCGACGTCGGTGCAGTACGGCGTCGAGCGCGTCTCCTGCGGCGACGCCGTGAACCCGACCTGGTTGTTGACGACGATGTGCACCGTGCCGCCGGTGCGATAGCCCTGCAGGTTGTGCAGCTGCAGCACCTCGGTGACGAGGCCCTGCCCGGCGAACGCGGCGTCCCCGTGCACGAGCACGCCCATGACCCGCCGCCGCTCGACGTCGCCGTGCCGCCGCTGCTTGGCGCGCACGCGCCCGACGACGACCGGGTCGACGGCCTCGAGGTGACTCGGGTTGAACGCGAGCGAGAGGTGGATGGCGTTGCCCAGCGGATCGACGCGGTCGCTGGAGAAGCCGAGGTGGTACTTCACGTCACCGCCGCCCGACAGGGCCTCGGGCTCGATGTCCTCGAACTCGGCGAAGATGTCGCGCGCCCTGCGCTGGAGGATGCCCTCGAGCGCGGTCAGGCGTCCGCGGTGGGCCATGCCGATCACCGCCTCGATCGCGCCCAGCCGCGCGCCGTGGGTGAGCACCAGGTCGAGCATGGGGATGAGCGCCTCGCTGCCCTCGAGCGAGAAGCGCTTGGTCCCCGGATACTTCACGTGGCAGAAGCGCTCGAACGCCTCCGCGTCGATCAGCATCTGGAGGATCCGCTTGCGCACCTCGGGGCTCGGCCGCCGCTGCGCGCGCGTCTCCATCCGCTCGGCGAGCCAGCTGCGCTTGCTCGGCGAGTCGATGTGCGCCAGCTCGAGCCCCACCGTCCCGCAGTACGTCGCACGCAGATGCTCGATGATCTGCTGCAACGTGCCGCGCGGCAGGCCGTGCACGCCGGTGGGCGACAGCTCGCGACCGCTCATCGCCGGGGTGAAGCCCCAGGTCGTGGGGTCGAGCTCGGAGACGGCCACGCGCTCGAGCAGGTCCAGCGGATCGAGATCGGCGGCCAGGTGGCCGCGGCTCCGGTAGGCGTTCACCACGGGCCAGACGCTCGGCGCGTCGGTCAGGGGGCTGAGCGTCGTCGTGCCGGGACGCTCGCCGCGGATGACCGGCACGTGCGCGGTCACCCCCGTGTGGCTCGGATATCGCGTGCCGCGCGCGGACTGTCCGTTACCGCCGTTGCTGCCGTTCACCGGCGCCGGCTTGGCGGCGTGGCCGTTCTGCCCGTTCTGGCCGTCGAGCAGCGGCACCCAGCTCGGATCGACCGAGCTCGCGTCCGCGGCGTACTGCTGGGCGAGCTCGTCGAGGAAGCCCAGCGACCCGCACAGCTCCAAGAATTCACGATGCATACCTCACGCATCTTAGCCGGGATGCGTCCGCATGCCGCACCCCGATCCATCTAAGATTCCCGTCGACACGTGGGCACGGCTCAGCAGCTCCAGAAGTGGCAACGCGTCCTCCTGCCGGCGGTGATCGTGGCGCTCCTGGCCAGCGGCATCGTCGGGTGCGGCCTCGTCGTCCAGGTGCGTGAGGCGAGCCAGTCCGCGAGCCACGCGCACGCCGAGCGCATGCTCGCCGCCGAGGCGCTGCTGGCCGCCCTGTTCGACCGCTCCGCCGCGATGCGCGGCTACCTGCTCGCCGGCGACGCCGACCTGCTCGAGCAGCGCAAGGCCGCGCGCGCGAACATCGAGCGTCAGCTGGGCCGGTTGCGAGCGCGCGCGGTCGACGGCACGCTGCTCGCCGACGTCGACACGCTCCTGGCCCGGCTCGACGACGCCAACGACCGCGCCATCGAGCGCTATGCCACGTCGGCGGCGGACGCCCACGCCATCTGGGAGGCCGACTCGAAGCCGGTCCAGGAGCAGCTCGCGCAGGTCATCCGCGAGCTCGGCGCGACCGAGCGCGCCGCGTTCGGCGCCGCCCGCGACCGCGCCGCCGCCGCGTTCGAGCGCTCGAGCATCCTGCTCGGCGTCCTGCTCGCGGTCGTCGGCGCGATCGTCACCGTGCTCTTCTCCCTCTACACGCGCGCGACGCGCGAGCTCGTCGCGCAGATCGCGGCCGAGCAGGAGCAGGCGACCTTCCGCCTGCTCGAGGAGGTGCCGGTCGGCATCTTCGTGCTCAACGCCCGCGGCAAGCCGCACTACGCCAACCGCCACGCCCAGAAGCTGCTCGGCAAGGGCATCGTCTCGTCCTCGCCGGACCGGCTCGCCGAGGTGTACCAGGCGTACGAGGCTGGCACCGAGCGCCTCTACCCGGCCGAGCGCCTGCCGATCGTGCGGGCGCTCGCCGGCGAGGTCAGCGAGTGCTCGGACGTCGAGATCCACCACGCCAACGAGGTCGTGCCGCTGCACGTCGTCGGCGCCCCGGTCCGCGATCTCCGCGGCGAGTTGCTCTACGCCGTGGCCGGCTTCCAGGACGTGCGCGAGCTCCAGCGCCACGCCATGCGCGACGCGCTCACCGGGCTCGCCAACCGCGCCGCGTTCACGCAGATCTACAACCGCGAGCGCTCGGTCTCGGCGCGCGCCGGGCGCTCACTCGCGATCGGCCTCATCGACCTCGATCGCTTCAAGGCGGTCAACGACACCCACGGCCACGCGGTCGGCGACGAGGTCCTCCGCCGCACCGCCGCCGCGCTCGTCGGCGCGCTCCGACGCTCCGACGTCGTCGGCCGCTGGGGCGGCGAGGAGCTCGTGGTCCTCCTGCCCGGCACCGACGAGCAAGGCGCGTGGCGCGCCCTCGAGCACGCGCTCATCGACGTCCGCAAGCTCACCTTCACCGGCCAGGACCACCAGACCTTCCACGTCACCTTCTCCGCCGGCGCCGTCGTCGTCGACGTCGAGGCCAGCGAGGCGATCGAGGACGCGGTCAAGCGCGCCGACGCGCTCCTCTACCAGGCCAAGGCCAAGGGCCGCAACCGCATCGAGATCGCCGCGTAGCCCGCGCTCAGCAGTTGCCGCCGGCGGCACACGTGCGGGTGGCGTCGAGCGTACCGGCGGTTCCACCCTGGCCGTCGTTGCCGTCGCGCTCGGCCGCCGGCGCGAACGGAGCGCTCGGACCGCCAGCGCCGGCGCCGCCCGCCTGACCTCCGGTGATGGACACGTTCGTCGGCGCGTACACGACGCCCGACTGGAACGCGACGCCGACGGCGCGGCCGCCGTTGCCGCCGGCGCCACCACCCGCGTGACCTCCGTGCGCGCCGTTGCCGCCCGAGCCCGCCGCGGCGGCTCCTGGATTGTCGCCCGGACCGGCCCCGCCTCCTGCGCTCTGGCCCCGGCCGCCACGTCCGCCGTCGCCGCCGCGTCCACCGTTGCCGCGCGCGATCGCCACGTCGACGAGCGTGACCGTCGTGCCGGTCCCGACGGCGAGGACGCCGAAGCTTCCGCCGCCGCCGCCGCCGCCGCCACCCGCGGTCCGGCCCGCACAGCCGCCCGCTCCACCGCCGCCGCCGCCGGCGCCGTAGGCGTCGGTGCCTTCGTCGCAGCCGCCGGCGCCACCGCCGCCGCCGCCGCCGCCGCCGTTCTCGCCCGTGCCGCCGCTTCCGCCCGTGCCCGCGTACCAGTAGCCACTGGCCAGCGTCCCGACCGTGGTGGTCCGAGTGCCGCCCGGGCCGTTCACGAGGAGCCCACCGTTGCCGCTGGGATCGCTCGACGCGTTGCACGCGCCCGTACCCGCCGGCCCTCCGTAGCCCTTCTCACCGTTGACGCCCGACCGGAAATCGGCGTCGTTGCCATTGGCGCCTGCGCGCGCGTCGCAGTTGCCGCAGACGCCGCACGAGCCGCACCACCCGCAGTCGGTGTCCATCTGCCCGCCCGCGCCACCGCTGCCGCCGTCCATGTCGCGCGTCGACGGGCTGTTCGAGCACGTGTTGGTGCCGCGCCCGCCGCCGCCGCCGCGCCCGCTCGTATCACACACCGTGTTGTACTCGCGGCCGTCGCCACCGGCGGTGCCGTTCATGTAGGCCTGGGCGTCGACGATGAGCGCGTCCTGGCCTTGCGATCCGGCGGCGCCGTCGGCGCCGTTGCCGGCGACGAGGCGCACGCGCTCGAGACGGAGGAGCGCCGAGTCGGCGTGGACGACGTAGCTCGAGCGGCCGTTGCCGCCGACGGTGCCGGAGGCGGCGGGTCCGACGAGGATCATGTCGGCGATCGTCACCTCGGCGATGAGCGAGTGGGCGCGCACCGTCAGGTACTCGCCGTCGCCGCCGACGCCGTTGTCGAGGCCGCCGTTGACCGTGACGACGTGGCCGGCGGTCGAGTACGAGTTGCGCTGCCACGAGCTGGAGTAGCCACCCCACAGACGGACGCCGTTCACGAGGCGCAGCACCTCGCTGTACGTGCCGGCCTGGATGTAGACGTTGGGCCGGCTGGTGGAGACGGCGCGCACGATGCCGTAGTTGATCGTCGCGCACGGCGTCTGCGCGGTCGTGCCGCAGGACGCGTTGTCCACGCCGGCGACGGACACGAAGATGCCGCGGGCGACCTCGCCGTCGATGCCGTCGCAGTTGGCGTCCTGGTACATGCCGTCGGGATCGTCGGTCGTCGACGGCGGCTGGCACGCGCCCCAGCCGGTCGCGCCCTGGCAGGTCCGCGTGCCGGCGCACGTCGTCGCGAACGGCGTCATGATCGTGCATGACTCGGTCATGCCCATGTTGGTCGCGTCGCAGTCGCAGGCGCCGCTCGTCGGCACGCATTGCTTGATCACGGTGCCGCCCATCGACATGTCCTGGCAGTTGTAGCCAGCCGGGCAGTTGATGCTGCGGCAGTCGCGTCCGCAGAAGCGATCGCCGTCGGGGTAGGTCACGCACTTGTCCTGGCTCGACACCTGGACACACTCGGCGTCGCCGCTGCACGCGCTGCACAGCTGATCGACGACCGGCACGCACACGTCGTGGACGGAGCCGGGCTCGATGATGTCGACGACGCCGAAGCAACCCCAGTCGGCGGGGCACGTCCCGGCGCCACAGAGATCGGTGCATCGGCCGCCGGTGCCGACGAAGATGCAGATGTTCGACGCGCACTCCGCCTTGTCGAGGCACGGCTCGCCGAAGCCCTTGAGCATCGCGTCGGTCGGTGCGTCGACGGGCGGGTTGCTGTCGGCGTCGACGTCGACGGAGGCATCCCCGTCGTCATCTCCGTTTCCAGGCGAGCTCGAGGCGCAGGCGAAGAGGAGCGCTCCCCCGAGGAGCACCAGTACGGCGCGTGGCATGGCTCAGGACACTAACATGTGGCCTGACCGCTTCGAACGAGCATCATCTGTCGCGCAGATGGGCGCGTGGGAGGGATCGCGGTGTGTGTGATGTAGTCAGGGCTGCGACCCCGGCCGGGTCGCCTCGGTCGGCCCGAGCCAGATCTCGATCCGCGCGGCGCCCTCCACCGAGAGTCTCCCGCCGACCGCGGGCAACGTGCTCAGGTCGACGAGCTCGAGCGACGGCAACCGGGCGAAGGTCACGTCACCATCGACGCGGGTGAGCGCGGGCAGCATGATCTGGACGAGCGGCGGACCGTCCGTGATCGTGACCGAGCCCGCCGATGCCAGGGCCGGCAGGTACACGCCGCTCATGTTCAGGTTGCTGACGACGATGACCGCGCCGGTGACCCGCTCGAGCGCGGGCAGGCGCAGGCTGCCGAGCGCGAACGTGGAGCGCACGGCGAGGTCGCCGTCGACGGATGTGAGTGACTCGAGCGGCGCGAGATCGAAGGGGACGGCGCCACGCAGCTCGAGGCCGGCCAGCGTGGCGCAGCCGCGGAGCGCGTCGAGCTCGCGCTGCGCGTGGACGCGGACGGCGGCGGACGGGCACGAGGTCGGCGCTGCGGGAGAGGTCGTCTTCGTCGACGACGGGGCCCCGGAACAGGCAAGCGCGAAGAGGAGAACGGGCACGGGCACGGGCACGAGCACGAGATGACGCGCGAGCCGCGTCACTGGGTGACCGGAGGCTGGATCTCCTCGCCCCGGCACGCGCGCACGTACGCCTCGACGGTCGCGCGCAGCCCGAGGTACAGCGCGTCGGCGAGGAGCGCGTGGCCGATCGAGACCTCCTGCAGCTCCGGCACCTCGCGGCCGAGGATCGGCAGGTTCTCCAGGTTGAGGTCGTGGCCGGCGTTGACGCCGAGCCCGGCGGCGACGAGGGCGCGCGCGCACGCCTTCATGCGATCGAGCTCCGCCTGGCGGCGCGGCGTGTGCCACGCGGCGGCGTAGGGCTCGGTATAGATCTCGACGCGTTGCGTGCCGGTCGCGGCCGCGCGCTCCATGTGCTCGGGCACCGGATCCATGAAGATCGCGGTGCGGACCCCGCGCTGGTTCAGCGGCTCGAGGATGCGGCGCACGGCCTCGGTCTGGCGCGGCAGGTCCCAGCCGTGGTCGCTCGTGACCTCGCCGGGCGTCACCGGCACCAGCGTGAACTGATCGACCCGCAGCTCGTGGGCGAGCGCCGCGAGCTCGGGGCGCTCGTCGCCCTCGAGGTTGAACTCGACGCCGCGCTCGGCGGCGATCGCGCGCAGGTCGCGCACGTCGCCCTGCCGTGTGTGTCGCTCGTCGGCGCGCCAGTGCAGCGTGAGCCCCGCCGCGCCCGCGTCGATGCACGCGTGCGCCGCCACGCGCGGCGACGGGTTGTTCGCCCCGCGCGAGTTGCGCAGGAGCGCCACCTTGTTGAGATTGACCGAGAGGTGCAACGACATGGCGATCAGAAGCGCCCGCGCACGACCACGCCCGCGCTGCCCTCGCCGAAGGTGGGGGTGACCGTCGCCTGCTCGATCGCCTTGGGCGCCGTCAGGTAGAGGACGGCGCCGCCGACGAGCGCCGCGGCGCCCACGCCGAAGCCGATGTTGGCGAGGAGCGCCTTCGAGCTGGCGCTGTCGACGTCCTCCTGCGCGGCTCTCGTGTCCCCACGGCAGTCGCTCACGTCACCACCGCACGCCTCGTCCGCGGCGCCGAACGAGCTCTGCGCGCCGAGCCCGAACACGATGCCGGCGCCGAGGCCGACCACGCCGACGCCCCCGACGATCAGCCCGAGCCGGCGGCGGCCCTTGCCCGGATCGCGGTCGACCACGGCCGGCGGCGGCGCCTGGCGGAACACGTCCTTGCCGCCGTCGGGCGGCGTCACCGGCTCGGGCGCCTTCTCGAGCGGCGGCACGTCGACGGTGATCGTCGAGCCCTCACCCGCGATGGTGACGTCGATCGTCCAGGGCTTGTAGCCGGGCGCGGTGGCCGAGAGCTTCGACATCCCGGGATCGACCGGCGTCGCGACGCCCATGAACGCGGTGACGTCGCTGTCGTCGCGCATGACGACCATGCCGGGCACCTTGTCCTCGATGACGATGAGCAGCCGCACGAGCCGCGGCTCGAGCGCCTTGGCCCGCTTGGCCGCGTCGGCGCGCCGCGCGGCGTTGGTGTCCTTGGCCGCGAGCTCGGTCAGCTCGCCCCAGCCCGACGCCAGGCGCCCGATCTGCACGTAGCAGAGCGCGAGGTTGTACTGCGTCCCGAACTGCGGATCGAGCTGCATGCTCTGCTTGAAGGCCTCGCACGCCGCCGGCGCATCCGTCGCGAGGAGCTCCTTGCCCCGCCGGAACGCCGCCTCGGCGGCCGCCTTCTTCTGCGCGGCGTCATCGCCCTGGGCCCCCGCGCTCGGCACCCCCATCAGGAGGATCACGAGCGCGATCACGAACGAGCGTCCCGGTGACATGCGCACAGCCTATCAGAAGCGCGAGTCGCGGAAGTCCGAGCCGGATCCCGAGCCCGTCGCCGAACCCGCGCCCGACGCGCTCGCCGACCCGCTGCCCTTCCCATCGCGCCCGCCTCGCCCGCCCCGTCCGCCCCGTCCGCCGCGCGAGCTTCCCTTCCCCGCTCCATCACTCGCCATCTCCGATCCCGATCCGGATCCCGAGCCCGCGTCCGCCGCCGATCCCGCGCCCGACGCCATCTCCGAACCCGTGCCCGTGCCCGTGCCCGTGCCCGTGCCCGTGCCCGTGCCCGTGCCCGATCAGGACGCGGGCGCCGCCGACGCCGCCGACGCGTCGCCCGCCGCCGC
>DDTA01000165.1:0-30206 GCA_002344285.1 Myxococcales bacterium UBA2376
GCACCACGTACCGCGCGGCGGTGCTCGCGCTCTCCGTCGGCCGCGACGCCGGGACGAGCTCGACCACCGCCGGGCGAGGACGAGCCCGCACGACCAACGTGGTCGGCGGCCGCGTGGCCGCGCGCGTGGGCGTCGAGCCCGCACCTCGCCGCGCGAGGTTGATCCGCCACGCGTTCAGCGACCGGCCATCGATGCCGTGCGCGCGGGCCCAGGCCCCTGCGCGCTCGCCTGCCTTGCGGGCCGCTGCCAAGCAGCGCCGCGCCTCTCGTTCATCCGTGATCTTCCGTCGTTCGTTCATCGGTTCCTCCTCGGAACCGACGAGCCTCCCGGCCCCCCGCCTCGCTGTCACCCCGGCGTCGCTGATGGCTCACTTCACGGAGCTCTTGAGCCGCCTCGTAGACGCGAAAGGCGGCAACTTCTTCCAGCTTGTCGAGCAAGCTCCTGTCTACGGCGACGCATATGGTCCTGCTCCGCGTCTGCCGTGACCTCATGTCGGATCGAGACCGCTCGGCGGCGGACGAGGCGAGGCTCGGTTGGCGCGGCGCCTTGCAACTGTGCCGGGATCGTCAATGATGCTTCAGATGCCCACGTCACGGACGATCGCCGAGCTCCGCGAAGCCGCACGCGCGGCGCGTGCCCGCCAGCGCTTCGAGGATGCGCTCGAGGCGTACCTCGAGCTCGAGCGGCGCGAGCCCGAGGAGCCGGCCTGGCCCAAGTCGGCGGCCGAGTGCCACGAGCGTCTGGGCCAGCACGAGCCCCAGCTCGCCGCGCTCGAGCGAGCAGCGTCGCGGTATGCGGCTCGCGGGTTCTTCGTGCGTGCGATCGCCATGTGCAAGATGATCCTGGCCCGCGAGCCCGAGCACCTCGTCGCGCTGGAGGCGCTCATGGCCCACCAGGCCAGGCGCGTGACCGGGCTGGATCGCCTTCGACGCAAGCGGCCCTCGTCGCCGCCATCCACGCAGCCGCTGGAGAGCGCGTCGCTCCACGACGTGGTGGACGGTTCCGCCCACCCGGTCGACATCAGCGACGCGGGCGTCTACGACATCCCGCTCGAGCGCGCGCCCCGACCGTCGCCGGTGGGCGGTGCGGAGCTCGACGCCCTCGCGGCCGCGCCCCTGTTCGCGACGCTCTCCGCGGACGCGTTGCGCCGCCTCGTCGGCGAGGTGCAGCTGCTCGAGCTCCCGGCGGAGGCGCCGCTGTACGCGGCGGGAGAACCCCCGGACGCGCTGTACTTCATCGCCGACGGTGGGGTGCGACTCCATGGCGGCGGGCCGGTCCACGCCACGATCGCCGAGCTGGGGCCCGGTGACGTGGTCGGCGTGGTCGGGCTCGTCGCCAACGAGCCCCGCCCGACGTCGGCCGTCGCCACCGAGCCCGGGCGGTTCCTGGCGCTCCACCGTCGCTCGATCGACTCGCTGCTGCGCGAGGTCCCGGGCTTCCGGGAGGGGCTCTTCGATCTGGCGCGGCAACGCCTCCTGGCGGCGCTGTTCGCCACGCACCCGCTGTTCCGTGGCCTCGCCCCGGAGGCGCACGATCGCCTGCTCGCGGCGTTCCGCCTGTTCGAGGTGCGGTCCGGCGCCACCCTCGTCGAGACCGGGGCCACGTCGCAGCACCTGATCGTGATCATGACCGGACGCTACGAGGCGCGCGGATCCGGCGGCACGGCGGTCCTGCGCGTCGGTGACGTGGTGGGCGCGAGCGCGTTCGTCGACGCCACCTCCGCCCGGACGTCGCTCGTCGCGGTGTCGGCCGGCTTCGTGCTCGCGCTCCATCGAAGCGCGTACCTCGAGATCGTGGGTGAGGTTCACGCGGGCGGCGACGTGGTGCCGGAGGTGATCGGCACCGTCGTGTCCTGATCCGGAGCGCGCATCCCTGATGTACGACCAGAGCAGCATCCTGATCGCGATCGTGCTGCTTTGATCGACCTCGGGGCCGTGGTGGGGCAGCCGCTCGCGCCGCCACGATGAACGACATGCGGTGACGAACCGCGCATCGTTTGACCGCGGAGCGCGAATCGCGTGCATGGCCAGCGCAAGAAGTGCGCACGCCACGCGACGGCTGCGCGCGTCTTTCGATGGTCGTGGGGCTCGACGGCACGTCGAGCGCGGTGCCTCGGCACGAGCTGTGCAAATTCCGACGGTATGGCCAGTCCCTCGCGAACGGAGCTGCACGCGCTCGTCACCGCGGCCACCCGGGCTCCTTCTTCTCACAACACGCAACCGTGGCTGTTTCGGTTCTCGAGTGATGGCATCGAACTGTCGGCAGACCGAGCTCGAGGTCTTCCGGTCAACGACCCGCTCGACCGCGAGCTCACGATCAGCTGCGGGGCGGCGCTCTTCAATCTACGCGCCGCGGCCGCCCGGGCGAACTGGCACGTCGACGTGGCGCTTCGACCCGAGGGATCGGACGACGCGGATGTGCTTGCCCGCGTCCGGCTTGGCCACGGGACGGGCGAGGCGCCGCTGGCGCGGCTCGCCGAGGCGATCGATACGCGATACAGCACCCGCGACGCGTTCGACGCGTCCGAGGTGGACCTCGAGATCGAGCGGGAGCTCATCTCCGCGGCCGCTCAGGAAGGCGCCGAGCTTTGGCTGATCAAAGGCGATGCACGCGCCCCGATCGCCTCGCTCGTGTGCGAGGGGGACCGGCGTCAGTTCTCCGATCCGCGCTGGCGTCGGGAGCTGGCGAGCTGGATGCACTCGCGCCGGAGCGGAGATGGGCTGGCGACGGCTCCGATCGTCGCGCCCGTGTCGCGTCTGGTGGTTCGGCACTTCGACCTCGGTCAGCGCGTCGGCGACAAGGATCGGTCGCTGGTGCTCGAGGCGCCGGTGCTCGCGGTGCTGAGCACGAAGGGGGACACGGTCGAAGACTGGCTCGTCGCCGGACAGGCACTGGAGCGCGTCCTCCTGGTTGCGGCCGGGCACGGTCTGCAGGCCGGGTACGTGAACCAGCCATGCCAGGTGGAAGAGCTCCGGGGGCGTCTCGCCGAAGTCGCGACGCCGGGCCATCGGCCGCAGCTCTTGTTTCGCCTCGGGCGGCCCTCCGAGCGCCGAACACCCTCTGCGCGGCGGCCGATCTCGGACGTCCTGGAAGACGCATGATGAAGACCTTCGTCGTGGCGCTGCTGTTGATCCACGGGGCGATTCACGTCATCGGCGTCGCCAAGGCGTTCGGTCTCGCCCAGATGGAGGCCATGGCGCAGTCGGTGACACGGCCATGGGGGGTCGTCTGGGGGACGTGCGCGCTCTTGTTCCTGGCGAGCGCGGTCGCGCGACTCGCGAACGTGTCGTGGTGGTGGGGCTTCGGCGCGCCGGCGATCGTCGCCTCGCAGGTCGCGATCATCGCGTTCTGGAGCGATGCGCGCGTGGGGACGGTCGCCAATGTCCTCTTGCTCGTTGCGGTCCTCGTCGGATTCGGTCGCTGGCGGTTCGCGGCCGAGGTGGAAGCGGACGTGGCCTCGCTTCCGTCGCGAGCGCCGTCGCACGTCGCGAGACCGGTCCAGGAGAGCGACCTGGCGGGACTGCCACCTGTCGTGCGGACGTGGCTGCGCCGCTCCGGCGTCGTGGGCCGACCTCCCGACCACGCGGTCTACCTCACCCAGAGCGGTGACATGAGGACGTCTCCCGACGCGGACTGGAGGTCGTTCCGCGCCGAGCAGTGGTTCACGACGGCGGAGCCGGGGTTCGTCTGGGCCGCCGACGTGGACGGCCCGTTCGGGACGTTCCTGGCAGGCCGTGACCGGTATCTCGACGGCAAGGGTGAGATGCGCATCGAGCTGCTGTCCCTCGTGCCGGTCGTCGATGCCCGAGGCCCCACGATCGACCAGGGTGCGCTCGTGCGCTATCTCGCGGAGGTGATGTGGTTCCCCTCGGCGGCGCTGGAGCCGTACGTCACGTGGCAGGCGATCGACGACCGCACCGCGCGCGCCACGCTCCGCCATGCCGGCGTCGAGGTCTCGGGCTCCTATCGCTTCGACGACGCGGGAGACGTCATCGGCTTCGAGGCCAAGCGCTATCGCGGGCACGTTCTCGAGGACTGGATCATCGAGAACGACCCCTTCGCGATCCGGCTCGTCGACGGTGTGCGCATTCCGACGCGTTCCACCGTTACCTGGCGCGACGACGCCGGACAGCGCTGGACATGGCTCCGCCTGCACCTCCTGACCCTCGAGCGGGTTGGGGATTGAGCAGGTCGTCGCGGCTGGATCGCCGTCGGCGCAAGCGGCCCTCGAGCCTTGGCTCACGCGTCGGCCATGCCCCCGGTGTGGCGGCTCTCCGCGGTGGCGGTCGCCGGCCGTCCGTCGACGGCTGGTGACGCCGAGCCGGCGCGCAGCCAGTCGGCGAGCTCCGCGGGTGACGCGGGCGCGATCGGGCCACACGCCGCGAGCAGCGCGGCGCGCATCTCGCCGGCGGTCGCGAAGCGCTCCGACGGCGCCACCGCCAGCGCGCGCGTCGCGACCTCGTGCAGGTGGGGAGACACGCCGGTGGCCAGCGCGGCCAGCGCCGCCCGGACCGCCTCGGCGTCCTCGGGCGCCGGCACGCCCAGACATTCGAGCAGCAGCACGCCGACGGTGTAGAGGTCGGAGCGAGCGTCGAGCGGCTGGCCGCGCACCTGCTCGGGCGACATGTACGCCGGCGTGCCGCGCACGACGCCGGTGCGGGTGAGGTCGCGGCGCGTGACGCTGCGGGCGATGCCGAAGTCGACGAGCTTGACCTCGCCGGTGTACGAGACCAGGACGTTGCTGGGCGTGATGTCGCGATGGACGATGCCGAGCCAGGCGCCGCGCACGTCGCGGGCGGCGTGGGCGTAGTCGAGCGCGGACAGGAGGGGCGCGAGGATGCCGAGGGCGATGGGCAGCGGCAGCGGGCCGGCGCGTCGCAGGACGGCGCGCAGCGGCAGGCCGTCGACGTACTCCATGGCGATGAAGTAGCCGCTGTGGTGCCGGCCCACCTCGACGATCTGCACGATGCTCGGGTGGTGCAGCTCCGCGGCGATGCGCGCCTCGTGCAGGAACATCTCGACGTGCTCGGCGTCCTCGGCGACGCGCGGCAGCGGACGCTTGAGGGCGACGCGGCGCTCGAACCCGCCGGGTCCGATCTGCCAGGCCAGGTGGACCTCGGCGTTGCCGCCCACGCCGAGGCGCCGCTCGACGCGATACGCGCCGATCGCACCCTCGCCGTGCTGACGCTCGAGCGCGATGCCGATCTGCGCGGCCACGGTGGCGATGAAGCCCTGCTCGGCCTCGTCGTACGCCAGGCCGGAGCGTCGGACGCCGATGCCGATGAAGCCCGAGACCACGCCGTGCATGCGGACCGGCGCGGCCAGGGCCAGGTGACGTTCGCCGAGCAGCTTCTGCGCCGGCGGCGGCATCGCGGTCGCGGTGAACGCGCTCAGGCCCCAGACGCGATCGACGCGGATCGCGGCGGCCAGCGCGCCGTCGCGGGCGAGCGGCTCGCGGTTGGGGCTGGGGTCGCCCCAGCCCTCGTGGCGGTGATACGCCTCGCCCGAGGGGCCGAGCAACCACAGCTCCATGTGCTCGGCATGCAGGATCTGGAGCGCGCCGTGCGCGGCGGCGAGCGCGGCGGCGCTGTCGCCCGCCGACACCAGGCGCGCCAGCTCGGCCAGCGCGCGCCGCGACTCTTCCTCGTCGACGCGCGCCCGCAGGTAGCGGCGATCGAGACGACGGCGCAGGCCGCGGTAGATCGGCGCCATCGCCAGGGTCGCGGCGGCGGTCATCACCACGCGCACCATGGGTGAGGTCTCCAGGCTGCGCTCGAAGAGGAGCGGGATGGCGACCATGCCGAGCAGGCAGGCGACCGCGATCGCGCCGATCGCGAGCAGGTAGTTGACCAGCGCGGCGGTCAGCCGGTCGGCGCCGAGCGCGTTGTAGCGCAGCACCGCGGTGGCCATCATCATCGGGTAGACCAGCACCGGCACGGCGTTGAGGTGGACGAACCACTTCACGTACGGCGCCCCCACCACCGTGCGTCCCACGAACACGATGAGCGGCAACCATAGCCCGACCGCCACGCCGACGAGCAACGTGCGGTGCTGCACGGCGAGCGCACGATCGCGGCGCCGAGCGCTCCACCAGCCGCGGCCGAGCACCACGGTCACGATCGCGCCGGCGACGATCGACCAGTAGCTGCCCCACAGCCAGTGGTTGATCGCCTGGGCCGTGGGCAGCCGGAGCCCGGTGAGGATGATGGCCACCGCCGGCACGTAGCCGGCGACGATGAGCGCGCGCGTGGTGCGGCCGGTGCGCCGCGTCGGCAGCTCGAAGACCAGGAGGTGTAGCCCGAGGCTGCCGCTGAGGGCGAAGGAGGCGTAGAGCGTGTGGCCGAGGAGCGCCGGGTTTCGACACGACGCCACCATGGTCAGGAGCATCACCGCCAGCGCGAACGTGAACACGAGGAACAGCCAGCTGACCCGCGCGCCGGGCCGCAGCAGGAAGCACAGCGCGCCGAGCACGACACACATCGCGCCCGCGAGCACGCGGCCGGCGAGGGCGAGGGCGTGTAGCGGCGGGAGCGGCGAGGTCTTCACCGGCACGGTGAAGACGCGGTCGCCACGCTGCAGCGTGATCGTCGGTGGTCCATCGATCGGCGCCTCCGAGAGCAGCGGCCAGATGTAGGCGCGCGGCCCGCCGACGCCGCCGACCGCGATCAGCCGGTCGCCGGGCTGGATGTCGGGCCAGCGCGCGTCGGCGGCGACGACCGTGGTGCGCGAGAGCTCCAGGCCGGGGTGGTCGATGCGTCGCATGTCGACCGCGTGGCTGATCGAGACGACGACCAGCGCGACCCCGACGAGCACGATGGCGAAGGCCACGCCGACCCACGGGGTCCGCAGCAAGCGTCGTGTCAACGAGGCAGTCTCGAGCGTCGACCGTACTTCGCTGGACATCGATCGGCGGCGCCATTGGGCCGCACCCCGACCGCGTCGGCAAGTGGCATCGCGGGGATCACCTCTGCTCGCGGCGGCCGTCGAGGGTCACCGGTCGAACCGCTGCCCCAGCGGGTGCCGGCCGCCGCCGCCGTGCGCTCCTTGCCGCTCGATGCCCGGGAAGATCCACGCCGAGGCGCGTTCTTGCGGCATGAAGCACTCTTGCATCGTTCCGGTACTGGCCGCGGCGGCGGCGGCGGCGTGCGTCGAGTCGTCCGATCCCGAGAACCAGATCGCCGCCAAGGAAGATCAAGGTGGATGGTCGCTGGCCGACCAGGAGGCGGCGATGGAGCAGGTGGAGAAGGCGCGGTCGCTGGCCTACCGGCCGGGGCTCCGCGCCCAGATCCCGGCCGCTGAGTGGATCGAGCTCGCCTATCACGGCCGGCTGTTCGACGCCAACTTCGAAGAGATCGAGCTCGACGAGGCGACGCTCGACAAGATGCAGGCGTCGATGTTCGAGCTCCTGTACCCGACGTTCGGCCCGGCGGCGAAGCAGAAGTACGGCGCCGACCTGAAGGATCTCGTGAACACGCAAGAGACCGGCCTCGACCGCCTGGTGCTCGGTATCGCGGCGCTGCGCGGACTCATCTCGGTCGCCGACGAGAAGCACGTGTTCCGCTTCGAGGGACGTCTGGACCACCTCAACGGTGGTCTCAACGTGTTGATGGTGAGGTTCGGCTACCAGATTCCGCGCAGGATCCGCGACATGCTGATCCAGTACCGCATCCCGGAACAGTACGTGATGCCACCGATCGAGTTCGGCTACGTCGATCGTTGCGTGAGCGCCCAGGTCCCGATCCCGCCCGACTGGCCCGATCCACGATGGATCCACCAGGGACGGCTGAGCTTCGTCTTCGTCTCGGGGATGGTCTCCGACGGCACGGGCGGCACGGGCCCGGGAGTGGCCGACGTCTATACCTACCGTGACCCGGCGGTCCCCGGCATCTGCTACGCGCTGCCCCGGACCCTGGAGGGCACCTCCAACATCCGGCTGCTCGGGATCATCTGTCAGAGCGAGACCACCGGACGGGCCTGCTTCTGGGACAACCGGACTCGCGAGGGCGTACCGATCACCGGCGAAGGCATCAGGCTCGACATCGACACCATCGCGAATGGCGACACCCTTCGCGAGAACTGCACCGACTGCCACCGCGGCGACAATGCGTACATCATCCATCCCGGCTCGGCGCTCGATGTGAGCGGTCGCTGGGGGCGCACGCCGGTCGGTGGTCCTTGGGACGCGACGCCAGCCACGCGTTACCAGCCGATCTCCCGGAAGGACACGTGGCGCAACCCGGCGTCGGTCACGCTGCCGCCGCCCCCGTCCGGACAGCGGTCGTGCACCGGCTGCCACCAGCTACCTGGATCCACTCCGTCCCGTGATGGCAGCGGCAACTACTGCGACCTGCTCCGCAGCGCCGCGGAGGTCACGATGCCCGCGGTCGTCCCCGGCGCGCCAAGCGAGCGTCCCGCCGGTTGGCCACCGCGCCTCAACCCCGCCTACGAGCGCCACATGACCGCGCTGAGTCGCTGCCTCGACTGAACCGGGCCGGCGCGCTCCCCGGCTCGAGGGCGAGCCTGTGGGTCGCCGCCGCCACGCCCTTCAGCGGCAGGAATCCTCCTCGGCGGGCATGCACGCCGTGAGCTCCGGCTGGAGCTCGACGCAGGTCAGGCCGAGCGGACACCCATGGGCGCCCGGACTGCAGCGGAGCTCGCACGCGCCACCGACGCACACCGCGCCTCGTTCGCATGGCGCCTCGGCGTCGCAGCGCGCGCCGAGCGGCGCGAACCCGCAGTCCGGATCGACGCGATCCGGACACGTCTGACAGCGCCCGTCGCTCACGCAGGTGCAATCGGGATCGCTCGGGTCGGCGAGCACGCACCGTCCGTCGGGCCCGGTCGACGGCTCGGCGGCGAGGAGCTCGTCGAGCCAGTCGGCGACGACGTCGACGCGCGTCGCGAACGCGGTCCCCTGCGCGTCGCCGCAGATCGCGGGGCCGTGCGAGACGACGCCGACCAGGCGTTCGGCGCCATCGATCCAGGCGAGCACCGCCCCTCCGGAATCGCCGTGACAGGTCAGCGGTGCGTGGACCAGGGAGAACAGGTCCGCGCCGATGAGCGGTGTGGAGGCGGTCCGCTTGACGCCGGCCGAGCCGGAGGGCTCGTCGAGGCCGAAGCCGACCAGTCGCAGCGTTCCGGACGGGGCGCGGGACGCGGGCGCGATCGGTGGGATGACCGCGTCCTCCGCGAGGCCGATGATCGCGATGTCCTCGAGGAAGTAGCGGTGGTGGTATCCGGGGTGAGTCGCCACCCACGCGGGCGCGAGCTGCTGGCCGTCGGGCGTCTCGCCGCCGCTCAGCTCGATGCGATCGGGTGCGCGGAGCGCGCCCTCGCCGGAGATCACGCAGTGGGCCGCGGTCACCACGGCGCCGGGCGCCACCACCGTCCCGGTGCAGACCACGGCGTCACCCCGGACGAGCGCCACGACCGCCGGGTCGCCCGTGGTGCGCGTGCCCCCCAGGATCGGCGCGGTCGTCGCGGTCAGGCAGACGCCGCCGTCGGTGCAGCTCGCGAGCGCGAGCGCGAGGCCTCCCGTGATGGCGGCGCGCCGCCGGCGTGGATCGATCGAGCGCGCCTCCCCCACGACTCACCCGGCCACGCAGGTCGTCATCCGTCGCCGCTCGGCGACGGCGATGGCGACGAGGGTTCCCAGGGTCGCGATCAGCAACCACCACGTCCACCACGGGCGCCGGAACTCGAGCACGATCGTGTGTCGGCCGGGCCCGGCCTGCACCGCCATCAGCGAGGGCGCCACGCGCAGCACCGGGGTGGCGGCGCCGTCGATGCGCGCGCGCCAGCGCGGGTGGAAGCTCTCCTTGACGAGGAAGCTCGCTGCCGGGCCGTCGCCGTCGACCACGACGTCGATCTCGATCCGCGACGGCGCGCGCCGGATCGCCCGGACCTCGGCGCCGGCACCGTCGGCGCGGGGCTCGCCCGAGACGGCCAGCAGCGACAGCGTGCGCGGACCCTCGCCGGCGAGCCAGGCGCGCACGGCCTCGTCGCGCGCCTGATGCCGCCCCAGGCGCTCGCGGATCTGCGCCGGCTCGACGAGCCCGCCGCCATCGACGAGGTAGACGCCATACCATCCGGCGCGGGCGAAGAGGAACCCGCCGGGCGGCGCCTTGGGGACCTGCGCGATCACGTAGCGGAGGTCGTACAGCCGCGCGTGCTGCGCCACGATCAGATCGTCGTTCCGGAACAGGTAGCGGTAGGAGGTGCTCGACTGGAGCGCTCCCGCGCCGTACGCCCGGACCACGGTGTGACCGCCATAGACCGCGGGGAGGTAGTACCACCAGTGATCGCGGTGCGAGATGCCGTGGCGCGCGGCGGCGGCCACCCGTCCCCGCGGCAGGCGCGTCATCACGGCGTGGAGGTCGTCGAACGCCTCGCCGGTCCACGCGCGATGGAGCCGGAAGGGGCGCAGGTGGCGATCGACCTGATCGCGGAGGGCGTGCGCCGCGAGCAGCGAGGCGCCGATCGCCACCGCCGGCGCGGCCCAGCGCAGCGCGCGACCGGACGCCGGACGACGACGCGACCACGCGCTCGCCAGCTCCGTCAGGAGGCGCGCGCCGCCAACGCCCGCGGCGGCCGCCAGCGCCAGCTGCATCGGCGCGAGGAACCGGATCGCGGGGATCAGATCGTCCTCGGTCTTGCCGGCGAGCGGTCCGGAGACGATCAGCGCGCCGAAGACGAGGCCCTGCGCCAGGAGCGGCAGCGCGACCCCCGCGCGGCGCCGGATCACGAGCGCCACGCTCGCGGCGAGCAGCGCGGTGAGCACGGGCAGCCGCCCGGCGTCGAGCAGGTCGCCGTCGACCACGAGCCGGAGCAGCGTCCGCGGCGGCAGCCCGGCCTCGTCGGTGCCGCGGTTGGGGAAGCCGCCAAAGCCGCCGTAGTCGACCACGATCGGGAGCCACATCCACGCTCCCGCGAGCAGCGTCCCGCCGCCGAGGAGCGCGCACCGGCGGAGCGTGCGCCCGACGGACAGGCGCCAGCACGGGACACACGCGAGCGCGATCGGGAGGCACACCGCCACGAACGGATGGCTGGCCGCCGTGAGCAGCGTCCAGCCGATCGCCGGCACCAGGCTCGTGCCGTCGCGCAGGTAGCGCCAGGCGTGCGCCAGCGCGAGCGGGTAGAAGAGCATCGCCCACGCCTGGGTGTAGATGCCGCGCGTGAGCACGGAGTCGACGCCCATGCCCCACGTGCTGGTCGAGGTGATCGCGGTGACCGCGATGGCGGCGCCCAGCGCCTCCGACGGCCGCGCATCGATCAGCCGCATCGCGCGGTAGACCGAGATCGGCAGGAGCACGTGGGGCAAGAGGATCGTCGCCTGGAAGACCGCGACGACCGAGACCAGGCCTCCGAGGAGCACGCTCGCGATCGCCGCCAGCAGCTGCGGGAGGACCTGGTAGTAGTAGGCGCTGGGAAAACCCAGGTTGGCGCTCTCGTTCCACAGCCCGGCATCTCCGCCGGCGATGGCACGTCGGAGCTCGACGGTCTCGGCGAGGTGGAGCGAGAGATCGCATCCCCAGCTCCCGGCCTGGGTCGCCGGCCACAGCGCCCAGAGCTGCGTCGCGCCGCAGATCGCGAGGAGGGCCGCGACCCGGGCGCGCGGCCACGTCCCCGGCGTCACGCGATCGCCTCGGCGACCATGACGCGGACCGCGCGGACCGCGTCGGTCCAGCGGATCTTCTTGCCCTCCTCGACGCTGCGCGCGCGATAGCGGATCGGCACCTCGTGGATGGGGATGCCGCGACGCGCCACCTTGGCCGTGACCTCCGGACAGAAGTCGAAGCCCTCACGGCGAAGCGCCATGCCGCGCAGCAGCTCGGTCGGGAACATCTTCAGGCAGGTCGCCTCGTCCGTGATCCGGATCTGGAAGAGCAGGTTGGCGAGGCCGGTCAGCATCCGGTTCGCGATCCAGTTGGGGAGGGCCATTTCGGCGGGACGCGAGCGGGCGAGGAAGCGGGAGCCGAACACGACCTGCGCACCGTCACGGACGGCGAACAGGAGCGGCAGGTAATCGGCAGGGTCGTACTCGAGATCGGCGTCCTGGATGATGCACGTGTCGCCGGTGGCGGCGGCGAGGGCGGTGCGGATCGCCGCCGACTTCCCGCGGTTGCGCTCGTGCCGGAGCAGGCGAACCGCCGGCTGGCTCCGGGCGATCCGCGCGACGATCGCCGCGGTGTCATCGCGCGAGGCGTCGTCGACGACGATCACCTCCCTGATGAAGCCGGCCCGCTCGGTCGGGGTCGCGAGCACGCGACGCACGAGCTCTTCGATCGTCGCCTGCTCGTTGTACGCGGGGATCAGCACCGAGAGCTTGCGCGGCGCGAGCGCGGGGTGCTCGGTCGGGATGATGCGGACGGCGGTGGACGTGCGGCTCATCGATCTCCTCCTGGCGCGAGCTCCAGCAAGGCGCGGGCCGAGGGCACGTGCGCAGTAAGCTCCAGGATCGCCGTCGCCGTCGCGCGCGATCGCAGGCGCGCGCCTGCACCGGATGATGGCGCGCGCCCACGCCCGAAACGACCGACGGGCTCGCGATGGCGAGCCCGTCGGCGTCACGCGGTCGTCGGGGTCAGTTGGTCAGGATGGCGTTGTCGATGTCGCTGCAGGCGTCGAGGGCCACGGCGAGGCCCACCGAGCACGCGGCGATGCACTTCTTCATCTTGGAGGGGTTGAGCACGCACTTCTTGATGCACAGCGCCGAGCAGGCGGTGTACGCGGCGTACGCCGCGCCGATGCAGGCGTTGCGATACGGCACGTCGAACGAGGCCGGGGGCGACGGGCTGGGCGACGGGCACGTCCCCTCGTCCTCGCAGCCACACTCCGTCTCGGCGGTCGTCTCGTAGCCGGCGAGGCCGAAGCCGAGCGCGATCGAGAGCTCGCGGTACTCGTCGGCGATCACCGACATCAACCCGGCGTTCTCGTCCATGTACGCGGGGTCGCCGGCGCTCCGGTCGAGCTCCTCCCGGTACTTGCCCGTGGCCTCGTAGATCGGGCCGAGCAGGCGATCGTGATCGTCGGCGGTCATGACCCGGCCGTTCGCGGTGGCCGAGTCGAGGACGCCGTTGGCGTGGACCAGCTGGTCATGGAGGCGCTGGGCCGCGCTGGGATCGCGATCGGCGCAGGCGGCGGCGAAGATCATCGCCGCGGCGATGGTGATGGTGGAGAGGTTGCGCATGTTGGTTCCTTGTCGTCGTTTGAAGGTTCGATGGATCCCGAGGGCGACGGTCAGTTCGACCAGTTGCCCTCGAGGTTGGCGCAGCCCGCGTAGCAGGCCGCCGACGCCGCTCCGCACGCGGCGAGGCACTTCTTCAGCTTGCTCGGGTTGAGGATGCACTTCTTGACACACAGCGCCGCGCACGCGCCGAACGCGGCGTCGCACCCGAGCTGGCACAGCGTCTTGTAGGGCGCATCGGGGCTCGCGGCCGGCGACGGCGACGGCGACGGCGACGGCGAGGGCGAGGGCGAGGGCGAGGGCTCGGGCGACGGCGACGGCTCGGGCGAGGGCTCGGGCGACGGCTCGGGCGACGGCGACGGGCACGTCCCTTCGTCCTCGCAACCGCACTCCTCGGCCGCGGTCTCGTAGGCGACCAGGCCCAGGCCGAGCTTCTCCGAGAGCTGGCCGTACTGCTCGGCGATGCGCTCCATCGTGGCGGCGTGGTCGTCGAGATAACCGGCCGACGCCGCGCTGCCCATCAGCTCGTCACGATAGTCCGCGGTCGCGGCGCGCACGCGCCCGACCAGGGCTTCCTGGTGCGCTCCGTCGAGCACGGTGCCGCGCGCGGCGACGCTGTCGAGCTCGGCGTTGGCTCGCTCCAGCGTGGTGAGCAGGCGGGACGCGGCGCTGTCGTCGCTGCCGCCGGTACACGCGATGAGGCACGCGATGAGCAGCGCCATCACGGTCGCTCGCACTCGCTTCCACTTGTTCTCGATCTGCATGAGGTTCTCCTTGTGTTTGACGGGTTGTCTCGTCGTGGCCTCCAGCAACGCGCGTGCCGGCGCTCGCGCACGCGTCGCGCTCGATCACGTCGCGCTTCACGTCGCGATTCGCCGTCACCAGCCTGCAGCGTGCAGGCGCGAGGCTGCAGCGATCGGTCGTCTGCGCGCCGCGCGCGATCGCGTTCGCGCGTGCTTCATCGAAGATCGAGCGCGCGCGACCCGCTCGTGCGCGGGCACGTCCCTTGCTGAAGGTCCGCGTCATGTCGATGCGCTCTCTCGGCGTGCTCCTCGTTGCGTGCGCCTGTTCGACCGGAAACGGAAACGGCGAGTCGCTCCACGACCGTGGTCGCGGACGCGCCGAGTCGATCGATCAGCAAGAACGAAGGCTCGGACCCACGGATCCGATCAGCGACCGCGTGCGGGTGCTGGCCGCGCCCGACGATCCGTCGCGCGGATCAAAGGATGCGCCGATCCTCGTGGTGGCGTTCCTGTCGCCCACGCCCGCCGCCGTCCGCGCGTTCTCGGACGCGGCCGACGCCCTCGAGGAGATCCACGCCGACGAGGTCCGGGTCGTCATCAAGCTGCTGCCGGATCGCGCCGACCCGGAAGCCCTGCGCCGCGCACGCCTGCTCGTGGCCGCGGCCACGCAGGAACGCTTCTGGCCGGTGCTGCGGTGCCTGGCCGGATCCGACGCCGCGGCATGCGGCAAGCTCCCCGAGCTCGATGCACGCCGGCTGGCGATCGCCGGCCGGCCCGAGCTGGTGGAGCCGTACCTCCTGTCGACCCGCGCCTACGCGCAGCGCGTGGGCGCGGCTGCCGGCGCGATCTACGTCAACGGCTTCCCGGTCGCCGGACCGGCGCCGACGGCGGCGCTGGCGGCCGTGGTGGCACGCGAGGTCAAGAACGTCGAGCGCGTGCGCGCCCGCCACGGGATCGACGGCGTCGACATCGCCGAGTGGTACCTGCGCGGCGCGCGCGGTGGGCCACGACCCGAACGATGGCTCGAGGCCGAGACCCGCTACCGGCTCGAGCTCGATCCCGACGAGGTGTCGCTTGGCTCCCCGGCCGCGTCGGTCACGATCGTCGAGTACGGGCGCTTCGACTGTCCGTACTCGGCGACGGGGCATCGCGTCGTGCGCGAGCTCGCGGCGCAGGACGCGGATGTCCGGCTGGTCTTCCGCGCGGTGCCGTCCGCCGCCTCGCTCGAGGCCCATCGCCTCGCGTCGCGCGCCGCGGATCACGGGCGGTTCTGGGAGGTGGCGGACGCCGCCTTCGCGCGAGGCGGCGTGCTCGACGCGGCCGCGATCGCCGAGCTCCGCGGCCGGCTGGGTCTGTCGCTCGAAGCCGACCCCGCGCTCGACGACAACGCGCGCCTGCGCCGCGACATCGGACGTGCCGCCATCCTGGGCGTGCGCGCGACCCCGACGCTCTTCGTGAACGGGCGCGCGCTCGTCGGTGCGCCGACGCTCGCGGCGCTGCGCCAGGTGGTCGAGGAGGAGCGGGCTCGCGCGCTCGCCCTCCGCGCGCAGCGGCCCGACCGACCGATCTACGAGCTCGCGATCGCGCAGGGGGCGGTCGAGGGATCGCCCGTCCCACCCGCCGAAGAAGACGACGAGCCGAGCGAGCCCCGCGCCGACGTCATCCACGTCTTGCCGGCGGATCCTGCGCCGTCACTCGGACCCGCGGTCGCCACGCACGTGGTGACCGTGTTCACGGACTTCACCTGCGGCGACTGCGTGGCCCTGTCGCGGTCCCTCGCGCGGCTGCGCGCGCAGCATCCTGGCATCCGGATCGTGCTCCGCCTGACGCCCGTGCCCGATCACCCGGTGGCGGAGCTGGCCGCGATCGTCGGACACGCCGCCGATGGGCGGGACGACCTGCCGCGGATTCTCGACGAGCTCTACGCGCTGGGCGAGGTCGCCACCGACGCCCAGGTCGCGGCGCTCGTCGCCCGTCACGGGCTCGTCGTCGACGCCACGGCCGGGCGCGCGAGGGTCGAGCGCGATCTCGCGCTGGCATCGTCGCTCGGGGTCGAGATGCTGCCAGCGGTGTTCGTCGATGGCCGCTACGTCGGGATGGACCTCGATCCGGCGATCCTCGCGCAGGCGACCGAGCGGGCGTGTGATCCGGAGGTGGCCTCGTGCGCGCGCTGAGCCGGCTGGCCGTCGGCGGGGCGATCGTCGCCGCGACCACCCATGCGCTGGCGCTCGCCGGCAGCGCGCGCCCCGTGATCGGCGGCGTCGATCCGGGCGGGAGCTGGCGAGAGGTGGTGGGGCTGTCGACCCAGCTCGGGCTTCCGTACTGCTCGGGGACGCTGATCTCGCCGCGGATCGTGCTCACCGCCGCCCACTGCCTCGACCGGGTGCCGGCGCTGGCGTACGTCGGCAACACCCCGGCCCGCGACGGCACCTTCGTCGACGTCGAGAGCGCGTACGCTCACCCCGACCACGATCCCGTCACCCACCGCGCCGACATCGGCGTCGTCGTGCTGGCGCGGCCGGTTCCGCTGCCGACGCCGCGTCTCGTCGAGACGATGGGCGATCGCAGCGGAAGCGTCGCCGCCTTCGTCGGCTTCGGCTTCACCCAGCCCGGGCCGTCCGGGCTGCAAGGGATCAAGCACGCGGGCTGGCAGACGCTCGACGCCATCGAGGACGAGCTCCTGCGCCACGGGACCATCGGGTGCAACGGCGACTCCGGCGGCGGCGTGTTCGTCGCCGACGGGGACGCGTGGTCGCTCGCCGGCGTCATCTCGCACGGTGACGGCCGCTGCGAGGTCGGCGGCGCCGCGATCCGGGTCGACGTCCACCGTGACTGGATCGAGACGCAGATCGCGGAGCTCGATCCGCCGAGCTGCGGGCTGGATCTGCGCTGCGTCGAGGGCTGCGACGCGCCCGATCTCGACTGCGAGGACGTGCCATGAGACGCCGGTTCGTGCTCCTCGCCTTCGCCGCCCTGGCAGGCTGCGCGACCGAGGAGACGGTCGAGGAGTCGTCTCGGACCCGGTGTCGCGCCCGCCCGCTCGGCGATCTGTCCCGCCCCGTCGAGCTGGAGCTGATCGCGCAGGTCGGCGACGAGCTGCGCGAACGCGTCCTCCGGCATCGCGGCCAGCACGCGGTGCGGCCGCGACAGCTCGACCATGCGCCCGAGCCGGAAGCGCAGCGGCGCGTCGGTCGACAGGTGGCCGTCGCCGCGCGACGACGCCCGCACCGAGACGAGCTTGGGGCCGAACACCACGACCGGTGGCGAGGCCGGAAGGAGCATCAGGTCGACCGAGCTCCGCGCCGTCGTGTAGAGCAAGGTCGGCGGGCCGCCGAGCGCGCGCGCGATCTGCGGATAGAGCGCGGTGATCGCGGCGTCGCTGGTCGCGGCGACCCGGGTCGCGTCGCCGAGGCCAGCCTCGGCGAGGGCCGCGTTCGCCGTCGGGCACACCAGCGACAGCGACTCGCTCACGATCGCGAGCAGGTCGCGCAGCGGCCGCTCGGCCGGATCGTCGACCAGCTCGCGACGATCGGCGTCGTCGAGCGCCGCCGCGTAGGTCTCGTCGGACGCCATGAGCCGCGGCGGGTTGGCGTCGAGGAAGCGCTCGTCGGCCTCGCTCAGCGGCGCGCCGATCGCGCAGACCAGCTCGAGCCCGGCGCGGGTGTCCTCGACGTTGCCGCCGCTGACCAGGCGACGGGCCCAGGTCGCCGCGCGCCGGGTGTCGCCGGCGGCGATCGCCATCGTCGTCGCGCACACGATGGCCTCCGGATCGCGCGGATCCTGCTCGATCAACGCCTCCGCGACCGTGACCGCGCGCTCGAGGGCGTCGCCGGCGCGCAGCGCCTCGGCGGCCTCGATGAGCAACGCCTTGCGCTCGGCCGCGCCGGGGACGAGCTGGGCGAGCTGCACGCACGTGTCCGCGCGCTCGACGGCGGCGCCGCGCTCGCGCTGCACCGCGAGCAGCTTCTCGAGCAGCGGCGCGTGCCCGGCGTCGATCGCCTGCACCCAGGCGCGCTCGGCGCGCACCGGATCACGGAGCACGTCGCGGGCCAGGTCGCCGAGCGCGTCGAACAGCCGGAGCCGGTCGTTGGCGTCGACCGTGGCGCGCGCCTCGCGCTCGAGGTAGTCGGCGCCCCGCTCCCGGTCGCCGCGTTCCATCGCGAGCTCGGCGAGCGCGTGCCACGCCGCCGTGCAGCCCGGATCGAGGCGCACGGCGCTCTCGTAGTGCTTGCTCGCATTGGCGCCGCGCAGCGCCCGCGTCTCGGCCTGTCCGGCGCGAACCAGCGCGGCCGCGACCGCGGCGGCGTTGCGCACGGCGTCGGGGTGCGTCGCGGCGGCGCCGAGGTGGAGCGCCGCTTGCCGCCACAGCCGGCGCGCGAAGCAGCTCTCGCCGAGCGCCAGGGTCACCGCGAGCGAGCCCCGGTCGAGCCGGTGCGCCTCGTAGAGGAGCTGGTGACTCTCGTCGGCGTCCCCGAGCGCCGCCATCACCTGCGCGAAGCGGTGGACGAGGCGAGACGTCGCCGCCGGGGACGCGTCGTCGGGCATCGCCGCCAGCGTCGCGCGGAGGTGCTCGGCCGCAGCGTCGAGTCGCTCGCTCGCGACGAGGATGTCGACCAGCGCGAGGTTGGTCTCCAGGTGGTGCGGCTGCGCCGCGAGCACCTCGCGCAGCTGGCGCTCGGCGCCCGCGGTGTCACCGAACCCGGCGTCGGTCGTCGCCTTCTCCACGATGGCGCCGGTACGGACGTCCTCGAGCTCGCGCTGGATCGCGACGTCGCCGGGCACGAGCGCGGCGGCCTGGGCGAAGGCGTGGACCGCGCGGCGCAGATCGCCGACCTCGCGCAGCCGGCGCCCGGCCGCGACGATGTACGTCGCCCGATCGGCGGGATCCGCCACCGCGCCCGCGTAGCGGAGCAGCGCCGCCGCATGGACCCTCGGATCCGGATCGGTCGCCGCGACGGCCGCGACTCGCTCCAGCGCCGGCAGGTGCCTGGGCGACGCCGCGAGCAGCTCCTCGAGCACCCGGGCCGCGCCGGCACGGTCGTCGCACGTGTCCTCGAGCACGTGCACGAGCCGCATGCGCAGGGCGGCGACGTCCTCGGCCGAGCTCGCGCGCGCGACCTCCTCGGCGATCCGCGCCCGGAGGAGCTCCGCCGCCTTCGCGCCCTGCCCGCCGCGCGCGAGGACGTCGGCCTGGTCGACGAGACCGCTCACGTCGTCGGGCGCGTGGTGCGACGCGCTCGCGATCACGTTCGCTGCAGCCGGCATGTCGCCGGCGAGCTCGAACGCGCGGGCCTGCGCGCGCAGGAGCGCCGCCTTCTCGAACCCGCTCTGCGCCCGCGCAGCCCGCTCGCCGCGGACCTCGGCCACCTCGCGCCAGCGTCCGAGCTCGCTCAGCACGTCGTCGAGCGCGCGCCACGCCAGGAGGTCCGCGGGCCGGCGCTCGACGATCGACCGGAACAGCTGCGCCGCACGTTCGAAGCTCTTGTGCTCGCGGTGGAGGCGGGCGGCGTCGAGCAGCGCGGCGCGCGCCAACTGCTCGGGCGCCCGCTTCGCGACCTGCTCGAACGCGTCGGCCGCCTTGGCCCAGGCGCCGGCCTGCCGGTAGAGCGCCGCGATCCGCTCGTGATGCTCGAAGCTGTCGGGGGCGATCGCGAGCAGCGCCTCCATCGCGCGGATGCTCTCGAGCGGCTGGTCGAGCGCGTGGTGGACGTCGGCCAGCTCCTCGTAGAGCGCCGCGGCGATGGCCGGATCGTCGCCGTAGACGCGGGCCTCGTCGGCGAGCAGCACGGCGAGCTGGTCCCACAGCTCGTGCTCGGCCGCGACCGCGCGCACCTGGCGGCGCACCTCGGGATCGTCGGGCGCGCGGTGGATCAGGAGCACCGATCGGCGGAGCAGCTCGATGGCATCGGGCACGGTCTTGGCGCGCTCGAGACGGCGCCAGCGCCCGGTGTGGTCCTGTTCTGCCATCGACCCCCGCAGTCTAGTACCTTCGCGGCGTGGATGAGCAGCGCCAGCGGTGGGTGCTCGCGCTGGCCGCCGTGATCGACGCGGTGGACCGCGCGAAGGCCGGCGAGGCTGTGGACGACCCGGCGTGGTGCAAACAGATCCTGCGCGACCGACCTGGCTCGAGGAAGAGGGCGACACCAGCGCCGCGAAGGGCACGAGCCTGTCTGGCAACCCCAAGGAGGACGGCGCCCGCGAGGCGGTCGTGCGCAAGCACCGGCACGAGATCGCCCGCGCCGGTCGCCTGGCCTGGGTCACGGCCGCGCTGGTCGCGGTGTGCCGCTGGGCGGTCCGCGCCGGCTACGTCGACGCGGCCACCGTGTCGCAGCGCCTCCTGATGGCGGGCGACCGCTGCCAGCGCGCGTACGACTCGTGGAAGTGACGGGCGCCAAGGCGCGCGCCCGCTTCCGGCGCGCGCTGCCCGCGCTGTGGCGCGGTGAAGACCCAGCCGTCGAGGACGGCCTACGTGTACTGCGACTTCTGCGGCGAGCTGTGCGACTTCGACTTCGAGCACCTCGACGAGCAGCCCACCGGCGACGGCGCGTGGAAGACACAGCAGGAGCGCGCGACGCGGCAGATGACCCAGACGCCGACAGCGGCGTCCTCGCGCGCCAGATCGCGCGCGGCGCCCGCCGCGTCGTGTGCGAGCACTGCGGCCACCGCCTCGATCTCGTGACGCCGGCGGCCCGCTGACGCGGGGCCACCCTGTCCTACCGGACACCACAGTACAACCGAGGCACGCGTGCCATGCCTCACGCCGGCCAGGCCATCGATTTCACGTCGCGGCGGGGCGGCATGGTTGTTGTAGAGGCACCCGGCGATGATCAAACGAGCGCTGCTGTGTGTGTCTCTCGTGGCGGCATGCGGGGGTGGGGACGACGACGGGACGATCGATCCCACCGACGTGCCGTTCGGGACCACGGCGATCGTCCTCGTCGTCAACCCGGCGATCAACGACGGCAACCTGGAGAACGGCCTCGCGACGCCGGGCACGGTCGTCGCGGGCGTCACCCTCACGACCGACGACGGCGTCACCGCGACCACGGGGCCCGACGGCATCGCGGTGCTGGCGCCGGTGACCGCCGGGACGCGCACCATCACCGTCTCCGGGGCGGTCGACGGGGGAACGTTCACCGTCACGGTCGCCGACGGCACGCTGCGCGAGGTCGCGCTCGCGACCGAGACCGGCCGCGCCGAGCTGATGGTGAACATCGACTACAAGTCCGACCAGGCCTTCGAGGTCACCCCGACGATGAGCATCGACGAGGTGAACACCGTGCTGGCCGTGAGCGACCGCGTCGTGTTCATCCGCGGCGGCACCTACGTCGGCGACCTCGACTTCAGCGGCAGCCGGGTGACGCTCTTCGGCGAGGGCCTGCTCGGTGGCACGGTCGTGCTCGACGGCGACGTGACCGTGAGCGGCAGCGACAGCCGCATCCGCGGCGCGCACATCACCGGCGCGCTCACCATGCCGGCGAGCAAGGTCGGGCTCGCCTTCTCGCGCGTCGACGGCGCGGTGTCCTCCGAGGGCAGCGACGGCATGCTGGTCGCCAACGCGCTGTGCGGCAGCGAGCGCGTGACCGGCAGCGGCACCGTGATGCTCGGCAACCACGGCGCCGCCCCGCTCACGACCTGCCCGTAGTGCCACGGGTGACCACCCGGCGGAGGCGCGCCGCGAGCAGGAGCGCGACCGTGGCGAGCACGGTCGCATAGACNNACGACGAACGAGACGTAGTGCAAGCGGCGCCACGTGGCGGCGCCGATCCGTTCGCGGAGCCCGAAGCTCAGGTGAAGCGCGAGGAGGAGGTACGCGGCGAGCGTCCCGATCCCGACCGCGACCGGCCGGTGGCTCGCGGCGAACGGCACGAGCACGTCGATGGCGTCGAAGCGGACGAACCCGTCGGCGACCAGCACCGCCGC
The DNA here is from genome assembly GCA_002344285.1 of Myxococcales bacterium UBA2376. GTDB lineage: Bacteria > Myxococcota_A > Polyangia > Haliangiales > Haliangiaceae > UBA2376. Next base: position 21,850 of record DDTA01000165.1, read on the forward strand.
GTGGGCGAGGACGAGCGCCAGGGACAGCGGCGACAGCCAGCCGTGGAGGTCGACGAGCTGCGCGCGTGGCACCCAGCGGTCGCCGGCGCGCGACGAGACGAGCAGGCCGGCGATCACGTCGAGCGAGAGCGCCACGTACGCGACCAGACCGGTGGCGCGCGACAGCATCCAGGCGCCATGGCCTCCGGGCCGCGGCACCGACGCGACGAGCCAGCCCGCGCGACTCGCGACCGCGCCGAACAGGGCGAGCACGACGAGGCCGGCGAGCGCTCCCTTCACGACGTCACGCATCGGCGAGCTCCAGGTCGCCGACCGTCACGACGGCGCCGTCGCGCGTCACGAGCACCCCGCGTAACCCCTCACGCTCGAGCCGCGCCGCGCCCGCCCGGGAGCCGAGGACGAAGGCCACCTTCGCGAACACGTCGGCCTCCTCGGCGGTCGGCGCGAGGACGGTGACCTGCGCGAGATCACCGCGCGCCGGTGTGCCCTCCCGCGGATCGATGAGGTGGTGCATCCGCCGCGCGCCCCGCCGCCACGCGCGGCGATTGGGCGCGCTGGTCGCGACGGCCGCGTCGCGGACGTCCAGCGTCGCGAGCGTGCGCGACGGCTCCGACGGATCCTCGACCTCGACCGTCCATCCGCCCTCCCCGCGCGGCGCGCCACGCAGCACGGCGTCGCCGCCCGCGTCGACGACGACCGGCGCCGTCGTCAGCGCCGCGGCGCGGTCGACGGTGAGCCCCTTCAGGAAGCCGCCGAGATCGAGCTGCACGTGCGCCGGCCGTCTCACGCGGCGATGCTCCTCGTCGATCTCGATCGCCGCGATCGTCGCCCTGGGCTCGCCCCGTGCGTCCGGCGCCGTGCCAGGTGGCGCGTCGTCGTCCAGCGCGCCCTCCGCGAACGAGCGATCGTAGCCGCTCGCGTTCAGGGCCGCCCCGACCGCGGGATCGAAGAGACCGCCGGTGCGTCCGGCGTGGGCGCGCGCGCGCACGAGCAGCGCGAGCAGCTCCGGGGACACCTCGATCGGCTCGATCGCTCGATTCAGGCGCGAGAGCTCGCTGTCGGGCCGGAAGCGACTGAAGCGCCGCTCGGTGTCGCGAAACATCGCTTCGATGGCGAGCGCGAGCTCGCGCTCGGCGCGGTCGTCGAGCGACGGCGCCGCCACGAGCACGTCGGTGCTCATCGCGCGGAACGTCCACATCACGAGCTCCTCGTGCGGACGCGCAGGCGGCGCGGCGTCGGCCTGTACACGACGCGCGCGGGCTCGCGCGGCGCCGCGGCCGGCGTCACCGCGGATCGGGGCGGCGTCGAGGACGCGGCGACCGGCGGCGGATCGCCTGGCGTCGGCCCGCCGATGACGCGCCAGGCGACGGTGAAGACGATGGCGAGGAGCGCGACCACGTAGAGCCGCAGCTCACCCGGCCCCAGCGCGAGCCGCGCCCGTGGCTTGCCGTGCCGGGGGTCAGTCATCGTCGCCATCGTCGTGGTCGTCGTCGTCGTCGTCGTCGTCCTCCTCCTCCTCCTCCTCCTGGGGTTGGTAGAGCGCGAGCGTGACGTCCGCCGCCGGATCGACGGCGGCGGGCAGCGCGGGCGCGGGCGCCGGGCTCGGGCTGAACCAGCCGAGCAGCGACGCCGCCACGACCCCGACGGCCAGGGTGCACGAGGCGGACGCGACCGCGATGGCGATCGAGAGACGGCGAGTGGATGGGACAGGTTGCGACATCGATTCCTCCAGGCATGAAAGGCGCAAGGCATCGGTCCGATGACCGCGATGCGCTCGCACGACCAGCTCACGCATGGCCCCGATCGTCTCGGCGCGCCATCCCACGTGCGTGCGATGTCCGTGATCGCGCGGAGTTACCCGTGACCGTCGACACGGACGATCGAGAGCCGGTCTCGGCGCGCGTGCTCGTCGCGCTCTTCGTGCTCATGGCGGCCCTGGTCGCCGCGGATCTGGTCATGGACCTGCGCGATCGAACGACGCTGGCGCACGTGCTCCTCGAGCTGCTGGTCGTCGCCATCGGCTTCCTGGCCGCCGCGGGCATCGCGCTGCGCCTGCGTCGCGCGTCGCGCCGTGCGCAGGAGTTGCGCGCGCGGGCCACCGAGCTGGCCGCGAGCCTGCGCGCGAGCGAGGAACAGGCAGCGCGCTGGCGCGTCGAGGCCGCGGAGCTGATCGCCGGGCTGAGCGCGGCGATGGACGCGCAGTTCGAACGCTGGGCGCTGAGCCCGGCGGAGCAGGAGATCGCGCGCCTGCTCCTCAAGGGTCTCAGCCACAAGGAGATCGCGGAGGTGCGCTCGGTCAACGAGACCACGGTCCGTCAGCAAGCGCGATCGCTCTACAAGAAGGCGGGGCTCTCGGGCCGCAACGATCTGGCCGCGTTCTTCCTGGAGGATCTGCTCGCCCCGCGCGCCTGATCACGCCCGCCCCTCACGCGCCGAGGCTCAGGCGCCGAGCGCGAGGTACGCCGCCAGACCGAGGCCGCCGGCGGCGACGACCACGGCGAGCATGACCGGCCACGCCGCGCCGGGGACGATCGGCTCGCCCTTCACGATCGCGCGGCGGGCGCGGACGAAGCGCGCGGCGCCAACGGCTTCGCAGGCCGCGCCGACGGCGATCATCGCGATGCCGATGACAAGCGATAGCGCCGACTCCTCTCGCTCCGGGTGCTCGAGCTTCAGCCAGACCGCGATCCGCCCGATCACGAAGCCAAAGGCCATGAGCGCCAGCCCGGTCCGGACCCAGGCCAGGAGCGTGCGCTCGTTCGCCTGCAGGATCCGGAGATCGGGGCCGTCACCCATCAGCGCGGCAACGTAACACGGCGCAGCGCCTCGCCCCGCGCCTCGGCCTTCTCCCACATGCGCAGGTAGCCCTCCGCCGAGCGGAAGAGCGGCTCGAGCTCGGCGTCGGTGACGCCGTCACGTCGCGCGTCCTCGATCAGCTCGGGCAGGAGCCCGAGGTGGATCATGCCCTCGGTGTTGAAGTCGACGGCGCGGTCACCCAGCTGCGGCGCGGTGAACGTCACGTCACCCGCGTACGAGGTGAAGGGATACGTGATCGGGTTCGTCTGGGGTGTGTCACCGCAGGACGAGTCAGGCCCGAAGCGCGGGCGGGGCCCACCGGCGAAGCCGTTGAGGTCGAAGCCGAAGCCCTGCGCGGGATAGCCGCCGTTCGTCACGACCTCGGCGATGCGCGCGCGCAGCGAGTCGCCCATCGCGCCCGGGCGCGACGGATCGCCGCAGCGCCCCAGGTCGAGCTTGGACACGCCGCCGAGCTGGTAGGCCAGCCCGCGGTTGCTGTTGCCGTGGGTCGCCGCCGGCGGGTAATCGTTGGCGACGAGCAGCTCGTACGCGCGCTGGAACGACCGGCGCGGCAGGTGATCGACCTCGATGATCATCCCGCGCTGCATCAGCTCCTGGATCAGGAGCTCGCCCAGCTCGGTCAGCCCCGCGTTCTGGCAGTGGTCGCCCTCGATCGCCCCCCGCTGCAGCGCGCTCACGTACGGCGCCACCGTCTGGATCGGATCGGCGCCGAAGGTGCTCATGTCGATGGGGGCGGGCTCGAGGTAGTTCGCGCGCGGCATGTTGATGCCGCCGAACGTGACCGGCCCCTTGTCGAACACCGTCGGCACCGACGGGCAGTCGGTGACCAGGTTCGAGTAGTGCCCGCTGTTGACCCAGCTGCCGATCTGGCCGACGTTGCGGTCACCGTCGCCGGGCCCGAAGCCGTTGTCGAACTTGTGCACCGGGAAGATCGCGCGCACGCCGAGCGCGTGGAAGCGATCGAGCTCGGCGCGCACCTTGGCCGCGTCGCAGGGCGGCTGCCCCGGGGGCGGCGTCAGGAAGCAGTCGAACAGGTTCGACGCCTCGATCCCGAGGAGCACCGCGAGCTTGCCCTCGTTGATCACCGCGCGCGCCTCGGCCGGGCTCGTCACCACGCGGAACCAGCCGCGCCCCGGGCCACCCGCCTGCGCGTCGATGTAGCGCTCGAGGTTGTAGGTCTCGGTGATGATGCGCTCGACCGCGACCATGTCGTTGCACGCGTAGCGCACCTGCTGGGCGCCGAGGCCGGTGATGAGCTCGCACAGGACCGAGTTCGTCGTCGCGTGCTGCACCATGAGCCGCAGCCCGCCGCGGTAGGCGCGCTCGATCCAGCGGTAGTACTGGGTCTGGTGCGTCGACGTCTTCCACGCCTTGGGCCAGTCGGTGAACGTCGGATAGCCGTCGGTGTGATGGTCGAAGCCGGGCGTCATCGCGGCCACGAACACCGCGAGCAAGAGCGTCGAGTCGACCTCCCCGAGCCCGGAGAACGCGAAGCCGACGAGATCGCGGCGCCCGTCCTCGCCGTGGAAGCGCTCGCAGCTGGGCAGCGCGTGCTCGACGCCGAGCCGGTGGAACGGCGCGCCGTGGAAGATGCCGCCGCCGCCGAAGCCGAAATTGGTCATGAGGTGGGCGTGGGTCTCGACGATGCCGAAGACGTCGCCGTCGGGCCACTGCCGCGGCGAGACCGCGCCCTCGGCGTCGACCGTGAGCTCGGGGAACTCGGCGCACCCGGTCGCCGGATAGAACGCGACGACCGCGGCGTCGGCGACGTCGTCGGTCAGCCCGCTCGTCGTCAGGTACCTGCCGGTCGCATGGTGGCGGAGCTGGAAGCGCTCGGGATCGTGCGCGCTCACCTCGAGGTCCCACTCGGCGGGCGAGCGGAAGGCGTCGTCGAGGAGGAGGATGTCGGAGTCGAGCTCGGCGGCGCGCCGGAAGCGATCCTCCTCGCCGACGAGGAAGTTGCGCTCCTCGTCGTAGAAGAGGTACGTGCCGAGATCGGCGGCGCGCAGGTGGAAGCGGGCGGCGGCCGACGGCGACGTCGCGCAGAACGCGAAGCGGTCACCGTCGTCGTACTCGGCCAGCCAGCGCGTGTTGCTGCTGCCCGGCGGGGTCGCGTCCAGGATGTAGCACCCGCCGGCGAAGCCGTGGATGCCGTCGTGGGCGGGCGCCGGCGGGCGCTCGACGTACGGATCGCAACCGCCGGCACCGAGCGCGGAGATCGCGGTGAGCGTGACGATGCGCAGGGCGCGCGCGTCCATGGTCCCTCCGTGACGTTGAGGTCTACTGGCCGCCCGAACAGTCGTCGGGCGGCATCGCGGCGATCCAGGCGTGGACGAGCTCGCTGCCCCGCGTGTGCGTGAGCGAGCGCCCGAGGAGCGGCATCATCGCGCCGACCTCCTCGGTGTGCATGCGGAAGTAGAGGATCGAGATGTCCGGGTTGCCGGGCACGATGTCGAACTCGAAGCCGCCGGTGCCGGCGCCGGCGCTGCCGGGGCGCTTGCAGTAGCCGAGGCGGAAGAGGTCCGTGTTGTCGTGTCCGAGGAAGAGCTGCGAGGTGATGCCCTGCACCGCGCTGGGGTCGTGGCAGTGCGCGCAGTTGATGTCGAGGTACGTGCGCGCGGCGGGCTCGACGTCGGCCGCGGGGATCGCCTGGACGCCCCCGGTGGCGATGGCGCGGAAGTCGTAGGCCATGGGCGCCGTTGCCGGCGCCGGCGCGCCGGTCAGGAGGCCGAGCGCGCTCATGCGCTCGAGCTGGTTCATGGCGCCGGCCGCGCCGCCATAGTCGTAGGTGCGGTTGAGGTGGCGAGCCTTCGTGCCGATCGCGACCATCTCGGGATCCGCGGTGTCGGATGGCTTCCGCGCGTGACACGTCTCGCACTGGTTGCGCTGCGGGACCAGGTAGTTCGACGTGCGCTGCGTGCCGAGGTCGTCGACGAAGCTGATCGACCGGACGTCGCCCGCCGGCGTGAGGACGGCGTCGGCCTGCGTGTCGTCCCAGACGTAGGGCAGCGGTCGCCAGCCATCGGCGTAGCGCACGAGCAGCCGCGTCTCGATCAGCGTGACGTCCTCCGTCGGCGTGCGGAGGTCGCCCGGGAACGCGAAGTTCTTGATGACGACCGAGCCGACCGGGAACTCGAACGAGAGCTCGGGGTCGTAGGCGATCGAGGACCCCGGCGGCACGTAGATCGCGCGCTGCTTGAGCGCGTAGTCGGAGAACAGCTCGGTGTTGAGGTCGTAGGGGACGACGCGGTCACCGATCGGGTTCCACGTGTAGCCGGCCTCCGGATCCCAGGCGAAGAGGTTGTACTCGGAGAGGCGCTGGCGCGGCGGCTGCGTCACGTCGACCACCGGCGGCTGGGTCAGGTCGACCCCTCCCCCGCCGTCGTCGCCGCCGCAGGCCGCGAGCGCCGTCAACGCGGCGAGGGCGATGGAACCCGCGGCCCGCATCAGAGGGTCGGCGCGACGACGGCGCCGCCGTTCAGGGTCGTGCAGTCGAAGGGCGCGAACGGGGCCGCCGGACGGAAGAACGGGACGATGTTCTCCACCGACTGGACCTCGACGTTCATGCTGGCGAACGTGCCGCCGGCGTTGCCGCCGACGCAGATGTGGTTGTCGTTCGTGTTCATCCCGGCGTCGGTCGAGTGGAAGCTGGTCTCGCCGATGGTGTCGTAGAGGATGCTGTCGATGTCGTTGGTGCCGTAGACCAGGACGAGGAGCACGCCGAACATGTTGGGATCGAGCGTGTCGGGCTGCTGACCCGAGCCGGTGTGCGAGTTGCCGGCGACGACGATGTTCTCGCTGCGGAAGTTGGTGATCGTGCCCGCGGTGGCGCCGGGCTGGAGCGCGAGGTCTTCCCACGTGCCGTTGAGCGTCGCCGTGGCGAGCTCCCAGCGGGTCTCGTCCGACTCGATGATGAGCCCGCTGACCAGCGCGATGTCGGCGGTGTTGTTGCCCTCGTACGTGTTGCCGGTGATCTCGACGCGGCGCGAGGCCATCGCGAAGGTGCCGAGGCCGACGGGGATGACCGCGACCGTGCCGCCCGGCGCGAAGTTGATGTGGTTGTTGAAGCGGATGTCGTTGTCGCGCAGCTTCACGTCGCGGCCGACGATCGGGTTGCCCGGCAGGTCGAACACGACGATCCCCGCCGTGTTGTCCTCGGCGAGGTTGCCGTAGACGTCGGCGTACTGCGTGTTCTCGATCTCGAGGCCGGCGACGTTGCCGCGCACCTCGTTGTTGCGGACGATGACGTGCTCGCACTGGCCGACGTAGAGGCCGGCGTCGGACGCGTTCTCGGCGCGGCTGTCCTCGACGAGCACGCGCTTCGACTTGACGGGATAGATGCCGTACGCGCCGTTGGTCGGGTCCGACACGGCGGTCCACGCGGCGCGGATGCGGCGGAACACGACGCCGTCCGAGTCCTCGACGCGGATGCCGTCCTTGGGCGCGTCGAGCACGGTCAGGTCCTGGACCAGGAAGTCGTCGCCCTGCACGTCGACGCCGTTCACCTGCGCGGTGGTCGCGCCGTAGTCGAGCGTCGTCCGGTCGATGCCCTGACCGAGGAGGTGGATGCCGTCGGTGCGGATGGTCAGCGAGTTCGTCATCGCGAACGTGCCCGCGCCGAGGATGATCGTGGTGTTCGCCTCGAGCGAGTTGGCCGCGTTCTGCAGCCCGGCGACGTCACCGCCGCTGATCTGCACACACGTCGTGGTCACGTCGGCGCACGAATTCGTTGGGAACTCGTCCTCGCCGCCGCACGCGGCGAGCCCGGCGCATGACAGCGCGATCGAGACGGAGGCTGAAAGCGAGGCGAAACGTACGTTCGTCATGGGCGGTTCCTCGGGCGCGGTGCCGCGCCGGCTTGCATGAATACCGGCGGTATGTAACATACTCGGGGAATGTCAGTCACGCGTCGCGCGCAACATGCCGAGGATACCAGGCGATCCTTGCTAGACGCGTCGCGTCATGAATTCGCCGAGCACGGCTACGCCGGCGCATCCCTTGACGATATCGCCCGCCGCGCGGCGGTGACCAAGGGCGCCCTCTATCACCACTTCATTAACAAGGCGGCGCTGCTCGAGGCGGTCTACGTCGAGCTCGAGCTCGAGGTCGCGGCGCGGGTGAAGGCGGCGATCGACGCCGCCGGCGGCGACGCGATGGCCAGGGTCATGGCGGCCTTCGGGGCGTTCTTCGAGGCCTCGGCCGACCCGAGCTACCAGCGCATCGTCCTGCGCGACGCGCCGGGCGTCCTCGGCCGGATGAAGGGGCGCGGGCTCGACCACGAGATCGGCCTCGATCTCGCGGTGGCGCTCATCGAGGACATGCGGCGCGAGGGACTCGTCAGCGAGGCCGTCCCCGTGGGGATGGCTGCCCGGATCTTCATGGCGGCGATCGGCGAGGTCGCGACCAGCGCGGCGCATAGCGACGATCCGGCGAGCGTGCGCCGGGACGGCATGATCGTCCTCGCGGCGCTCATCCAGGGCGTGCGCCTCGCGACGACGGTCAACGGAACGTCGCGGTCATGAGCGCGACGTTGTACGGGA
>DDTA01000165.1:30215-48731 GCA_002344285.1 Myxococcales bacterium UBA2376
CATGTGCGGCGCGTAGAACGCCGCGCGGTCGCACTCGATCATCCGCTCGCCGGGACAGTCGGTCCCGATGCAGCAGTGGCGCGCCGTGAACGCGGCGTCGCTCATCGACGCGACCGTCACCGGCTCGCTCCACGGCCCCTCCGGCGCGCGCGCGAAGCGGGCGGCGATGCGGTTGCCCGCGGTGACCTCCTGATCGAGCATCACGTAGCGATCGATCGACGGGAAGTAGCGCACCGAGAGCTCGCCGAGGGCCGGCGTGGCGACGACGGGCGCGGCGGTCGCCGTCGACGTCACCCAGGCGCCGGTGGCGGCGTCGTAGCGCTCGAAGCCGCCCGGGGACTCGAGCGCGGTGAGGCGCTTGCGCGCGAGGTGGACCGGGCTCGTGCGATACGCGCCCGTGCCGTAGAGGTAGACGTGGTCGCCGACGACGAGCGGCGCGATGTTGATGAACTGGCCGCGCAGCGGCCCGGTCGCGTCGAAGCGGTGATCGACGCGGTGGAGGATGTCGTAGGTCGGCAACCCGGTCGTCGACGGCGTGCGCCACATCGCCAGGTACGAGCCACGCATCTCGAGCGGCGACAGCTCCGCCGTCGAGTAGAAGACGTAGATCGCGCCGCCGTGCGAGAACGCGCCGGTCGGGACCTCCGCGTCGCCGGGCATGTTGGGGAACAGGTTGGCGCCGCGCGGGCCGGCCGGGTTGTGCACGAACGCGCTGATCGCCTGCCCGCTCGGCGCGGTCTGTACGCGCCCGCGAAGTCGGCGTCGGCCGCCCCGGTCCCCTGCGCGAGGCGCAGGAAGCGGAGCTGCGAGCACAGCGCGCTCGGGTTGGCGGCGACCTGCGCCGCGGGCACGGCGGCGTAGCCGACGGCGTCGGGGAGCGACTCCGGTCCGAGCGGCCAGATGCCGTCGGCGCCGGCCGAGTCACCGAAGAAGAGGAAGAGGTCCGTGCCGTGAACGACCGGGATGCCGAGATCCGTGCCCCGCAGGTTCGCGCGCCCGTGCGCGTCGTTGGGCGTCGGATCGTCGATGTTACGGTCGCTGACCAGCTTGCAGCGGAACGCGAGGTCCACGAGCACCGGCGACGGCTCGGGGGGCATCGATGCCGCGTCGATCGCCGGCGTGGCGTCCACGCCGGTCGCGCCGTCCTCCGCTCGTTCACTCGCGTCGACGTCGTCGCCGTTTCCCGACGACACCCGCGCGCTGGCGCAGGCCGCCAGCGCCGCTGCCATGGCCGTGACCGCGGTCCGCCGCATGTGGTATATATACTGTTTACCATGAACCATGTCCAGCGGAAATGCGGGCGGCGCCGACGCGAATTCACAGGTCCGCGTCGTGCCATGCTTTTCTCGTGGTCCACGGCGTGATCGAGCCCGGCTTCGAGCCGGTGGCCGCGCAGCTCGCGTCTCAGCTCGCGCGCACCCGCGGCGGCGCAGCGGTGTGCGTCTACCACCGTGGCCGGTGTGTGGTCGACGTGTGGGGCGGCGTGAAGGACGAGGACGGTCGCCCCTGGCAGCGCGACACCATGGCGGTCTCGTACTCGACGACGAAGGGCGTCGTCTCGACGGCGTTGCACGTGCTCGCCGACCGTCGCGAGCTCGATTACGACGCGCCGGTCGCCCGCTACTGGCCCGCGTTCGCGCAGGCCGGCAAGAGCGGCATCACCGTGCGCGACGTCCTCGCCCACAAGGCGGGCCTGTTCAACATCCGCGATCTCATCGACGACGCGCGCCGGATGCTCGACTGGGACCACATGGTCGACGCGCTCGCCGCCGCGGCGCCCGCGCCCGTGCCGCCCGGGGCGACGGCCTACCAGGCGCTCACGTACGGCTACGTCGTCGGCGAGCTCATCCGTCGGATCTCGGGTCGTCCGGTGCCGCAGTTCCTCGCCGACGAGCTCGCCGGCCCGCTCGGGCTCGACGGGCTCTACATCGGCGCGCCCGCGAGCGAGCTGCACCGCGCCGCCCGCCTCGTCGGTTCCCCCGCGCGCCGCGCACGTTCCGGCGGCGCCGACGACGACACGTTCGGCGCGCAGCGCCGCCGCCGTCAGCGCCTGTTCCGCGCCGCCGAGCGCGCGCTCCGCCTGTTCGGTCACCCCGTCGACTTCCAGCGCGCGGCCGCCGCGCTCGCACCCAGGGGCATCTCGACGTTCGACTTCTCCAACGACGAGGTCCTCCAGGCCTGCATCCCCGCCGCCAACGGCCTCTTCACCGCGCGCTCGCTCGCGCGGCTCTACGCGACGCTCGCCGCCGGCGGCTCGCTCGACGGCGTCCGCCTGCTCTCGCCCGAGACCATCGCGCGCGCCACCGAGATCCAGAGCCAGGGCTACGACCAGGTCACGATCTTCCGCATGCGCTGGCGGCTCGGCTACCACCGCGTCGGCAGCTTCCGTGGCGTGCCGCCGCGCGCGTTCGGCCACTTCGGCTGGGGCGGCTCGGGCGCGTGGGGCGACCCCGACAGCGAGGTCTCGCTCGGCTTCGTGGTGAACACGGGCAGCGGCACGCCGATCGGCGACCTGCGCATCCTGCGCCTCACCACCGCCGCGCTCGCATGCGCCCGTCGTTCCCCGCGGAGATGAGATGCGCACGATGCCGACCCTGGAGCTCCGTGTCGACGACCTCGCAGGCGAAGCCATCCGCGCCCTCGTCGCCCGTCACCTCCGCGGGATGCACGAGAGCTCGCCGCCCGAGAGCGTGCACGCGTTCGATCTCTCGGGCCTGCGCCACCCCGCGGTGACGTGCTGGTCGGCGTGGTCGGGTCCTGCGCTCGCCGGGATGGGCGCCCTCAAGGAGCTCGGCGACGCGCGCGGCGAGATCAAGTCGATGCGGGTCGCCGACGAGTTCCTGGGTCGCGGCGTCGGCCGCGCGATGCTCGCGCACATCGTCGCCGAGGCGCGGCGGCGCGGCATGAGCGGGCTGTGGCTCGAGACCGGTTCGGCACCCGCGTTCACGCCGGCGCTCGCGCTCTACGAGCGCGCCGGGTTCGTGCGCTGCGGCCCGTTCGCCGACTACGTCGAGGACCCGTTCTCGATCTTCATGACCATGGCGCTGTAGCGACGTCGCGTCGTCCGTGGGCGACCGGTCGTCAGTGCGCGACCGCCTGCTCGTCACCGCCGCGCGGGCGCAAGATCCGGCCGCCGCGCAGCTTGGTGTCGCGCAGCGTGACGGCGAGCGCTTCGGCGAGCGTGTCTACGGCGCTGACGGTGAGGACGTCGCGCACCTCGGCCGGCAGGTCGTCGAGGTCGCTCTCGTTCTCGTGCGGGATCACGATGTGCGTGATCCCCGCGCGCACGGCCCCGAGCACCTTCTCCTTGAGCCCGCCGATCGGCAGCACGCGTCCCGACAGCGTGATCTCGCCAGTCATCGCCACGTCGTGGCGCGCGGGCCGGCCGGAGAGCGCCGACACCATCGCGGTCGCCATCGCGATACCCGCCGACGGCCCGTCCTTGGGGATCGCGCCCGCCGGCACGTGGACGTGCACGTCGCGATCGAACAGCCGGTCGTCGACCCCGAGCCAGTCGGCGTTCGCCCGCGCGAACGTCCACGCCGCGCGCGCCGACTCCTTCATCACGTCGCCGAGCTGACCGGTGAGGATGAGATCGCCCTTGCCGCGCATCGGCGCCGCCTCGACGAACATGATGTCGCCGCCCGCAGGCGTGTAGTACATGCCGGTCGCCATGCCGACCTGATCCTCCGGCGCCGCCTTCTCGGGGTGCACGCGGGGGCGGCCGAGCAGCGGGCGCACGTCGGCCTTGTCGAGCGTCGCGCGCTCGATCTCCCGGGCCGCGATCCGCCGCGCCACCTTGCGCCCGACGCGACCCAGCTCGCGCTCGAGCTGGCGGACGCCGGCCTCGCGCGTGTACGCCGTGATCACCTCGCCGATCGCGCCGTCGGTCAGCTCGAGCTGCCCGGTGGCGAGCCCGTTCTCGGCGAGCTGGCGCGGCACGAGGTACTGCTTGGCGATCGCGAGCTTCTCGCGCTCGGTGTAGCCGGCGAAGTCGACCACCTCCATGCGATCGAGCAGCGGCCCGGGGATGTCCTGGACGAAGTTGGCGGTGGCGATGAACATCACCTCCGAGAGATCGAACGGCACGCCGAGGTAGTGGTCGGTGAACGAGTCGTTCTGCGCCGGATCGAGGACCTCGAGCAGCGCGGCCGCCGGGTCGCCCTGGTAGCCGCGTCCGAGCTTGTCGACCTCGTCCAGCAGGAACACGGGGTTCTTCGAGCCCGCCTGCTTCATGCCGGCGATGATGCGCCCCGGCAGCGCGCCGATGTACGTGCGCCGGTGGCCGCGGATGTCGGCCTCGTCGCGCGCGCCGCCGAGCGACACGCGGACGTACGCGCGCCCCATCGAGCGCGCGATCGACTTCGCGATCGACGTCTTGCCCACGCCGGGCGGTCCGGTGAAGAGCAGGATGCGGCCCTTGCCGCCGCCCTCCTTGCCGGCCTTGAGCTGCTGCACGGCGAGGAACTCGAGCACGCGATCCTTCACGTCGCGCAGGCCGTAGTGGTCCTCGTCGAGGATCTCGGCGGCGCGCGCCACGTCGAGCTGGTCGTCGGTGCGCTCGCCCCACGGCAGCTCGGCGATCGTCTCCAGGTACGTGCGGATGATCTGCGACTCCATCGACTCGCGGCCGGCGCGCGTGAGCCGCGACCACTCGCGGTCGACCTCCTTGCGCGCCGCCTCGGGCAGCGGTTGCTCGTCGAGCTTCTTCTTGAGCGCGGCGAGCGCCTCGTCGGCAGCCTCGTCGCCCTCGCCGAGCTCCTTCTGGATGGCCTTGAGCTGCTCGCGCAGGTAGACCTCGCGCTGGCGCCCACCGAGCTCCTCCTTCACCGCCTCGCTGATGTCGTGCTGGGCCGACAGCACCTCGAGCTGGCGCTGCACGTGCACGAGCACCCGGCGCAGGCGGTCCTCGACCTCGAGCGTCTCGAGCAGCGCCTGCCGCTCCGCGACCGGCGCCTCGAGGTAGCCGGCGACGAAGTCCGCGAGCTTGCCCGGATCCGGGACCTGACCGAGCAACGTCGCGATGACGTCCTCGGGCAGCCCGCGCGCCTCGCCCAGCTCGGCTGCGCGCTCGCGCACCTCGCGGTGGAGGGCGACGAAGGTCGCGTCGCGCGGATCGCGCGGCTCCAGCTCGGCGACCGGCGCCAGCGCGGCGATCAGGTACCCGTCGGCCTTGGTCACGCGCACGGCGACGGCGCGTTCGATCCCCTCGAGCACCAGCCGCACGCCGCCGGGTCCGCGCTGGATCGCGCCGACCTTGGCGATCGTGCCCATCGTGTAGAGCTCGTCGGCCTCGACCTCCTCGCGCTCGTCGCGCTGGGCGACGGCGAAGACGCGGTGCTCGGGGTCGCGCATCGCGGCCTCGATCGCGCGCACGGTCCCTGCCCGCGCCGCCATGATGGGGAAGCTCGCGCCGGGGAACATCACCGCCCCACGCATCGGCAGGATCGGAAGGGTCTTCGACATGCCTACCGAGGTGGCCATGACGAAACGCCCTCGCAACCCCTCCATTCGGTTCGCTTCCGCGCGCGGCTGACCGATCGGGCAGTCGCTGGCGCGGGGTTCCGCGCATCGGCGGGCGTGAATATCCGTCGCGCCGGAGCGTAGTGACGGTACGTCAGCGCACGAGCGCTGCATTGCGGCGCACAATGCTGTTGATCCCCCCGCGAGATCGGTTAGTACGGATCGACCGCCGCGAGCCCATCGATGAAACGCACCTCCCTCCTGCTCCTCGCCCTCCTCGTCCTGCCCGCCGTCGCCTCCGCCGAGCTGCCCTCGGGCCGCGAGGTGCTGGAGAAGCAGGAGGAGGCCCGCAAGATCCCCTCGTTCCAGGCCAAGGCGATGCTCACCACGAGCAAGGCCGGCGAGTCGAACAAGGCGCCCAAGAAGTTCCGCTGGTGGCGCAAGCTCTCCGACAAGACGCACTTCGTCACGCTCACCCGCTTCGACGAGCCGGCCACGATCCGTGGCGAGGGCGTGCTCATCCGCGAGGGCAAGGACCAGAACGACGTCCTCCTCTACCTCCCCCACTTCAAGAAGGTCCGCCGCGTCGAGGGCCAGTCGCAGAGCTCGAGCTTCTTCGGCTCGGTGTTCAGCTACTCCGACGTCGCGATGCCGCACGCCGACGACAACACCGCCAAGGTGCTGCGCGAGGAGACCTGCCCCGGCGAGAAGCTCCAGTGCTGGGTCGTGGAGATCAGCCCCTCGTCGAAGAAGATCCGCGACCGCACCGGCTACTCGAAGAGCGTGCAGTGGGTGCGCCAGGACAACTGGATCACCGTGGCCGGCGACTTCTACGACCTCAAGGGCAAGCTGTGGAAGAAGCTGCGCGCCACCGAGGTGAAGGAGGTCGACCCCAAGAACAAGAAGTGGCTGCCGCACCACGTCGTGCTCGAGGACGTCATCAAGAAGCGCACCACGGTGCTCCGCCTCGCCGACGTGAAGGTCAACGTGACCATCGACGACACGGTGTTCACGGAGCAGAACCTGGCCAACGAATAGGGTGCGCGTCCACGCACGCCTATACGTCGCGACCATCGTCGTCGTGCTGTGCGCCCTGGCGGCGTCGGCCTCGGCCAAGAAGCGGGTCGCGCTCCTCACCATCGAGGGCAAGGGCGGTGACGACGTCACCGTCGCCGTCGAGGAGGTGCTGTCGCGCGAGGCCACCGTCCTCTCCGACGGGTTGTTCCGCCGGCGGCAGGAGCGGATGGGCATCACGCTCCTCAACGAGAAGGCGTACGCGCGCGTCTCCGCCGCGCTGCTCGCCGACGGCGTGGTCACCGGCACCTGGCGCTCCGCAGGCCGCCGCTTCCGGCTGACGCTGGTCGTCCGCTCCGGTCGCACCGGCGCGATCGTCGGGAAGGTCGTCGAGGTCGTGCGCGAGCGCGAGCTCAGCCGCGACGAGAAGGAGGCGATCGCCGCCAAGCTCCTGCCGCTGGTGCGTGACCTCGAGCTGGTCACCGACGACGGCGGCGGCGGCGCGACCGGCGGCGGAGGCACCACCGGCGACGGCGCCGGCGATTCCGGAACCACCGGCGACGGCGGGGACACGAGCGGCGACGGCGACGACACGTCGAGCACCGGCGACGGCGACGCGGGCGACGCGGACACGGACGTGACCGGCGACGCCGACACGAGCGAGGCCGAGACGGCGACCGACGACACCGAGAGCGCCACCGCGACCACCGACGACGAGAGCTGGGCCGACAGCGAGGGCGAGGGTGGCATCGGCCCGATCGGCGGCAAGACCTTCGCCTACGTGCGCGGCCCCCTCGATGGCGGCGAGTTCCAGCAGGTCTCGGCGTCGATCTGGCTCAACGCGCGGCCGCGCTTCAGCGACACGGCGTCGGCCAGCTTCGAGCTCGCCTTCGACGGCGTGCAGGCGTCGCTCACCGGCGAGGAGGAGCTGC
This sequence comes from Myxococcales bacterium UBA2376, assembly GCA_002344285.1. GTDB lineage: Bacteria > Myxococcota_A > Polyangia > Haliangiales > Haliangiaceae > UBA2376. The sequence continues at coordinate 37,625 of DDTA01000165.1, forward strand.
GCATCGCGCTGCGCGAGGCGTACGTCTCGCTGCGCAAGCGCGGCTGGCTCCTGCGCGCTGGCCAGCAGATCCTGCCGTGGGGCGCGAGCGACGTCATCAACCCGACCGACTTCCTCACCGCGCGCGACCTCCGCTTCTTCGTCGTCGACAACGAGCAGTCGCGCAAGGGTGCGCTCTCGCTCCTCTTCGCCCACGCCACGCCACGCTTCGAGGTCAAGCTGGTCGCGACGCCGCGCTTCGTCGGCTCGAACGTCCTCGTCCCGAACGCGGCGCTGCCCGCCGGCGTCAGCCTCGCCGAGCCGGCGGCCATCGACGCCGACATGAAGGACACCGAGCTCGCCGCCAAGCTCAAGCTCTCCGGCCGCGGCTGGGACGTCGCGCTGGTCGCCTTCCGCGGATGGAACCACACGCCCGAGCTCGAGCTGGTGTCGGCGACCGAAACCGAGATCGTCATGCGTCACACCCACCGGCGCATCGTCGCCGGCGGCCTCGACGGCTCGGCGAGCGTCGGCAAGCTCGTCTTCCGCGCCGAGGGCTCGTACGTCATCCCGCTCGACAACACCGAGGGGGTGGACATCTCGCGGCTGCCACCGATGGCGTTCGCGGTGGTCGGCGTCGAGCGTCCGCTCGGCGATCGCCTGCGCGTGCAGGCGCAGCTCATCGGCCGCCACTATCCGTACTGGCGCGACCCGGCCGACGAGATGGATCCGGTCGCCGCGACCAACGCGCTGTTCCTCGACTACCAGGACCAGCGCCGGCCGTCGGCCACGCTGCGCGTCGCCTACCAGAGCGAGGAGGGGCGCCTCGAGGCCGAGATCTTCGGAGCCATGAACTTTCTCGGAAACGACTTTCTCGTCCGCCCGCTCCTCGGCTGGCGGCCGGTGGAGACGGTCACCCTACAGGTCGGTGTCGACGTGTACGGCGGGCCCGACGATCGTCCACTTGGCGCGCTGAACCCTTTCAGCGGGGCGTTCGGTCAGGTGTCATATACGTTCTGACCGTTACGCATCGACGGGCACGAAGGTTGCTGTTCTCCGGGGCGATGTACCCGGTGGTTCCGTATCTGGCCCAATCTCTCAGGACAGCGGCGTCGCACTGGCTAGTCGATCAGCCACCGAGAGGGCATGCGTGATGTCTTCGTCGTCGTACCAGACGCTGATCTACGAGGAGCGCGACCGCATCGCGCGAGTGCAGTTCAACCGCGAGAAGGACACGAACGCGTTCTCGCGACAGATGACGCTCGAGCTGATCGACGTCTGTGGTCGGATGCGTGCCGACGCGGGGACGAACGCGCCTCGCCTCGACGCGCTCGTCCTCACCGGCGGCACCGGCCGCTCGTTCAGCGTCGGCGGCGACTTCAACGACGTCAGCCGGCTATCCGAGGAGCCGGAGATCCGCGCATACCTCGGCGAGATCATCGACCTGTACATCGCCGTCCTCGACGTCGAGGTCCCGGTGGTCGCGGCGATCGACAGGTTCGCCATCGGCCAGGGTCTGCAGGTCGCGCTCATGGCCGACTGGCGCATCGGGGCGACGTCGTGCCGGCTGCAGATGCCGGAGCTCAAGAACGGCGTCGCCTGCCCGCTCGGCTCGATCATCCTCGAGCTGATGCTCGGCCGCGCGCGCATGCAGGAGCTCGTGTTCGACTGCGAGGTCATCGAGCCGCCGGCGGCGCGCGCGCTCGGGCTGCTCAGCCAGATCGTGCCGACCGAGGAGCTCCAGGACGCGGCGATGGCGATGGCCAGGAAGCTCGGCGCATACCCGCGCCGGCCGTTCGTCACGACCAAGCGCATCCAGAACCAGCGCTTCGTGCAGGCGTTCGAGGTCGTGCGCGAGCCGAGCTCGCAGGCCCACGTCGCCTCGTTCCTCGAGCGCGCCGGGCAGAAGCACTTCGAGCGCATCCTCGGCACCGCCGAGAAGGGAGGCGGCTATGGCCAGTGACGCCGGGACCGCGAAGGTGACCTCGATCGCGAGCGACGTGGACAAGGTCGCGGTCGCGATCCGCAAGCTCGGCGTCGGCGGCGACCTCGCCATGACCGCCGACACGCGGCTGCGCGACGACCTCGGCCTCGACTCGGCGAGCCTCATCGAGCTCACCGTCATCGTGCACACGCTCTACGGCGTCGACCTCGGTCGCCGCGCCGCCGAGCGGAACGCGCTCCCCGCGACCGTCGGCGACGTCGCCGCGCTCCTGGCCGCGCCATGAAGGCCTACGTCGTCGCCGGCCGCCGCCCGCTGCCGCCGTTCCGGAAGCCGGTGTCCGAGGTGCGCTTCAAGGAGGGAACGCTGCGCGAGCGCCTCGAGGCGCAGCTGCGCGACGCCGGCCTCGAGCTCGTCGCGGTCGACGCCGCGCCGGCGCCCGTCCCCGCGCGCTCGATCGTGGTCTCCGACGAGGTCGTCCTCTCCGAGAAGATGCTCCGCCGCTTCCTGGCGGCGATCCCGGACCGGGGCAAGAGCTACCAGCTCGAGATCGAGAGCGCGCGCTTCACCATGCTCGCCTCCCAGAGCGCGCCGGAGCAGTGGAAGCGGATCCCGCTCACCTATCACGGCGACGGCGACGCCGCGCCCGAGCCGCTGCGCATCCAGCCGAAGTCGGTGTTCGACGTCGTCGAGGGCCTGCCGCCGCGCATGCACCTCCTCACCGACATCGCGGTCTACTTCTTCGACGTCTGGGCGGTACACGTCGACTACTGGTTCGATCTGCAGACGGCGACCAGCCTCTACAGCCGCGAGCTCGTCACGCGGATGATCAGCCCGTTCCGCGGCCGGGTCCCGAACGTGATCCTCGACTGGTTCACGAGCTCGCCGTTCGTGATGAGCCGGTTCAACTCGATCGGCAAGCGCTGCCGCATCCATCGCACGGCGATCCTCGAGGGCTGCACGATCGGTGACGACGTCGAGATCGGCCCGTTCTCGTACTGCCGGTCGTCGGTCATCGGCGACCGCGCCGTGCTCCGCGAGAAGTCGGCGGTGAAGATGTCGTACCTCGGCCCGCGCTCGTTCGTCATGGGCGCCGACATCGTCAACAGCTACGTCGGCGCCGAGACCTCGATCTTCACGCCCATGCTCTACAACGTGGTCTTCGGCGAGCGCGGGTTCCTGAGCGGCGGCAGCGGCTTCGCCGACTTCATCGTCGGCGCGTCGTCGATCCCGGCGACGATCGAGGGCAAGCAGGTGCCATCGGGTCTGCCCTTCCTCGCCAGCGGCGTCGGCGACGACGTCTTCATCGGGGCCAACATGATCTTCGCGCCGGGCCGCACGATCCCCGACGGCACCCAGCTCCTCGACCACGGGCTCATCAAGCAGGTGCCGACCTCGCCCAACGGCGCGTACGTCCTGTCGGGCGACGAGTTCGTCCAGATCCCCGAGAGCTTCCTCAAGCGGAGGAGCGCATGAGCGCCGCAGGGCTCCCGGCGGAGATGCTGGCGTGGGTCGTGCGCGAGGAGCGTCACGGCAACCCGCTCCACGCCATGAAGCTCGAGACCGTGCCGGTCCCGACGCCCGGCCCCGACGAGGTCGTGGTGCGGGTCAAGGCCGCGGGCGTCAACTACAACCACGTCTGGGCCTGCGCCGGAAAGCCCGCGCGCATCAGCCAGCTCCATCCCGGGGAGCCGATCCACGTCGGCGGCAGCGACTGCGCCGGCGTGGTCGCCGCGGTCGGCTCGAACGTCAAGCACTGGAAGGTCGGCGACGAGGTCATCACGCATCCCAACCTCACCTGCGGTGAGTGCCCCGCGTGCAACGGGCTCGAGCCGCTGGCGTGCGAGGAACAGAAGGCGTGGGGCTTCGAGACCTCGTGGGGCAGCTTCGGCCAGTTCTGCCTCGTGCAGGCGCAGCAGCTCCTGCCCAAGCCCGCGGCGCTGAGCTGGACCGAGGCCTCCTGCTACGGCCTCAAGCTGTTCACGGCGTACCGGATGCTGTTCGTCAACACCCAGGTCAAGCCCGGCGATCGCGTGCTGATCTGGGGCGCGTCCGGTGGCCTGGGCGCCTACGCGATCCAGCTGTGCCGGGCCGTGAGCGCGACCCCGATCTGCGTGGTGAGCTCGCCGGAGAAGGAGACCTACTGCCGCTCCCTCGGCGCCGAGCTCTTCATCGATCGTCACGCGTTCCCGTACCTGGCGGAGCAGCCGCCGCCCGTCGTGCCCGTCGAGGGCATGCGCCAGTTCCGCCGCACGCTGCGCAAGCTCACGGGCGGCACCGATCCCGAGATCGTGTTCGAGCACGTCGGCGGGTCGACGTTCCCGACCAGCGTCTTCGTCGCCCGGCGCCTGGGCAAGGTCGTCATCTGCGGCGCCACCACCGGCTACCAGCTCAGCTTCGACGCCCGCTACCTGTGGATGCACCAGAAGCAGATCATCGGCTCGCACGGGTGCAACCTCCACGACGCCACGCGCGCCAACGCGCTCGTCGAGCAGGGCGTGGTCAAGCCGACCTTGACCCGCACCTTCGCGTTCGGCGACGCGGCCGTCGCCCACCAGCAGCTCCTCGACGACCCCACGTGCCACGGCAGCTTCGCCATCGTGGTGGAGTGATGCTCTGGGACGCGCTCGCCGGCGCCGCGTTCGCGACCTCGTCGCGCGACGCGGTCGTGTCGGATCAGGCGACGCTCTCCTACGCCGAGCTGTTCGCCAGCGCCACCGCGCTCGCGCGCGTCCTCGGCGACGCCGGGGCCGGCCCGGGGCACGTGGTGCTCGCGTACCTCGACAACACGCCCGGGTTCCTGGTCGCGCTCCTCGCCGCCGCCCGCCTCGGCGCCACCTTCGCCCCCCTCGACGTGGGCGTCACCGACGCCGAGGCCCGCGCGCTCATCGCGCTCTCGGGGAGCGACCTCGTCATCTGCGATCCGGCGGCCGCCGCGCGGGTCGCCACCTGGTCGCAGAACCTGGTCACCGTCACGCCCCGCGGCGAGGTGGTCGAGCCGCGGCTGACGCGGCTCCAGCCGCCGTCGGTCGACCCCACGACCGGCATCATGCAGTTCTCCTCGGGCACGACCGGCGCGTCCAAGGGCATCCTGCTCGGCCACGAGGCGCTCTACTACCGGTCGCACTACCTGTCGCGCGCGCTCGGACTCGACGAGAGCGATCGCACGCTGTGCACGCTGCCGCTCTCGCACACCCACGGCGCCGAGTGTCTGGCGTTGCCCACGCTCATGACCGGCGGCACGCTCTTCCTCAAGTCGCCGCGCTTCGCCTTCCCGCTCTACATCCTCGAGGAGCTCGAGCGGCTCCGCATCACCTTCTTCAGCGCCATCCCGCAGTTCTACGACGTCGCGGTCAAGCTCTCGCTGCCGCGCGCCCTCGACCTGAGCGCGCTGCGCCTGCCCTTCTGCGGCAGCGCCGCCCTGGCCCGCGCCACCGCCGAGGCCTTCCACGCCACGTACGGCGTCCACATCCGCCAGGGCTACGGCCTCGCCGAGCTGTCGGTGATCTGCGTGAACAAACACGAGGGCGGCCGCGTGGTCTACGACTCGGTCGGCAAGGTCCTCGACGGCATCGAGTGGCGCGTCACCGAGGACGGCGAGCTGCTGGTGCGGTCGAAGGCGATGTTCACCGCGTACATCAACGCCGCGGAGGCCACGCGCGAGCGCCTGCGCGACGGATGGCTCCACACCGGCGACGTCGTCACCGTCGACGACGACGGCATGTTCCGCATCGTCGGGCGCAAGGAAGACTTCATCAAGGTCAACGGCTTCAAGGTCTACGCCTCCGAGGTCGAGACGGCGATCATCGCCGTCGACTGGATCGCCGAGTGCGCGGTTCTCGGCGAGCGCGACCACGTCGGCAGCGAGTCGATCGTCGCGCACGTGGTCGTCCGCGAGGACCGCGCGCCCGCCGCCGTGCACGACCAGCTCGTCCGTCAGCTCCGCGCCGTCCTCTCCGAGCACAAGCTCCCGCGCCGCACCGTCGTGTGGCCCGAGCTGCCCAAGAACCCGCTCGGCAAGATCCTCAAGTCCCAGATCCGCCAGCCCAGGAAGTGAGCCCGCCATGTCCACCCCGTACGAGACGCTGACCCCCTCCGGCAAAGGCCTCCGCATCACCGACCGCCGGATCACCGACTTCTCGCCGGCGGAGATCCGGGCGCTGCTCGCGAAGTACCACTGGCTGTCGTTCAAGAACCACCCGGTGACCGTCGAGGAGATGATCGACTACCTCCCGCAGTACGGGACGCTCACCGAGAACGACCGGCGCGTCGGCCCGGTCCTGAAGATCGACGCGTCGAAGAAGGACGAGGGCGAGGTGCTGCTCGGCCAGGGCTTCCTGCCGCTCCACCGCGACGGCGTGCTCATGGGCTACGACATCGAGCTCGTCGCGATCTGCTGCGCGCAGTACGAGAACGTCACCGACGGCGGCCGGACCTTCATCACCGACATCGAGAACGGCTGCAAGGAAGTCCCCAGGGAGATCCTCGACGTCATCCGCGAGCGCGGCATCGAGGGCCGCCCGGTCGATCGCTACTACACCAAGCCATCCGACAAGTGGCACTGGATCCCCGGGTTCACCGAGCTCGACGGCCAGGAGTGGCTCGCCATCGGCTTCCCCTACCGCAAGGACGAGAAGCCGAGCTGGCTCCTGCGCATCCCGGGCGTCGAGGACGAGCGCACCGCCGAGATGTTCGAGGTGCTGAGCTCGATCCTGATGAGCGAGCGCTTCTGCTACTACCACCAGTGGGAGGAGGGCGACGTCCTCCTCCTCGACAACCGCAAGGTGCTGCACGGCCGCGAGGCGTTCAGCGGCGGCCCGCGCCGCCTCGCCAACCTGCAGGTCCTGGCGAGCTGAGCGCCGTGTCGTCCCTCGCGCTCGGCGTCGCGCCCCGCTTCTGGAAGCAGTGGCTCCTGGGGCGGAACCCGGTCCGCTACCTCGACCTCCTGCGCGATCGCTTCGGCGATCTCGTGCTGGCCCGCGGCTTCTTCGACTTCTACCTGGTCAACGACCCCGAGCTGGTCGGGACCGTGCTGCTCAACAAGGAGCGCATCGTCGACCGCGTCGATCCGCGCAACCCGATCTACCAGCGCATCGCCCGGATCGGCCGCTCCGGCCTGGCCACCAGCGGCCCGCAGCACTGGCGGCAGCAGCGACGCCGCATCGCGCCGCTCTTCGGCGCGTCGGCGATCCGCGGCTTCGGCGAGCGCATGATCACCGCCGCCGAGGAGTGGACCGAGCGCTGGGACGCGCGCAGCCGCACCGGCGCCCCGCTCGATCTCAAGGACGAGATGAACGAGCTGTCGCTCGAGGTGAACACGCGCTGCCTGTTCAACACCGAGCTGCGCGACGACCACGCCCGCCTCCAGCGTTGGTTCGACGCGATGAAGGCCTACCTGCAGGCATTCCCTTACCCCATCGTGAGCGCGTGGTGGTTCCCCTCACCGCTCCACATCCGGACCCGGCGGGCGCTGCGCGGCTTCGACCGCTGGGCCGCGGAGCTCATCGCCCAGCGCCGGGCCTCCCCGCTCGCCCCCGACGCGGTCGACATGGTCACGCGCATGCTGAACGCGCGTGATCCCGAGACCGGCGAGGGCATGAGCGACGAGGAGATCACGCACGAGATGCTGACCTTCCTCATCGCCGGGTTCGAGTCGACCTCGTCGGCGCTGCTCTGGACCTTCTACCACCTCGCGACCCGGCCCGACGTCGAGGCCCGCGTCCACGCCGAGCTCGACGCCGTCCTCGGCGATCGCGCGCTGACGATGGACGACCTGCCGCGCCTCGACTACACGCGGCGCGTCCTCGACGAGGTCATGCGCCAGACGCCGTCGGTCTGGTTCATGGCGCGCACGACGCTCGACGACCTCGAGCTCGGCGGCCACCGCATCCCGAAGGGATCGAACCTCCTGCTCTCGCCGCCGACGCTCCACAACAACCCGCGCGTGTGGCCCGAGCCCTCGCGCTTCGATCCGGACCGCTTCCTGCCCGACGCGGTCGCCGCCCGCCCCGCCGCGGCCTACATCCCGTTCGGCCGCGGACCCCACGCCTGCATCGGCTCGCACTTCTCGCTGCAGGAGATGCTGATCGTCACCGCGACGCTCTGCCGGCGGTTCCGCGTCGCGATGGCCCAGGACGACTTCGATCCGACCGACGTGTGCGCCGGCCTCTCCGTCTATCCCCGCAACGGCATCCGGATGCGGATCGAGCGGCGGCCGGCGCTGGCGGCGGCGCGAGAGCGGACCGCGGCGTGACCGCCACCCTCGACCTCTCGCAGCTCGACTGCGCCGGCTTCACGCGCGAGCTGGGCGAGCTGCGCCGCGAGCTCGACGCCGCGCTCGGCGCCGAGGACGTCGCTCACCTGCGCAAGCTCGAGCGCTGGGGTCGGGCCTGCACCGCGTTCGGGCTCGCCACCGCGTGGATCGTGCCCAACCCGCTCTCCGCCGTCGCGTTCGCGCTCGGCCGGAACACGCGCTGGGTGCTCGCCCACCACATCGCCCACCGTGGCTACGACCGGGTCCCCGGCGTGCCCGCGCGCTACACCAGCAAGGTCTTCGCCCGCGGCACGCGCCGCCTCGTCGACTGGCTCGACTGGGTCAAGCCCGAGGCGTGGGTGTACGAGCACAACGTCCGCCACCACAGCCACACCGGCGAGACCCGCGACCCGGATCTCATCGAGCGCAACACCGAGATGCTGCGCGACTGGCGCGGCCCCCGCGCGCTCCGCTACGCCGGCCTCGGGCTCCTCTCCGTGATGTGGCGGCCCGGCTTCTACGGCCCCAACGCGCTGCGCGTCTGGCAGGAGCGCGGCACGCCGCGCGAGGACGAGGGCGGCCGCTACGACTGGCCGACCATCCTGCGCTCGATCACCGATCGCGAGTTCCTGGCGACCGGCGCCCTGCCCTACGCCGCCGTGCACTTCGTGGCGCTGCCGCTGCTCTACGCGCCGCTCGGGCCGTGGGCGGTGTGGAGCGCGTTCTGGAACTCCGTGCTCGGCGACGTGCTCACCAACATCCAGAGCCTCGCCGTGGTCCTGCCCAACCACTGCGGCGACGATCTCTACCGCTACGACGACCGCCCGGCGAACCGGAGCGAGGCCACGGTGCGCCAGGTGATCAGCTCGACCAACTACGCCACCGGCGGAGATCTGCTGGGCTGGGTTCAGCTCTGGCTCAACTACCAGATCGAGCACCACCTCTGGCCCGACCTGCCGATGCTGAAGTACAAGCAGGCGGCTCCTCGCGTGAAGGAGCTGTGCGCGCGCTACGGTGTTCCGTACGTGCAGGAGAATCTCTGGGCCCGGATCCGGAAGATGAGCGAGGTCGTGGTCGGCACGTCGGCGATGCGCCGCATGCCGACGCGCGACGCCGCGGAGGCAGCCTGAAATGTCGGTGACGTCACTCCTCGAGACGCGCGGGCTCAAGAAGTCCTACCCGCAGGGCAAGCACTCGGTCGAGGTCCTCAAGGGCGTCGACGTCACCGTCGACAAGGGCGAGTTCGTCGCCGTGGTCGGCCCCTCGGGCGGAGGCAAGAGCACCCTGCTGCACCTCCTGGCCCGCTTCTTCGATCCACAGGAGGGCCGGATCACCCTCGGTGGCGTCGACCTCCGCGACCTCGGTCCGGACCGGCTCTACGACCACCTGAGCTTCGTTTTCCAGGACGTCCAGCTATTCGACGGCGGCGTGCTGGAGAACGTGCGCATCGGCCGTCCCGACGCCACCGATGCCGAGGTGATGGCCGCCTGCCATGCCGCCAGGTGCGACGAGTTCATTCGGCGACTCCCAGAGGGGTATGAAACCCCCATCGGCGAAAACGGACAGCGCCTCTCCGGCGGCCAACGCCAGCGGCTCTCCATCGCGCGCGCCCTGCTGAAGGACGCCCCGGTGCTGCTGCTCGACGAGGCCACCGCCTCGGTCGATCCAGAAGCGCAGCATGAGATACAGGAGGCAATCTCGCGCTTGATCAAAGGGCGCACCGTGATCGTGATCGCTCATCGGCTGCACACCATCCAACACGCCGACCAGATACTGCTGCTCGCACAGGGGCGGATCATCGAGCACGGCTCCCACGACGAACTCCTGCGGGCTGGAGGGCTGTATCGCGACATGTGGGCCTTGCAGACCGTCACGCAGTGAATCGCCCTTTGATCACAGGTTTCACCGCACGCAAAGTCACTGTTTCGATTGATATAATCGCCCGATGACAAGAACAGAACTCATCGACCGTCTCACACAGCGCTTCCCCCAGCTTGTCGCACGGGATGCGGAAGAGGCGGTGAAGGTGATCCTCGGCGCCATGACCGATGCGCTCACCCATGGCGGCCGAATCGAGATTCGCGGCTTTGGCAGCTTTTCGTCGAACTATCGACCACCACGCGTAGGCCGCAATCCGAAGTCCGGTGAGACGGTGCATGTCTCCGGAAAGTATGTGCCCCACTTCAAATCGGGCAAGGAGCTGCGGGAACGGGTGGATGTTGCCCCCATGGAGGCAACCGCCCGCAGAAGGGCCGCCTGAGCAGGGTCATCATCGCCCGAGGCCCTGCCCCGATTCAAGCTCGCCGATTGCACGGGCGCGCGTCGAACGCAGCCGGACCCGCCGGCGCCCCCCTCGTTTCTCCACAGAAACTGTGGATAACTCTCTCGATAAGTCCGCCACCGCCCGACGCATCACCCGCCGGCGGCGGTGACGCATTTTCGACCAAGGGGCTACCTGCGCCCCGATAAACCGGCAAAGCGGCGATTCGCATTGTTTGCTGATGCGGCCTCTCCGGATGGCGATGGTATCGGCTCGACATCGCCGAGAGCCGATCCATGCAATCCGCCCTTTCGTCCCGTTGGATGCCGCACAGCGGCCTGTTGCTGGCCACTACCCTGGCGGCAGGCTGCGCGAGCGCACCGCCGTCGTCGCCTCCTGCCGCCCCAGCGCAAGCCGTTGAAGCGGCGCCGCCACCACCGGCTTACGTGCCGGTGGTGCGCTACGGCCGCTATACCCTGGTCGAACTCGCACCGACCGAGGCTCAGCGGGATCTGTTGCTGCAAGTGGTCGATGTCGTCATTCCTGACACCCTGCACGCCAGCGTTGGCGATGCCCTGCGGCACGTCCTGCAGCGTTCCGGCTACCGATTTTGTGACCGGCACGACGCCGATGCGCTGCTGACCTTGCCGCTGCCGGTGGCCCACTACCGGCTC
>DDTA01000165.1:48755-49705 GCA_002344285.1 Myxococcales bacterium UBA2376
GCTGGCCGGACCGGCCTGGGATCTGCAGGTCGATCACGGCACGCGCCGGGTCTGCTTCACCCATGCCCAGCCGGACGTACCTGAGCCACCGCGACCAACCCTCCCGGACACCAGCCACCAAGCCGAGACATTTCCGCTTTCGACGGAGGTCCAGCCATGACCGCCGCGCCGGCTTCAGCCGACCGGCGACGCACGACGCTGCTGCGCGGCGCCACCGCCACCTGGTTGCTGCTCATCAGTGCGGTCGTACTGATCGATCACGTCGCGCTATCGGACCTGGCCGAGCAGGCCGAAACCCGAGCACCCGGCGCACAGGTGGCCGTACTCGAAGGCCGTCTGGCCGACCTTGCCGAGCAGGTCCAACTGATTCGGCGGCAACCCGCCGCCGTGGCACAGGCACGCTACGACACCGAGCACCAGGCCGTGACCCAGCGCCTGGCCGACATCGAACTGGCGCTGGACGAGCGCCTGGTCGCCAGCGATCTGCGGCCTTTGCAGGATCGCCTGGCTCACTTGGAAGCGCGGCAGGCACAGCGCCCGATATCTCAAGCCGCGCCGCGTCCCCCCGCCCCGGAGACACCCAGGCCGAAACCGGCTGGGCCGTCTTTCCAACTGCTCGGTGTCGAGTTGCGCGCTGACGAGCGCTTCCTGTCGATCCGGCCGCATGGCGCAAGCGCGCTGTCCCAGGTCCGTCTGCTGCGTGTCGGTGAGGAAAAAGACGGCTGGCGGCTCGAATCCATCGAAGACGGAAGCGCCACGTTCCATCGGGCCGGCGAGGCGCTTCGCATCGCCGTTCCGGCGCATCAGGGCGGCTCACGATGAAGCGCCTCCACTTGGCTCCGATCCTCGCAGCACTCCTGCCTGCACTTGCCCTCCCCCAGGCCGCCGCGACCGCACAGGACACCGGAGGCACCGCAGCCTCTGTGATCGCGCCCAGCCGCGAACGGCCG
>DDTA01000256.1 GCA_002344285.1 Myxococcales bacterium UBA2376
TCGATGAAGTCGCCGAAGTAGGAGTCTTCGTTTTCGCCGACGGGGCGGTCGAGGGAGACGGGGCTGCGGCCGATCTTCATGACTCGCTTGACGTCACCGACGGACATCCCGGCGCGTTCGGCGAGTTCGTCGAAGGTGGGCTCGACGCCGCTGGAGAGCACGATCTGCTTCTGAATGTTGCGGAGTTTGCCCATCGTCTCGATCATGTGGACTGGGATGCGGATGGTGCGGGCGTGATCGGCGATGGCGCGGGTGATCGCCTGGCGGATCCACCACGTGGCGTACGTCGAGAACTTGTAGCCGCGCTTGTACTCGAACTTGTCGACGGCCTTCATGAGGCCGATGTTCCCTTCCTGGATGAGGTCCAGGAACTGGAGGCCGCGGTTCGTGTACTTCTTGGCGATCGACACGACCAGGCGCAGGTTGGCCTCGACCAGCTCGCTCTTGGCGCGCTCGGCCATGCGCTCGCCCTCGCTCATGTCGCGGTAGGTCGAGCGCAGCTCGGGGGCGTTGGTCTTGGCCTCCTCCTCGAGCGTGGCGATCTTGCGACCGCCGTTCTTGATCTGCTCCTCCATCTCCTCGAAGTCGGCGATGGTGAGCATCGACTTCTTGCCCACGGCGCGCGCCTTGGCCGGCGACGCCTTCATCTCGCGCAGCGTCTTGCGCAGCTCCGTGGCGGTCAGGCCGGCGCGGCGCTCGCACTCGCGGATCTCGGCCTCGGCCTTGTCGAGCTTGAGGATGAGGTTCTTCAGCTGGGCGACGATGCGATCGACGGTGGGCTTGGACAGCCGCAGGTCCGAGAGATCCTCGAACATCTGATCGCGGTTCTCCTTGAGGCCCTCGCGGATCTTCTTCTTCTTGCTCTCGGTGGCCCCGCGCTCGTTCATCTTCTCGATGAGCTTCTCGTTGTCGCGCTGGAGCTTGCGGATCTTGTCGATCACCTTGCACACGCGCTCGGTGTGCCACTTCTCGTCGAACTCGGCCTCGTCCTCGTCGATGTCCTTGACGACGTCCTTGACGCGGGCCTTGCCCTTGCGCAGGCGCTCGCCGATCTCGAGCAGCTCCTCGACGGCGACCGAGGAGTTGAGCACGGCCTGGAGCATCTTGCGCTCGCCGTCCTCGATGCGCTTGGCGATCTCGACCTCGCCCTCGCGGGTGAGGAGCGAGACCGAGCCCATCTTGCGCAGGTACATGCGCACGGGGTCGGAGGTCCGGCTGTAGGCGTACTCCTCGTCCTCGCTCTGCTGGGTCTCCTCGCCGTCGGCGTCCTCCTTCTCCTTGGAGAGATCGACCGCGCCCTTGCCGACCTCGAGGTCGCCCGCGCCCTGGCGCTGGCCGCCGCCCTCGACGATCGCGATGCCGTGCTCGCCGAGCGACGACAGCCAGCCGTCGATCTGCTCGGTCGACACGACGTCGTCGGGCATGTGGTCGTTGATCTCGTCGTACGTGAGGAAGCCCTTGGCCTTGCCCAGCTCGATCAGCTTGGAGCGCTGGCGATCGTTCTCGGGCGCGGCGCCGTTCTTCTTTCCCATCCCGGCGCGGCGGGTCTCCGCCTCGAGCGCCGCGGCGTCGGCCTCGGCCTTGGCCGAGCGGCGCGGCAGCGAGTCCATGTCGTCGTCGTCGTCGTCGTCGCGCTCGACGAAGTTGCCCGCCGGCCCCTCGTCCTCGTCGTCGAAGTTCGACGGCTGTCGCTTCAGCTGGGGCGCCGGCTTGCGCAGCGGCTTGGCCGGCCTGGCGTTCACGCCGCTCGTCTCCGGCTTCTCGCTGTCCCCCTTGTCGGCCTTGTCAGCTCGCTCCGCCTTGGCGTCCTTGGCCTTGTCGGCCTTCTTGGGCTTCGCATCTGCTTTGGTCTCCGCCTTGGCAGAGGTCTTCGACGACGCGCCCGGAGACGCCTTCTTGGAGGGTGCGGCTTTGGCCATGTTCCTATCGACCTGTCTTGTGATGTTCGTCGAGCTGAGTCATCAGCAGGCGCTCTTGATGGCGATCACCGCGGCGCTGCGCGTCGCCCAGCAACTTGCGGAGCTCCATGGCTCGTCGCTTGTGTTGAGCCGTCCGGAGTCCGTCGATCATGCTCAGTAGCTGGCGCTGCGGGTCAGGGGCGGATGCGTACCGTCCTTCGAGGAAGGTCTTGGTGGACGATGCAGGCAGGTGCGAGGGGGCCAGATCCAGGAGGGCTCCCCCACGCAGTGCGGCGGAATACATGTCGCGAAGGCGCGCGTCCGTCAAGAGCGAAAAAACCCCGTTTGCGTCGGCAGTTGCAAGTAGGGAAGGGTGGTCCGCCAGCATCGCCAGCAGGTCGACTTCCTCGGTCGGTGCCGGGCCCCCTGGGGCCGGCGCCGCCCCCGCGCCCGTGCCCGTGCCCGCGCCCGTGCCCGATCTCCCCTGACGCTCGTCGCCGCCGTACCGCTCCCCTCCGGGCCGCTGCCCTCCGGAACGAGCTATCGCGTTCCGGACCACCCCCTGGTCCAGATCCAGTGCCAGCGCCAAAGTGCCGGCGATTACATCACGTTTCAGCGGTTCGGCAACCTTTCCGGCCAGCTTTGCCACGTGGTCGAGGATCTGCGCGCGCGCGTTCACCGCGCCCTTCGCGGCGTCGATGAGCGCGTACGTGTACGCCTCGAGCCCATCGCGGGCGTTCTGGATCATCTCCTCGACGTCGACCCGCCCGTCCTTGAGCAGCGTGTCGGGGTCCTGCCCGTCGAGCGCGGCGCTGTCCCCTCGCGATCGCCACGCGACCTTCACCGGGACGTCGGCCGCGAGGCAGAGCTCGAGCGCCGCCTTGGTCGCCACCCGGCCGGCGCGGTCGCCGTCGTAGAACAGCACCACCTCCGGCGCCATCCGGCGCAGGAGCTCGACCTGCTCGGCGGTGAGCGCCGTCCCGAGCGGCGCGATCGTCTCGCCGAACCCCGCCTGGTGCATCGAGATGACGTCGAAGTTGCCCTCGACGAGGACGGCGCGCTTCTTCATCCCCATCGCCTCGCGCGCCTGCTGCAGCCCGAAGAGGAGCCGCGACTTCTTGTAGACCGGGCTCTCCGGCGAGTTGATGTACTTGGCGCCGGCCGAGCCCGGGTCCTGGCCCGGCGGCGGCTGGCTCACGAGGCGCGCCGAGAACCCGGCGATCTCGCCGCCGGGCATCACCACCGGGCACACCAGCCGATCGCGGAAGCGGTCGTAGAATCCGCCGGCGCGGGGCTGGCGCGCCACCAGCCCGAGCTTGACGGCGAGCTCCATGTCGACGCGCTTCGCCTGGAGGAAGTCGGCGAGCGCGTGCCAGTCCGCGGGCGCGTAGCCGAGCTGGAAGCGGTCGCGCATGGCGTCCGTGGTGCCGCGCCGGGCGAGGTACTCGCGGCCGGGCGCCCCCGCCGGCCCGGCCAGCGTGTCACGGAAGAACTGCGTGGCGAGCTTGTTGATCTCGAGCAGCTGCGTGCGCTCGCTGCGCGCGCGCATCGCCTCGGGCGACGCCTGCACCTCGGGGATGAGGACGCCGCACTGCGCGGCGAGCACCTCGGCGGTCTCGTGGAAGCTCTTGCCCTGGTACTCCATCACGAAGGTGAAGACGTCACCCTTCTTGTGGCAGCCGAAGCAGTAGAAGAAGCCCTTGTCGGGGCTGACGTTGAACGACGGCGTCTTCTCGCCGTGGAACGGGCACAGGCCCTTCCAGTTGCGGCCCGCGCGCTTGAGCTGCATGTGCTGCCCGATGACGGCGACGATGTCCGCGCGCGCCCGGATCTCCGCGATCACCTCGTCGGGAATCAGCCCCATGCCAGCCGGGGACTATGGCCCGACAGTGTGATGGGCGCCAGCTCCCGTGCCCGTGCCCGTGCCCGTGCCCGTGCCCGATCTCACTCGTCGTGGCTCAGCCCGCGTCGATCATCGCCCACAAGAGCGCCAGGCCGGTCAGCGCGATCCACAGCCCGAGGACCATCTGGATGGCGCGGGTGGTACCCGCCGCCATGACCGGGCCGTGATCTTCCTGGCCGAGATCGTGGCGGTGCTTCTTGGGGGCGGCGTCGGCGCTCGCGCTCATGGGCGCACCATATCAGGCCCACTGCTCGATGCGCCACCCGCGTCGCCGGGCGTGCCGCCAGAGCCGAACATCCGGGTTCACCGCGACCGCGCCGCCGACGCGCTCGAGCATCGGCAGATCGTTGAAGCTGTCGGAGTAGAAGGTGGATCGGGCGAGATCGATGTCGTGCTCGGCGGCGAAGCGCTCGGCCAGCGTCACCTTGTGCGGCCCGAAGCACATGGCCGCGAGGCGCCCGGTGAACCGGCCTCCGTCGACCTCGAGGCGCGAGCAGAGCGTGTGCTCGATGCCGAGGCCGCGCGCCACGGCGAGCGCGGCGTACTGGGTCGCGCCGGTCGCCAGGACGATGACGTCGCCGGCGGCGCGGTGCGCGGCGACGGCGTGGCGCGCGGCCGGCGTCACCATCGGCGCGACGTCGGCCGCGTACCAGACGTCGCACTTGGCGATCATCTCGGCCTCGTCGTCGCCCTCGAGCTCGGCGCACAGCCGCGTCGCGAGCGCCTCCATGTCGAGGACGGCCGCCTTGTAGAGGAGGCTCCACCAGACGGCGCGCGCCATGCCCGCGCCGGAGAGCTCGCCCCGCCGGCGCAGGAAGCGCATCCAGCTCATGCCCGTGTCCTTGCGCAGGACGGTGTGGTCCATGTCGAAGAACGCGGCGGTGCGCATGCGGTTCCGAGTTCTAGCAAACCTCTCCGGACCCGTGCCCGTGCCCGTGCCCGTGCCCGATCTGATCTCGGCGACGCGCGTGTCGCCCTCGCATCGGTGGTGTCGCTGGCGAAGCCTGCCCCGGATTCGGGCACGGGCACGGGCTCGGGCTCGGGCACGGGGCAGACGGGTCGCCCGGTGGGCGCCCGTCTGCTAGCGCAGGAACGTCAGATCGAGCATCCGCACCCAGATGTTCGACGCGGCGTGCACCGCCACCGACGGCGCGATCGAGCCCGTGGCCGAGCGCATCCAGCCGAAGAGGAGCCCGGGGAAGAACGTCGCGAGGGCGCGCGGGTCGCCGTTCTTCGGCAGGTGCACGAGCGCGAACGCCGCCGACGAGAGCACGAGCGCCAGCCCGATCCCGCCGCCCAGCCAGCGCCGCGCCGGCGGGAAGCGCTGCTCGAGCAGGCGGTGGAGGCAGCCACGGAAGAAGAGCTCCTCGGGGAGGGCCACCACCACGAGCTGCACCGCGCAGAACTCGGCGAACGTCCAGCCGAGGTCGGGCAGCTCGACGTTGATGCCGTCCCAGCCGGCGCAGGTCCCGGGCGGCGCCAGCGCCTTGATCGCCCTGGTCGCGCACACGATCTCGTAGAAGCCGAGATAGACGACGAGGAAGACCGGCAGGATGACGACCAGCGCCACCGCGACGAAGCGCAGGTTCTTCGCCACCGGATCCGTGGTGAAGCCGTAGTCGAGGAGGTCCTCGTGGCGGCGCCACGCGACGAGGACGGGGCCGTAGAGGAAGACCACGGCGACCAGCGCCGAGCCGAGGTGGCCGATCGCGGGCAGCGTGACGTCGATCCGCACCAGGCCGGCGACGAACGCCGCCACGACCAGGTAGGTGACCAGCGCCCACCTCCCTGCCGATGCGGCCGCGGACGTGCTCGACGAACCCACGGCCGAGCGTACCAGGAGCTACCAGACGAACGCGATCGACGACTGCAGCGTGAACGAGCTGTTGGCCTCGGTGAGCTGGTGCTTGAGCGCGCCGCCGAAGCGCAGGTAGCCCATCTCCAGCGCGAAGCGCATCTGGCCGGCGAAGCTGGCGCGCACGGCCAGGTCGAACTCGGTGCCGAGGTACTTGTCGTCCTTGCCGCTGCCCTTGCAGGCGCCGCCGATCGAGCAGGCCGGGAAGAGCGCGGTGCCGTTCACCTGCGTGGTGTCGACCCACGCCGCCAGGATGCCGGCGATGACCTCGAGGCCGGCGACCGGCGTCGGGCGGAAGCGCGCCTTGGGCTGGATATAGTTGGCGTTGATCACGCCGCCGTTCGAGAAGAAGCCGAGCGCGCCCTGCGGGTTCTCGTTCGAGTAGAACGGGACGCCGTAGACACGCGCGGTCAGCTCGCGCAGCGTCTCCTCGAAGAGGATCAGGCCGACGTTGAAGTCGGGGTGCATCGCGCGCTGCTTGAACTCCTCGTTCTCCAGCTCGTCGTCGCCCGACGCGTGGCCGAGCTCGAGCATCGCGTCCCACTTGGTCGTCAGCCACGCGAAGCGCGCGACGCCCGCGTTGATGTTCGCCTTCTTCTTCTGGTTGCGCGACGGGAAGGGCACGCCGCCGAAGGTCTGGCCGCCGATCTGGTAGACCTCGCCCTCGGTGAACATGTTGCCGTGGCGGACGCGCCACCAGAAGTCGGCGATCCACACCTTGCTGCCGGTGTCGCGGCAGTCGTGGGGCTGGCCCTCGAAGGTGCCGCAGATGTCGTCGGGGTTGGTGATCGCCGACGGCTGGGTCGAGCCTTCCTTGGCGGTGCGCAGGACGGCGTAGACGCCGAGGCGCAGCTCGTCGAGGAACGACTTCTTGTCCCAGTCGGGGTTGTTCCACACGATGAGGGCGACGTGCTCGTTCACGTCGTCGTTGCGACCGCGCGAGATGAAGCCCTGCTGGCCGAACGGGCGGAACTTGCGCTCGAAGTTCTCGTACGGCAGGAGCGGCGACTCGCTGAGCTTGTCGAACGCGTAGCCCATGATGAGCGGGTGGTCGACCTTGCCCAGCTTCTTCACCGTCCGGTAGATCGTGATCGGCTTGGTGATGAAGAGGATGCGGTCGGCGGTCGAGCCGAAGTGGTTGTCGCCGAAGTCGTCGTCGAAGAAGTTGTCGAGCATCTTGCGGCGCGGCTCGCCCTTGGGGGTGTCGGGATCGAACCAGCCGGTGCCGCCGCCGTTGGCGAGCAGGCCCATGCCCCAGTGGCTCGGCATGCGGCCGACGCGCATGACGCCGACCGGCACCGAGAACTGCACCCAGGCGCGGCGGATGGTGACCGAGTCGCCGACCGGGCCGCCGAGGAAGCCCTGGTTCGAGCCGTCGGTCGCGAAGAGCGGCGCCGTCGAGAGCCCGTTGTTGTCGCCCCAGAGGACGTCGTCGAGCGCGTCGATCTGGACGTTGAGGCGCGCCACCTTGCCGTAGACGAGCGACGGCATCATGCGGAACCGGCTGACGATGTAGCTCGTGCGGCGGATGTCCGGGATGACGAGCTGCTCGCCGGTGGGCGGGTACACGCTCACGCGACGGGGCTGCGGCGCCAGGTTCGTCAACGTGACCGTGCGGGTGCGGAAGTAACCCTCCGTGGCCCACTTCAGCTCGGTGAGGTCGGCGCGCGCGGGAGAGGCCCCGAGGCTGGAGACGACGAGCGCGGTCGTGGCAACGGCCGCGGTGGGCAGGAATCGGCGGATCATGGTTCCCCCAGGAAAGGCGCGGCCACGATAACAAGAAACAAAAAGGGCCGCGAATCCGCGGCCCTAAATTCGTGACGGAGACAGACCCCGTCAGATCTCAGCCAGGCTCAGCTCAGCCCAGAGTCAGTTGGAGCGCTTGGGCTCGAACGAGCCGGTGATGACCGCGTTGGCCTCGACCGGCGACGCGAGCTCCGAGAGCAGCGTCAGCTGGCCGCTGTCGAGCTCGGCCTGGTTGCGGAAGCCCCAGACCTGGACGTACGCCGTCGCGGTCTGCGGCGGCAGGTCGAGGACGACGAAGAGGCCGTCGTTGTTCATGACCGGCTCGACGGTGTGGCGGACCGGCAGGCTGGTGGAGCCCGCCGAGAAGTAGAAGGTCTTGGCGCCGGTGAGGTGATCGACCGAGCCCGAGACCGAGCTGACCGTCGCCACCGCGTTCGAGACCTCGCGGTTCAAGCAGTCGCGGAACGCGCCGGCGAGCACGCCCTTGGTCACGTCGCGCTCGACGCCGATGAAGGCGGGCAGGGCCAGGGCGGTCGCCTCGGACACCGCGGCCATGTCGCGCATCTGGGTCGCCATCGACGGGTTGACGTACTGGTTGAGCAGGTACGTCTTCACGTAGCTGGTCGCCTCGAACTTGAAGCCGTAGCGGGTCTCGCCCGACGGCAGCATCGCGAGGTTCATCGTGTAGTCGCCGCGGTTGGCCGCGGTCGAGTCCGACGTCGTCGTGCCCGAGCTGCCGGTGAGGTTGATGCCGGGGAACGCGGTGACCGTCGCGCCGCCGACGCCGTTGCCGGTCTGGAAGTCCTCGATCTTGCCACTCAGCATGATCCCCTGCGTCGACGGCTGGTCGGGGCTCGGCGTGTTCAGGCAGCTCCAGTCGGCGTCGCCGGTGAGCTCGGTCCACGCGCCGCCCACTTTCTCGTTGGCCTTGGTGACCGCGGTCGGCACCGGGAACCCGGGGTTCTCGAGGGTGTTGGGGGCATCGATGTTGCCTCCGTCGCCGTCATCCCCGCCGCAGGCGACGAACGAGAGCGTGGTGACGGTGGCGACGACGAACGTAGATAGGCGCATGCGGTCCTCCCTGGGCGAAGCGAGTCGAGCCGGCGTTGTACCGGAAAGTCCTGGCAGTCTGCAACATCGGGCGGCCCGGGTGATGTGATCCGCATCGTTCCGGCTCGACGGCGTTGCATTTTTCGACGCACTGCATCACACACTTGCGAAGAGGCGTCTGCCGCGAGTATGACGTCGTCATGCCCCGCGACATCCGCCAGATCCGCGAGCTCCTCGGGGAGCACGCCGCGCTCCTCGATCACTCGTCCAAGACGATCTCGAAGGAGCGGCTCACCCTCCCCGGGCCGCGCTACATCGACGACGTCTTCACGGCGACCGATCGCACGCCGCGCGTGCTCGGCGCGATGCAGCGGATGTTCGACACCGGCCGCCTCGCCGGCACCGGCTACATCTCGATCCTGCCCGTCGATCAGGGCATCGAGCACTCGGCGGGCGCGTCGTTCGCGCCCAACCCCGAGATGTTCGATCCGGAGAACATCGTCAAGCT
This sequence comes from Myxococcales bacterium UBA2376, assembly GCA_002344285.1. Lineage (GTDB taxonomy): Bacteria > Myxococcota_A > Polyangia > Haliangiales > Haliangiaceae > UBA2376. The sequence goes on from DDTA01000256.1 coordinate 8,961, forward strand.
CGCCGTCGAGGGCGGCTGCAGCGCCGTCGCGTCGACCTTCGGCGTGCTCGGCACGGTGGCGCGGCGCTGGGCGCACCGCATCCCGTTCATCGTCAAGATCAACCACAACGAGTTCCTGTCGTACCCCAACACGTACGACCAGACGCTCTTCGGCACCGTGCGCCAGTGCTTCGACATGGGCGCGCTGGGCGTGGGCGCGACGATCTACTGGGGCTCGCCCGAGTCGCGGCGCCAGCTCAACGAGATCGCGGCGGCGTTCGCGGAGGCGCACTCGCTCGGGATGTTCACGGTGCTCTGGTGTTACGTGCGCAACTCGGCGTTCAAGACCGAGAAGGGCGATCACAACCTGGCCGCCGACCTGTCGAGCCAGGCCAACCACCTCGGCGTCACGATCCAGGCCGACATCATCAAGCAGAAGCTCCCCGAGGGGAACGGCGGGTACAACGACCCGGCGCTCAAGGGCTGGGGCAAGACCCACAAGAAGGTCTACAGCGAGCTCACGAGCGACAACCCGATCGACCTGGCGCGCTACCAGGTCGCCAACTGCTACATGGGCCGCATCGGCCTCATCAACTCGGGCGGCGCCTCGGGCGACAACGACCTGCGCGACGCGGTGGTCACCGCGGTGATCAACAAGCGCGCGGGCGGCATGGGCCTCATCAGCGGCCGCAAGGCGTTCCAGCGTCCGATGAAGGAGGGCGTGGAGCTCCTCGGCGCGATCCAGGACGTCTACCTGTGCAAGGACGTCACGATCGCCTGAGCGCCGGGCGCGCGACCTCATCGATCGCCTGAGCTCGCACGACCTCGCCCGCCCTCGACTGAGGTAGCGGTGGGGTAACCGCGGGCAGCTCCCGCACCGCTGGCGCGTCCTTGGGTGACGCTGCCTCGCACGCCCTGATACGATCTCGCTTCCGTGGCGCGTCTGGGCGAGCACCTGGTTCAACTGCAGCTGATCACGGATGCCCAGCTGCACGAGGCCCTGCAGACGCAGGTCCTCTACGGCGCGCGCCTGGGCACCAACCTCGTCGAGCTCGGCTACCTGACGCTCGACCAGCTCGCCAAGGCGCTGGCCCGCCGGCACCGCTTGCCCGCCGCGCTCGGCAGCCACTTCGACCGCTGCGATCCGGCGCTCCAGGCGCGTGTGCCGGCGCACATCGCCGGCAAGTGGCGGGCGGTGCCGATCGGGAAGCTCGCGCAGGACCAGAGTCGCATCGCGGTCGCGGTGCGCGATCCGCTGACCGAGCACGGGCGCGGCGAGATCGCGTTCCAGCTCGACGTGGAGCCCGAGCACCTCGTGTTCGCCGTCGCGCCCGAGCTGCGGATCCACTACCACCTCGAGGTCGCGTACAGCATCCCGCGCGCCAACCGGTTCATGCGCATGCCCGGCGCGCGCATGCCGACCGAGGTGCCGGTCGTGCCCGACAACGTCGAGGACACGAACCTCGAGGGCTGGCAGTTCAAGGCGGGCAAGGGCGGCAGGCCCGGCTCGCTGGAGCGCGCATCGGGGCCGATCGTCGTCGACACCGAGCGAATTCCTGCGCTCGAGCGCGAGCCGCCGCCGATGCCGTCGTTGCCGGCGACCGGGCCGGCGGCGGTCGCGGAGAGCGCGCGCGTCGACGAGATCGAGCTCGGCGTCGGCAGCGACCCGGCGCTCAAGCTCGACAGCCAGGTCGGGCTCAAGCCGGGCACGTCGCCGGCGCCCGGCACCGAGCGCCGCCACTTCGTCCCGACCTTGAGCGACACGACGACGCAGGCGGCGCTCGCGCGCATCGCGGTGCGTCAGGTCGCGAGCGAGTCGGCGATCCGGCCGATCATGGACTTCCAGCCGACCAGGCCGACCAGCGTGGACGAGCTGGCGCGCGCCGTCCGGCGCGCCGAGACGCGCGATCGCGTGGGCGACCTGATCGTCGACGCGCTGTCGGAGCTACCGGGGGCGCCGCTCGACGCCGCCGCGATCTTCGTGGTGCGCCAGCCGCTCGCGATCGGCTGGAAGGGGTTCTGCGACGACGGTCGCGCGGTGATCGAGTCGCTCGCCGTCCCGCTCGATCAGCCCGGGCTCCTGGCCCGATCGTACTCGGAGCAGGAGACGCTGGTCGTCGAGCCGCGCTCGCCCACCGTGATCGACGAGCGCATGTGGACGCTGCTCGGCGGGCTCCCGCCGCGCTACGTGCTGGTCGCGCCGATCTGTGTCGGCGACCACGTCGTCTGTCTCCTGTACGCGCAGTCGTCGTCGGGGCTCGGTCAGGCCGAGGCGCTGGGCATCACGCTCGCCGAGGCCGCGTCCGTCGCCTTCGGCCGACTGCTACGAGCAGCCCAGCGCTGAGGAGCCACGCCGCGCTCGGGTCGCTCGGCGCGCCGCTGCAGCAGCCGCTGGTGCCGAGCCCGTCGTCGTCACCGCCGTTGCCCGCATCGCCGCCACCGCCGTTGCCCGGCCCGGCGTCGCCGTCGCCGGGGCCGCCGACGCAGTCGCCGGTCTGCGTGTCGCACGTGCGGCCCGACGCGCACACGGCGCCGTTGCACTGGTTGCAGCCGGGCACGCACGCACCGCCGAGGCACGTCTCGCCGCCCCCACAGGCGACGTTCACGCACGGGTCGACGCACTGGCCGAACTTGCAGATGAGGCCGCCGGTGCAGGTCACGCTCTCGCAGTCGACGAAGATCTCGCAGCCGAGTCCCTCGTCGACCATGCCGTCGCAGTCGTTGTCGGCGGCGTCGCACGACTCGCCGGTCGCGCCGAACACCTGGCCGCACTCGATCGACGAGCCGCGGCAGCGCGTCACGCCGTACTGGCACATGCCGGGCATCCCGGTGTCGCAGGCGGTGCCGCCGCCGGCGCACTCGACGCCGACGACGCTGGTGACGAGGTCGGTGAAGTCGTTGTTGGCGGCGCCGAGCGTGTCCTCCCACGCGAAGTAGAACTTCCGCTCGGTGATCCGGCTGTCGTAGACCACGAGGTGGATGATCGATTGCTGTCCGACGTGGTCGGGGTTGAGCGCGCGCTGCGAGTAGAAGACGTGGCCGGCGGTGGCGAGGCGATCGACGCGCGCGCAGCAGTCGCCGCCCGCACACTGGCCGCTCGCGCCGTGATCCTCGGGCGTCGCGAGGAAGAAGCCGATCTCGCCGCCCGTCCACCGCGGGTCGTTGCGCACGTCGAGCACGACCTCGGTGCCGGGCGCGGCGTTGCAGTCGATCATCGGCACCAGGTCGCCGGTCGCCGGCCGCTGGCCGGTGACGTTGTACCAGCCGAAGATGTTCTTGAAGCGCGCGGTGCCGCGGCTCACCACCTCGAACGTGAGCGCGCACGTGGGCGTGTACGTCTCGGGCGTGAGCTCGCCGTCGGTCCACGGGTCGAGACCCTCGACCACCGACGGGATGCAGGTGTTGTCGTTGACCTGGTGGTAGAGCGTGGTCTCGCAGGTGCCGGACGGGATCACGCAGGGGCCGGGCGGCGGGCACGCCGGGCCGATGTTGCAGCCGCCGCCGCTCGTGCACTCGCACGCGAGCTCGGCGGCGAGGCCGGTCGGCCGCCCGCTGTCGCAGCCCATCTGGCTCGGGATCGCGGCGCCGTTGGGTTGCTGGAGCGGCGCCGCGATCGCCGGCGAACCCAGCAAGAGGGCGAACACCACGGCGCGAGGGACGATACGACGACGTGACTCCATGGCGCTCCTCCGCCATGAAGCCGCTACAAGCCGCGTGCCAGTGTCAGGTGGGTTTCAAGCCGCGGAATTCTCGACGGTGGCCCGCGGCGGCGTTGCGTTCCGCAACCTCGCCGCGCCATCACTGCGCAGGATCTCCCCGACGAGGTTCTTGCGCGTGATCGCGGCCGCGGTGAGCACGCCGCCCATGAGCGCGCCGCCGACGCCGGCGGTGCAGACATCGGCGCCGGTCAGGTAGAGGCCGGCGATCGCCGTGTGCGCGCGCAGCTGGCGGGCGGCGAAGCGGGCGGGCGTGTGGGCGAGCCCGTAGATCTCGCCGTGCGGGTGCGCCGCGAACTGGACGGTCGACAGCGGCGTCGACAGCTCGGCGTGGTCGGCCTTGCCGGCGAGCTGCGGGCGCTGGCGGACGAGCGCCTCCATCATGCGGTCGGCGAGCCGCTGCTTGAACGCCTCGTAGTCCTGGCCGCGCTTCTTCCACGGCGTGTTCTCCCAGCGCGCGAACCACTCGTAGGGCGCGAGGCCGACGACCTCGACGGTCGCGCGGCCCGGGTAGCGGCGCGTGAAGTCCGGATCCTTCGCTGACGGGAACGAGAGGTACGCGACCGGGAGCGGCGCGTCCGGATCCCGGACGAAGCGAGCGCAGGCGGCGTCGTGGTCCTCGTGGGGGTAGACCCACAGGTTCGAGCGATCGAGCCCGAGCGCCGCCGCGTCCTCCTTGAAGCCGAGGTAGAGCGAGAGGTGCGAGTACGACGGCGGCGCGCCGGCGACGGTCGGCGAGAGGCCGGCCCTGGCGGCGACCTCGCGGGGCAGGAGGCGGCCGGCGGTGACGGCGAGGCCGGCGTCGCTGATGACGCGCGGCGCGCGGATCTCCTCGCCCGAGGCGAGGCGCACGCCGACCGCCCTGCCGTCCGCGACCAGGATCTCGGCGACGTCGGCGGAGGTGACGACGGCGCCGCCGGCGCGCTCGATGCCGGGCAGCATGGTGGCGGCGATGCGCGACGAGCCGCCGACCGGGTACGCGCCGCCGGCGAGGTAGTGGCCGACGAGGAGGGCGTGCATGAACCAGCTCGCCTGCGACGGCGGCAGCCCGTAGTCGCCGTACTGGCCGGTGAGGACGGCGGCGAGCCGCGGGTTATCGGTCAGCTCGGCCATCACCTGCGCGACGGTGCGGCTGGCCTCGCGCAGGCCGGGGCGGCGGAGGAGCGGCGAGGCGAGGCGGCCGACCAGCGGCGGCAGCGCCTTCTCGAGGAAGAAGCGCTTGCTGGTGCGCACGGTCTCGCGGATGCGCTGGAGGTACGTGTCGATCGCCGCCCGGTCGCGCGGCGCGGGGAAGTAGTCGTGCATGCGCTGGCGGAAGCGCTCGCGGCCGGCGACGAACTGGTAGTGGTCGTCGCCGATGACGATCGTGTCGTAGACCTCGCCCATGTCGGCCCACGCCAGCTCGCCGTCGGTGAGGTGGTCGAAGGCGCGGCGCAGCAGCGAGCCCGGGCGGTGGACGTCGCCGACGTAGTGCACGCCGACGTCCCACTCGTAGCCGGGGCGGTGGAACGTGTGGGTGAAGCCGCCGGCCGTGTAGTGCCGCTCGAGCACGAGGACGCGCTGGTGGGCGTGGCGCGCGAGCATCGACGCCGCGGTCAGGCCGCCGAGGCCCGAGCCGATGACGATGGTGTCGTAGGTCGACTGGGCGGGGATGCCGTGCTGCTTGTAGCTGCGTCCGATGCGGGTCATCGCGTGCTCCGTGCGCGGGTGGTGGTCGTGGGTGGCGAGGTGCGGAAGCCGGCGAGCTCGTGATCGACGGCGGCGAGCTGCTCGAGGGCGCGCAGCGAGAGGCGCCCGGCGAGGTAGAGCGAGACCAGGCCGTGGGTGCTCGCCCAGAGCAGGCGCGCGATGGCGAGCGCGTCGCCCGCGAGCGCGCCGCCCTGCACGGCGGCGGCGACGGCGTCGTGGAGGAAGCCGAACGCGCGCTTCGACTCGCGGTCGACGGCGGCGTCGGCGGGCGTCGCGGCCTCGCCGTCGGGTGTCCGGATCTCGAACATGATCCGGTAAGCGTCGGCCTCGTCGAGCGCGAACTGGATGTACGCGCGCTTGAGCCGGAGCAGGCGCTGGATCGGGTCGGTGACCCGGCCGGCGGACGCGGCGAGGGCGTCGCCGAAGCGGCGGAAGGCCTCGGCCCGCACCAGGGCGAAGAGCTCGTCCTTGCCGCGCAGGTAGCGGTAGGACGTCATCGCCGACACGCCGAGCTCGTCGGCCAGCGCGCGCATGGTCACGCCGTCGTAGCCGTGCGCGGCGAAGAGCTTCATCGCCGCGGCCGTGGCGCGGGCGCGGAACGCGGCGATGTCGTCATCCTGGAGGGCGGCGCGGGGCATGTCGCCCAGACTGTATACATTGTAAATTTTACGTTGTAAACATCTCCGGCGCGAACCACTCTGAAGGCTTCGTGCGCCGGCGCTCGTCAGATCGCCTGATCGAACTGGCTGATCGATCGGTCGACGGTCTTGCCCTCGCGCCAGAGCCCGCGCTCGACCGCGAGCAGCAGCGGCCCGAACGTGGTCTTGTCGAGCGCGCTCACGACGAAGGCGCCCTCGCGCCGCGCCTCGCGCTCGAGCTCGTCGTGGTCGTGCACGCGGTCGGCCTTGTTGAGGACGAGGAGGCGCGGCTTCTCGGCGAGCTCGAGATCACGGAGGATGGTGCCGACGGCGTGGATCTGCTGCGCGCGGTCGGGGTCGCTGGCGTCGACGACGTGCACGAGCAGGTCGGCGTCGCGCATCTCCTCGAGGGTGGCGCGGAACGCCGCGACCAGATCCTTGGGTAGGTCGCGGATGAAGCCGACGGTGTCGGTCATGACCACCTCGCGCTCGTGGGGGAAGCGCATCCGGCGGCTCACCGGGTCGAGCGTCGCGAAGAGCTTGTCGGCGGCGAGCGTGTTGCCCTCGGTCATGGCGTTGAGCAGCGTCGACTTGCCGGCGTTGGTGTAACCGCAGATCGCGACGATGGGCACGCCGCGGTCGGTGCGCCGCGAGCGCCGCAGCCGGCGGTCGGCGGCGAGCTCCTCGAGCTTCTTCTCGAGCAGGTGGATCCGCTCGCGCGCGCGGCGGCGCGAGATCTCGAGCTTGGTCTCACCCGGGCCGCGGCCGCCGACGCCGCCGGTCAGGCGCGACATCATCGTGTTCTTCTCGACGAGGCGGGGCAGGGCGTACTTGAGCTGGGCCAGCTCGACCTGCAGCTTGCCGTCGCGGCTGGTCGCGTGCTGCGCGAAGATGTCGAGGATGAGCATCGTGCGATCGACGACCTTGAGCTCGGTCGCGTCGCTCACCGCGCGCGCCTGACCGGGCGTGAGATCGTGATCGAAGATCACCATCTCGGCGCCGAGCTGCATCGCGCGCAGGAGGATCTCGTCGAGCTTGCCGCGCCCGACCAGGTACTTGGGATCGACCGCCGGCCGGCGCTGCGTCATCACGTCGAGCACCTTCACGCCGGCGGTGCGGCACAGCTCGCGCATCTCGTCGATCCGCGCGTCGCTGTCGAGCGTCTTGCCGATCGCGACGTGGACGACGAGCGCGCGATCCTTGCCGCGATCGGTGGCCGCCACGCGCCGTCCGCGCGCCTGCTCCGCCTCGAGCGACGCGATGAGCCGCGCGAAGTCGGTGACCGGCGCGTGCGCCGGCTCGGGCGGGAGCTCGCGCCACGGCCGATCGGCCGGGCCGTCGATCAGCAGGTGCCCGATGTACAGCCGCCCCGCACGTCCGCCGGTGTCGACGCCGATCGCGCACACGAGGTCGAGCCGGAGCAGGGCCAGGTCGGTGAGGTCGTCGCGGGTGAGGGCCTCCCCACGCAGGTGGGTGTGCACCAGCCGCAGCCCGCGGAAGCGCCCGGCGCCGCCGCGGAGGCGGCCGACGTCCGGCAACACGATCTTCGAGGCATCGCCGACGAAGACGTGCGTGATCTCACCGCGGCGATCGATGAGGACGCCGACCTGGCGGTGGATCGAGGCCGACACCTCCGCGAGGAAGCTCGCGAGCTCGGAGCTCACCACCTCCGCCGGCGCGACGCGGCGGCGATAGACGCGCTCGAGCGCCTTCAGCTCGCTGGCCTTCAAGCCCTGCGTGTTGCCCGTCACCTCGTGCTGCATTCGCGGCCACTATACGCCGATCGTCCGAAACGTCTCGCGGCACACGCGAATCTACGGTGACGTGTCGAGCGGCTCGTCCTCGGCACGAGGGCTATACTCGGGGCGTGGCGAGGTTCCGAGCGCTGGTGCTCCATCACCAGCCCGAAGCGATGGGCGAGCTCGCGGAGCTACTCTCGGGGCTCGATCTGTACGTCGTCTCGACGACGTCGGCGACCGAGGCGGTCCGCCGCATCCGGCAGAACCCACCGCACGTGATCATCTCGGGGCATCGGCCCCCCGGCCTCGACGGCGTCGCCTTCCTCGAGGCGACGATCGCCCACGCGCCCGAGGCGTTGCGGATCGTCGTGGTCAACACGCCCGACGAGGCGGTCGAGCTCGACTACCGGCCGGCCCACGCCGGCACGATCATGCGCTTCGTCGCGCGACCGAGCGAGCGGAGCCGCCTGGTCGCGCTCGTCGCCGAGGGCATCAAGCTGCTCGGCCTCGTCGAGGAGCAGCGCGCGCTCACCCGCCGCACGGCGATCGAGCACGAGCGCCTCCAGCGCCGCGGCACGCTCCTCGACGTGGTGGTCAAGGAGCGCACCAAGGAGCTCGAGGAGAGCTACGAGAAGCTCAAGGCCGCCAACCGGCAGGCGCTGTTCGGGCTCGCCGAGGCGATCGAGGCCAAGGATCCGTACACCAAGGGCCACTGCGGGCGCGTCGCGGCGTACTGCCTCGTCCTCGCCCGCGAGGCGGGCTACCCCGACGACGGGCTCGAGACGCTCGAGTTCGGCGCCTTCCTCCACGACATCGGCAAGATCGGCATCCGCGACTCGGTGCTGCTCAAGCCCGGCCCGCTCGACGACGGCGAGTGGATCCACATGCGCGAGCACCCGGTGAAGGGCTACGAGATCGCGAAGAGCATCGAGATGCTCAAGCCGATCATGAGCGCCGTGCGCAACCATCACGAGCGCTGGGACGGCAGCGGCTACCCCGACAAGCTCAAGGGCCACGAGATCCCGCTCGCCGCGCGCCTGGTCGCGATCGCCGACGCGTACGACGCGATGGCGACCGAGCGCCCGTACAAGGCGGCGCTGCCGCTCGAGGAGTGCGAGAAGATCCTCCGCAAGTGCGCCGGGACCATGTACGACCCCGACCTCATCGAGATCTTCATCCAGCGCGAGGTCGGCGCGCTCTACCGCGACGACTACGAGGGGCTGGACCCCGGCTACGAGACTGCGGGTTGAGATGCGCTGGTGAGCCGAAGTGCTCACCTGATGCCTTGGTGAGCCGAAGTGCGTAGTGGCACTACGGCTCGAAGGTCAGCTCTGCTTCGGCGTGTCGTCGAGCGTCGTGAGCGCGATCGCCAGCGCCTTCTTGGCGCGCGCGACGGTGGCCTCGTCGGTCTTGATCTTCTGGTAGGCCTTGAGGACCTGGTCCTGGTAGGTCGCGTTCTCGGTCTCGAGCTCGTCGAGCTGCGTGCCGAGCTCCGCGATGCGCTGGTCGCGCGCGGCGATCGCCGCCTGGTGCTCGGCGAGCGACTGGTCGCGCTCGGTGATGGCGGTGCGCGCCGCGGCAAGCTCGGCCTCGAGGCGGCGGATGGTCCCGCGCGCGGAGACCAGGCCCTGCTCGAGCTCGTCGCGCTCCTTCTTCGCCTCCGCGATCGCCCGCTCGCCTTCGGCGCGTGCGGCGGCCGTCGCCGCGTGGGCGCGGGCCAGCGCCTCGGCGTGCTCCGCCGCGTCGGCCTCGGCCTGGCCGGCGAGGCCGTCGCGCTCGCCCTCGAGCGACGCGATCTCGGCGCGCAGCGCTTGCTCGAGCTGACGCTTCTCGGCGGCGGCCTGCTCGGCGAGCTGCTGCCTCTCGGCCGCGGCCTGCTCCACGAGCTGCTGCTTCTCGGCCGCGAGCCGCTGCTTCTCGGCGGCGGCCTCCTGCTCGAGCTGGGCGCGCTCGGCGGCGTAGCGCGCCTCGAGATCGCGCTGCTCGCCGAGCAGACGGTCCTCGAGCTGCTTGAGCGCCGCGGCGTGCTCGCCAGCGAGGCGCTCGCGCTCGCTCGCGAGCTCCTCCTCGCTCGCCTCGCGCGCGGCGACCAGGCGCTCGTCGAACGACGCCTTCGCGGCGACGAGCTCCGCCTGGTGCTCGCCGCGGAGCTTGGTGGCCAGCTCGCCGCGCGCGGCGTCGGCCTCCTGGCGCGCCGCCGCGAGCGCGGCCTGGTGCTCGGCGGCCAGGCGGGCCACCGCTTCCTGGTGCTCGCGGCGTAGCTCTTCCAGCTCGCCGCGCGCGCGGGCCTCGACCTCCGCCACCATGCGGCGCGCTTCGGCGTCGGCGTTCGCCACCGCGTCCGCGCGCTCGCCGGCGACCGACGCGAGCGCGGCGGCGAGCTTCTCCTCCGCGGCGGCCTGCGCGTCGGCCAGCGCCTGGGCGTGGACGGCGGCCGCCGCGGCCAGCTCCTCGGCCGTCCGCTGGTTCGCGGCCTGCAGCGCGGCGGCGAGCGCCTCGTCGTGCTCGGCCGACAGCTCGACCAGCCGGCGATCGCGCGCCTCGAGCTCGGCGGTGAGTCGCGTGGCGCTCTCGTTCTCGAGCTCGGCGCGCAGCGCGGCGAGCGCCGCCTCGCGCTCCTCGGCGGCCGCGCTCAACGCCTCGGCGACGGCGCGCGCCTTGTCCGACTCGGCGGCGGCCAGCGCGACCCCCTGCGAGCGCTCGGCCTTGTCGAGCGTCGCCTGCATGCCCGCGAGCTCGTCGCGCGCCTGCGCCTCGGCCGCCTCGCGCGCCTGCGTCGCCTCGACGAGCTGCGCGTGCGCTTGCTCGAGCTCGCCCGAGAGCTTGCTCGCGCGCGCCTCGGCGGCGGTGAGCTTGCCCCTGGCCTCCTGCAGCGCGAGCTCGGCGTTCTCGGTGCGCTCGGAGTCGCCGAGCAGACGCGACTCGAGCTCGAGGTTCTTCGCGTCGACCGCGGCCTTCGCGTGCTGGAGCTGGCGCGCGCGCTCCTTCGCCTCGAGGACGTCGCGATCCTTCTGCGCGACCTCGTCGCGCAGCGCGAGCAGCTCCTTGTCCTTCGACGTGATCATCTCGCGCAGCGCGAGGAACTCTCGTTCCCGGCTGGTCGACGGCTTGCCCTCCGCGGCCTGCGCCTTGCCGAGCTCGGCCTTGAGGCGCTGGTTCTCCCGCTCGAGCACGTGCAGCTTCTGCATCGTGCGGCGGTCGTGCACGCCGGACTGCTCCTCGACCGCGCGGGCGGCGATCTCGGCGAGCCCGAGATCGAGCGGCGGCGCCTCCTGCGGCGGCGGCTCGGCGATGGCCTCGGGGACCGACTCGTCGGCGGCGACCGGCTCGACGATCGCCGGCGGCGGCTCGTCCGTCGTCGGGGCGTCGACGCTCACCTCGGGCATCCCGCCGACGTCGTCGATGACCTCGGGGACGTTGGTGACCGACTTGGGGCGGGGGCGATCGCTGGTCGGCTCGGCGGGCGGCAGGGGCGGCGGCTCGCCGCTCGGCGACGGCGCCGGGAAGTCGAGCCCACCCGGCTCGCCGAGCTCGCTGATCTCGCTGATCTCGCTGATCTCGCTGACCCCGCTGACCTCGCTCTCGTCGCTCGCCTCGGGCGGCGGTGGCGCCACGGGCGGCGGTGACGTCGAGGAGGAGGGCGCCCGCGTGATGAGGCTGTCGAAGCCGGCGTCGAACTCGGCGTCGAAGAGCGCGTCGCCGATGCCTTCGGGGGCGGCCTGCGTCCGCTGATCCTCGTCGGCGAAGTCGTCGATCGCGCCCAGATCCAGCTCCGCGCCGTCGACCTCGTCGACCATGACCCCGTCGTCGAGCGGCACCTCGTCGACCTCGACCGGCAGGGCGAGGTCGTCGTTGTCGTCGGGGATGGCGATGTCCGTGAGGCTCGCGACCTCGATCTCCTCGAGCTCGAGCAGGTTGTGCAGCTTGCCCACCAGGACGTGCGGCGACAGGCCGCGCTTGTCGAGGTAGTCGTCGGCGTGGACCTTGAGCTTCCGGTGCCCGGCGAAGCCCTCGGGCGAGATCGTCCTGGTGACCAGGACCACGGGGATGGCGGCGGCCGGGCCCTTCTTGGCCTTGGAGAAGAGCGAGTAGCCCTTCTTCTCCTCGGGCTCGTCGACGGCGATGAACACCGCCTCGGCGGCGAGCTCCGCGATCCGGCCCAGCGCACCGGGCGAGTCGTCGCGCACGACCTCGACGCCGAATTGCCTGAGCTCGCGGGATAGGAGGCGATGAAACTCGAGATCTGCGTCGATGAGCAGGATGCGTCGCTGGCTCATGGTCCTCCCATTGCCAGCATATCCGTTCGCGCCCCCGCGCGCGCGTTTTGGGCTAACGGAAACGTTCGTCGTCGCGCACTTGCATGAGCAAGCTCGACGTGCCGACCAGGTCGGTCAGCTCTTCGGGCGCGAGCTGGCTCGACGTGAAGACGTAGGCGCGCTCCCTGCCGTCACGGTAGGCCACGACGCTGCGCCCCTGATAGACGCTCACCAGGAGGCCACGCCCGTTCACGTCCTCGCGCCGGCCGCCGATCGGGATGCCGTACGCATCGAAGATCGTCACCTGCACGTCGCGCTGGAAGCCCTCGGGCGTGGTCACGCGGTAGTAGAGGTACACCGCCTGGCGATCGAGCACGTTGCCCATGCGGGCGCCCCACTGGTCGATGCGCGCGGAGGCGAACGTCGGCAGCGCGACCGACGGGTCGTAGTGGCGCTGCACCCACTGATCGGTCGCGGCGCCCTGGACCTCGAGCGGGTTCGAGTGGGTCGTCGTCGTGGTGATGATGCTGGTGACGTCCTTGTTCGGCGCCGGCGTGCTCCCCTTGACGAACACGGCGAGGGCGGCGACCGCGGCCAGCGCGGCGACCCCGGGGAGCAGCCACGTCGACACCGGCCGGCGCGCGGCCCGGTCCTCGGCGTCGAGGGCGCGCAGCACGCGCCCGCGGAGCAGGTCGGGCGTCGGCGGCGGCGCGAGCTTGCGGCGCAGGCCGCTGATCGCCGCGCCTTCGCGCTCGCAGTGCTCGCGGCACGCCGCGCACTCGGTGAGGTGCAGCTCGACGTCACGCAGCTCGTCGCCGGCCAGCTCGCCGTCGTGGAGCGCCATCGCCAGGGTCTCGATGCTGTCGCAGAGTTGCTTCATGGGTCGAACGGGTTGAGGGCTAGGAACGGGTCTTGGTCTTGCGGTACTCGTCGAGCGAGATGGGCTCGTCGGCCGGAGCGGCCTTCACGTACCCCTGCTCGACGGCGAACTGCGCGAGCGACTGCTGGAGCAGCCGCCGCCCGCGGAAGAGCCGGCTCATGACGGTGCCGACGGGGCAGTCCATGACCTCGGCGATCTCCTTGTACGCGAGCCCCTCGACGTCGCACAGCACCACGGCGGTGCGGAAGTCGGCGGGCAGCGCATCGAGCGCGCGCTGCACGTCGTCGGAGACGCTGCGCTCGAGCAACATGCCTTCGGGGCTCTTCTGCGCCTGCGCGCCTTCGTGCACGAGCACGCCGTCGGTGGCGGTCTGCTCCGCGGTGGCGGCGTCGAGCACCTCGCGCTGCCGGCGCTTGCGCTGGTACTCGTTGATGAAGGTGTTGGTGAGGATGCGGAGCAGCCACGCCTTGCAGTTCGAGTCCTTCTCGAACGTGTCCCAGAACCGGTACGCGCGGAGCAGCGCCTCCTGCACCAGGTCCTCGGCGTCGCGCGGGTTGCGCGCCAGCCGGTAGGCCGTCCCGTAGAGCGCGTCGAGGTGAGGCAACGCGGTTGCCTCGAAGTCCTTGCGACTGTCCCGGCGGGCCAACATCTCTCACCCTAAACCAACCCGGCCCGCCGCGCATTCCCGGACGGGGGACAGGTTCCTGGGTCGTAACCCATCGAAACAGTGAACGAATTCGGCGCGACCGCGACTGGCGCCTACGGCGCCGTCAGCCGGCAGCAGCGAAACCCGTACGTGGGGTCGAGCACGTTCACCGCCGCCCGCGACGTCCGGAACTGACACGTCGAACCGAACGCGGGCGTGTCGTACGCGCCGCCGCGCAGGACCGCGATGTTCACCCCGCCCGAGGTCTGGCCGGTGATGTCGTTGGTCCACTCCTTCAGGTTCCCGGACAGGTCGAAGACGCCGGCCGCGGACACGCAGCCGGCGAGCGAGCCGGTCGGCAGCCGCACGTCGTCGTCCGCGCCGCCGGGGATGCCGTCGTGCGGCTCGGTGTTGCAGGCCGCCGCGCTGAACGTGTTGCCGTAGGGGAACGTCGTCGCGGGCGAGCCCTCGCACGCGGTCTGCCACTGCGCCGACGAGCACAGCGTCTTGCCCGCCGCCTGGCACGCCGCCTGGGCGACGTTGTAGGAGACGTTGCGCCACGGCAGGACGTCAGGCTTCGAGCACGAGCGCGCCGCCGAGACGCCGCCCGCCGTCGCCGTCGCGTCGGGGCGTGACGCCTCGTAGGTGTCGATGTAGAAGTCGAGCATCCCGACCTGCACGCGGGTCATCGCGTCGATCACGCGATCGGGGCCGGTCGCGTTGTCGACGGTACCATCGCAGTTGTTGTCGAGGCCGTCGCACAGCTCGGCCGACGGCGGGCTCGCGTCGGGCAGGACCGTCAGGTCGCACATCGTCTGCGCCGGGTTGCCCGGGTCGCAGACGCGGGCCCCGACGTCGCGGCACACGCCGAGCCCGCCGTTGTCGCACTCCTGCCCGAGGTCGGTGAACGTGTCGTCGACGAGCCCGTCGCAGTCGCCGTCCTGGCCGTCGCACTTCTGCTCGACGAGCACGATGCCGTTGGGCACGCTCGGGTCGAACTCGACGGCGGCGTCGTAGTCGCAGAACCAGCGGGTTTGCCCGCCGCGCGTCGCGCACACCATCGTCGTGCCCTCGCACGGAGTCCCCGCGGTGACGCGGCACTGGCCGGTCGGCGGCGGCGGCAGGTCCTCGTCGACCCGGCCGTCGCAGTCGTCGTCGAAGCCGTTGCAGTCCTCGGCGCGCGCCGGGAAGAGCGGGCACATGTACTCGCAGGTCAGCGGGTCGGGATCGAGATCGGCGAAGCCCGGCTGGCACATGACGAACTCGCACTGGCCGGCGCTGCACCGCTGCACCGCGCCGGTGCCGATGCAGCGCCGGTTGCACATGCCGCAGTTGTTCGAGTCGTTCTGCTTGTCGAACGCGTTGTCGACCGTGCCGTCGCAGTCGTCGTCGAGCTCGTTGCACTGGTCGTCGATGCCGAACGGCGTGCACGTCGACGCGTCGACCCCGCCGTCACCGTCGCCGCCGCCGCCGTCGCCGCCCCCACCGCCGCCGTCGCCGTCGCCGCCCCCGCCGCCGCTGCTCAGATCGAACGGGTTGAGCCCGCACCCGGCGAGCGTCGCCGCGACCACCACCGGCAACGCGCGCCGCCGCGCGCCGAGCGCGACGAGCGCGAGCACGACGAGCACCAGCGTGGCGCCGCTCGCCCCGCCGCCGCCGGCCGCGCACCCGCCGCCGCCGCCGGCCTGCACGCGCTCGGGGCGACCGGCCGGCCGCTCGGGCACGCAGATCGCCTCGCCGTCGCGCACCTCGCACCGGTAGGCGTCGCTGCACGCGACGAGCTTGCATGGATCCTCGATGCACACGCCGCCGGCGCAGACCTGGCCCGCGTCGCAGGTGATGCCCACGCACGGATCGTCGACGCACATGCCGCCGACGCAGATCTCCGCCGACGGACACTCGCGCTCGGCGCACGCGTCGGGCGCGCACGTGCCCTGCGCCGTGCACCGCTCACCACGCGGGCACAGCGTGTCGTCGCAGTTGGGCAGGCACGTGCCGTCGTTGCAGCTGCAGCCCAGCGGCTGGGTGCAGCTCGACGCGCAGTCGACGTCGGCGCAAGGATGCGTGGTGCACACCGAGTCGAGGCACACCTGCCCGCCCGGGCAGCCGAGCACGTCGCAGTCGACGCACGCCCCCAGCCGGCAGGTCTCGAGCGGATCGCACGTGACGCCGACGCAGGGGTCGACGCACATGTCGTTCTGGCAGATCTCGTTCGGCTGACACGCCGCGCACGCGCTCGGCACGCAGAAGTCGCCGTCGACCGTCGTCTCGCAGCGGAAGCCGGCCGGGCACGGGAACTCGCCGCCGGCGCACGGCAGCCGGCAGCCGCCCTCGATGCACGACGTCATCACCGGGCAGGTCGCCTGGTCGTCGGGGACGCCGTCGCAGTTGTCGTCGATGCCGTTGCACTGCTCGGGCTGCGGATCGACGGCGCCGACGCACACGATCGTGCCGCCGACGCACACGTTCTGCCCGAACCGGCACGGCGACATGTCGTTCGTGCCGCACGGCTGGCCGACGTCCGGGTCGTCCTCCTCGAACGCGCCGTCGCAGTCGTCGTCGATGCCGTTGCACTCGTCGAACGGATCGGTCGGCACGCAGCCGGGCGTGCAGTTGATGCCCTCGTCGATCGCGCCGTTGCAGTTGTCGTCGAGGCCGTTGCACACCTCGTTCTGCGGCATCGCCCCGGGGTTGGTGATGTTGCACGTGACGCCGCTACCGTTGCCGTTACACACGAGCGTGCCCGTGCCGCGGCACGCGCCCAGCCGGCCGTCGTCGCACGCGTCGCCCTTCTCCGGGAAGTCCTCGTCGACCCGCGTGTCGCAGTCGTCGTCGAGCTCGTTGCACGTCTCGAACACGATCGAGCCCGAGACGATCGTCGCCAGGGCGTTGGCCAGCTGGTTCTCGTTGCCGACGAGGAACGCCGTGCCGGTGCCGCCCGCCGCGGCGATCGCGTTGAGCTGGGCCTGCTCCGACGCCAGCACCGAGAAGCCGACGACGTACGTGTCGATGCCCTTCATGCGCAGCGCGGTCGCCGCCGCCACCGGGTTGCCCTGGCAGCTCTCGGCGCCGTCGGTGACCAGGATGACGCCGTAGCGCCGGCAGCCGCCGGTCGACGCCAGGTCGCAGCCCTTGATCGGCGTCAGGTAGTCCTCGACCGCGGCCAGCGCGTTGGCCAGGGGCGTCGGCCCGGTGCCGCGCAGCTCGCAGTCGCCGCCGCCGGCGAAGTCGCAGTAGTCGCCGGGCGTCTGCGTGTTGATGAAGTTGGTCTCGGCGCCGTCGAGCCAGCGCAGGTGCTGGTTGATGTCGGCGCCGAAGCCGACGAGGACGTCGGCGCCGCGCCGCGGCGGGCCGCAGTTGCCGGCGTAGTTGATGCACTCCTCGCCCGGCGAGTCCTTGAGCACCGTGAGCGTGCCGGCGGTGCCGCCGTTCACGGTGCACGCCGGGGTCGGCGCCGGCCCGGTGTTCCCGACCGGGTTGTCGTAGCTGCAGCAGATCGCCGCGCACTCGAAGTTGTGCGCCATCTGGCAGCTGCGGTTGACCGCCTGGTCCTGGTGGTAGCGGGCGAGCGAGAAGTCGATCTGCGGGTACGCCGAGATCACCTGGTTGAGCGCGTTCTTGGCCTGGAACAGCCGCGAGTCGTCGGCGCGTCCGTTGGCGTTGTGGTCGAGCCCCGGATGATCGATCGAGCCGTCGCCGAACGTCGGCACGCCGCCGAGCGTGTTGAGCATCGAGCCCGACGTGTCGACGATGATCGTGAAGCGCGCCCGCGTGTCGTTGACCGGGCCCTGGCACGCCGGCACGTCGGGCGGGCAGGTCTGGGGCACGCCGCCCATGCACGACGGCATCGACGACATGCCGCAGGTGAGCACCGGCATGCCCTCGTCGATCTGATCGTCGAAGTCGTTGTCGAACCCGTCGCAGAACTCGCCGACGTAGCCACCCGAGATCTGGAGCTCGCCGACGCCGCCGCCGGCCTCGCCGCGACAGATCGTGCTGACGCCGCCGGCGCCGCCGGACACGCTGAACACCGCGCGGTCGTGGATGCTCGAGGTCACCGACAGGACCGACACGATGCCGCCGCCGCCGCCGCCGCCGCAGTCGTCGGCCTGGCGGTTCTGCTGCGCCGGCGCCACGCACTCGCCGGTCGGATCGGTCGACAGGCCCTGGGTGTCGCCGCCGAGGCCGCCGGCGGCGGTGATGACCGCGCTCGCGCCGATCGTGACCTGCTCGCCGACGACGAAGATCGTCCCGCCGGCGCCGCCGCCGGCCGAGTCGTTGCCGTCGCCGCAGCCGCGGCGGCCGTTGGCGTCGAGGGTGCCGTCGATCGTCACCGTGCCCGCGCCGTTGTTCAGGCCGGACAGCACGATGCGGCCGCCGCCGCCGCCCGACACGTTCACGACCGTGCCGTCGCCGTCGCGACAGCCCTTGTCGCCGCCCGACGCGCCGAACTCGGGCTGGTAGATCGAGTGGAAGAAGGCCTGGCCGGCCACGGTCGGCAGCCCGTCGTTGTTGCGGCAGTCGGAGACGTTGCTGCAGCTCGGCACGCCGGAGCCGTTGTAGGTGACCGAGTTGCCGCAGTCCTCCTCGTACCCGGCGGGGAACGACGTCGGGTTGTCCTTGGTGCCGCGCCCGCCGCCGCCGATGTGCGCGCCGCCGCCCCCCGAGTCGCGCAGCGCGCAGCCGCCGCGGCCGCCGGCGGTCGCGTTCGGCCCCGTGCCGTTGCCGCAGATCCGCGTCTGGTAGCCGCGGCCGCGCGCGGTGATGCGCGCGCCGGCGCCGATCGTGATCGTGCGCGCGCGCAGCTCGAGGTTGCCGGTGGCGACCTTGTTGCCCGAGCCGTCGTACGGGTTCACCTCGATGACGCCGCCGTTCACGACGCGCACGTTCTGGTACGTGTGCACGCCCGAGAGCTGGCAGGTGATGCCGTCGACGACGAGGTCGCCGCCGGTGGGAACGCACGGCGCCGCGTCGGCGCGTGCAGGAACGAGGGCGAGCGCGAGCGCTGCGCCCGGGAGGAGGCGGCGGATCATCCTCCCTCGATCCTAGAGATCGGCGGGGACGGCGCCAAGCCTCACGATCGGCCCGACGGTGTGCGGTGGGGTAGGCCAGGGGCCCCTGCGCCGCGTGGGCGTGAAGCCCTCACGCCTCGTCATCACCGAGCAGGACGGCGACGTGTAGCTCGATCGCGTCGAACGGCTCGGCCCGCACCCGCTCCGCCGCCTCGGCCCGGAGCGCCACCAGGTAGCCGTCGGCGGTATGCCGGTGCACGGTCAACGTGCGATCGACGTGATCGAGGATCCAGTAGTGCGGGACGCTGGCCTGGTGGTACCGGCGCAGCTTGATCACGGTGTCGGTGGCGCGGTTCGAGTCGCTCACGATCTCGCAGATCCAGTCCGGGCGGATCGCCGCCGGGCGCTCGCGTGGCGGCTCGGGCACGCGGTCGCGGCGCCAGCCGGCGATGTCGGGGCGGAAGATGCGACCGTCGAGCGCGATGTCGACCTCGGTCGCGATCCACCAGCCGCCGGGGCCGCCGGGGCCGCCGGGCCGCCGGGCGAACGGGCCGCGAAGCGCGCCGACGGTGCCGGCCTGGGAGTTCCCGTGGTCGTAGCCCGGCGCCGCCTTCTCGACGAACTCGCCGTCGATCAGCTCGATGCGGTGGCCGTCGGGCAACGCCAGCCAGTCGGCGATCGTCTTCGGCTGGCCCTTCGCTGCGGCGCCCGACATGGCGACGCCGATCGTAGCACCCCCGCCGTCAGGTGCGGAACGGCGTGTGGGCCACGCCCAGCGCCTCGGCGACGGCGGCGTGCGGGACGGTGCCGCGGTACGTGTTGAGCGCGCTGATGAAGACCGGGTCGCTCTTGATCGCGCCCTCGAGGCCCTGGTCGGCGAGCTTGGTGACGTACCGGATCGTCGCGTTGGTGAGCGCGTAGGTCGACGTGCGCGGCACCGCGCCCGGCATGTTGGCCACGCCGTAGTGGATGACGTCGTGCACGACATAGGTCGGGTTGTCGTGCGTCGTCGGGCGCGCCGTCGCGACGCAGCCTCCCTGATCGATCGACACGTCGACGATGACCGAGCCCGGCTCCATCGCCTTCACCATGTCCTCGGTGACCAGGCGCGGCGCGCGCGCGCCGGCGATGAGCACGGCGCCGATGACGAGATCGCTCTCGAGCACGCAGCGCTCGATGTTGACCGGGTCCGAGTACTGCGTCGACACGCGGCCGGTGTAGACGTCGTCGAGGTAGGCCAGCGTCTTCAGGTTGACGTCGAGCACCGTGACGTTGGCGCCGAAGCCGACCGCGATGCGCGTCGCGTTGGCGCCGACCACGCCGCCGCCGATGATCGCCACGCGGCCGCGCCGCACGCCCGGCACGCCGCCGAGCAAGACACCCTTGCCGCCGCGCTCGCGCTCCAGGTACATCGCGCCCGCCTGCACCGCCATGCGGCCGGCGACCGCGCTCATCGGCGTGAGCAGCGGCAGGTCGCCCGGCGTCGGCTCGAGCGTCTCGTAGGCGACGCCGTCGACGCCGCGCTTGAGCAGCTCGTGGCCGAGCTCGTGCGCCGCCGCGAGGTGCAGGTACGTGAACAGGATCTGCCCCTTCCGCATGAGCGGGAACTCGGGCGCGATCGGCTCCTTCACCTTCACCACCATGTCGGCCTCACCCCAGACCTCCTCGCGGGTGGCGACGATCTTCGCGCCGACCTTCACGTAGTGATCGTCGGGGATGCTCGAGCCCAGGCCCGCGCCCTGCTCGATGAGGACGGTGTGACCACGGCTGGTGAGGATCTGCACGCCGGCAGGGGTCATGCCGACGCGGAATTCCTGGGTCTTGATCTCTTTCGGGACGCCGATGCGCATTGGTGCGGCGGACTATGTGACGCGCGTTCGGTCGCGGTCAAGACCCGCCGGCGGCGGCCAGCCGGGTGCTCTCGCTCGCCTCGATCGGGTGCTCCGGATCGGTCAGGTCGGGGACCGGGATCTCGATCGCCTCCGGGTCCTCCTCGTCGTCATCGAGCGGCGGCCGCGCCGTCGCGTACATGAACCCGGCGAGCCCGACGGTGGCGGCGACGAGGATCCAGGTCGGGATCATCACCAGCTGGCCGAACCACGCCAGGAGGTAGAAGCGCGGGAACCGGCCCACGATCTGGGCCGCGATGTAGCGGCGGAGCGGATACCCCGACGCCGGCGCCAGCGCGCGGATGATCGAGATGGGCAGGACCGGCACCAGCGAGAACATGACGATGATCGCGAACGGCCATCGTGTCATCCAGCGCACCGCCCAGCGGAAGAGGCGCACCTCGCTGGCGCCCTTGACCCGGGGATGGCGCATCGCCGCCTCGATGAGCCCGTAGTCGGCGAAGCTGACGATGACGCTGCCCATGGTCGCGGCCAGGGCGATCCACAGCGGATCGTAGAACTTGGCGAAGTAGAGGACCCCCGGCTCGTGCGGGATGGGCAGGACCGAGTTCGACGGGATGCAGTAGAGCCCCAGCAGGAACAGGCCCGCCAGATCGGCGGCGAACGCGATGATGAGCCCACCCAAAACGGCGTAGATCGCCAGCGCCAGCACGAACGCCTTCCACCGCCGCGACAGCTTCGCGCGGTAGAGCCGCTTGAGGATGGGAGGCCGCCAGAACGCCAAGGGGCTCACTCTAAGCCAGGAACGGCCGGGAAACAGCCTCTACGAAGGGACGGTCTCGACGCCGGGATGTCGCCACGCCGGCTCGGGGGCCGGCAAGCGATGGACCAGGACACATGACCAGACCTTGATCCCGATGATCGCGAGCGCGACCGCCGAGGCCGCCCACGCGTTCTCGGTGCCCACCATGACCACGGTCACGACCGCGCTGTTGAGGAGCTTGCCGCTCATCGACCAGTTGAGTGCGTAGACCTTGCGGTCGACGAGGTGGAAGTAGTTCGGCGAGATGATCGGCCAGCGCAGCCACTGGTTCGAGAGGTGATGATCGATCCCCATGAACTGGAAGAGGAAGAGGAACACCGGCACCAGCATCCCCGGGTGGAGGATCACGTAGTTCGCGTAGAAGAGGCACACGAGGATGCGGTCGCCGAGGATGTCGAGCTGCGCGCCGATCCGCGTCTCCTCGTCGAGCGTGCGGGCGAGGTAGCCGTCGAGCACGTCGAGCACCCAGTACACGCCGAGCCCGACGAAGTTCCAGGTCTCGTCGCCGGTGCGCATCGCATGCCCGAAGATGACGAGGCACGACATCACCCGCACCATCGTCACCAGGTTGGCCCAGGTCCACGGCGACTCGGGCCCCGACACGTAACCACGCGGGGTCGGCATCACGATCCTCCCATCCAGGCCGCCACGACGATCACGGTGAACCGGGCGGCGCGGCCGAGCATCCCGATCACGAAGAACGAGCGAAAGCGATAGCCGAGCCCGCCGGCGAGCAGGGTCGTCACGTAGAGCGGGGGCAGGCCGATCGACGCGCTGGCGAAGAGCACGAGGTTCGGCCGTCGCTTCCAGCGCGCGAGCGACGCGCGCGCCTTCTCGACCTTCTCGCGGTACCGGCCTGTCGGCAGGTCGAGCACGCCGAGCGCCGCGTAGTAGAGGAGGCTCTTGGCCGCCATCTGCCCGGCCGCGGCGAGCACGACCACCGCCGGCAGCGGCGCCGCCGTGTCCACGAGCAGCGTGACCGCGACGAGCCAGACCTCGGCGTTCACCACCGGCACGAGCCCGCTGACGAAGCAGACCAGGAACGTGCCGGCGTAGATGCCGAGGTCGTGCCCGAGCGCCTCGAGGCTCACCGCTTGCTCCCGCGGGTGCTCATCACGAGCGCTCCGAGCTCATGACTCCATGGACGATGCACGCGTGAGGCCGACGTCACACGCTACGATAAACTCGCGGAGTCTCACGATGCCAACGATCACGCGCGTGAAGTTCACGTGAAGCGCGCGGTGGACGTCGGTCAGGATCGGTAATCGGCGTTGATCGAGACGTACTCGTGCGACAGGTCGCAGGCGAGGAAGCGGGCCGAGGCCCGGCCGGCGCCGAGGTCGAGCGTCATCGTGTAGGCGGGCTCGCGCATCACCGCGGCCGCGCGCGCCTCGTCGTAGCCGGGCGCGACCGTGCCCTTCGCGACCACGGCCACGTCGGCGAGCGCGAGCGCGACGCGCGTCGGATCGAACGGGACACCGGCGTTGCCGGCGGCGCACAGGATGCGGCCCCAGTTGGGATCGCCGCCGGCGATCGCCGTCTTGACCAGCGGCGACGTGGCGATGCGGCGGGCGACGGTGAGCGCCGCCCTCTCGGTCGGCGCGCCGCGCACCTCGATGGTGACGACGTGGTGCACGCCCTCGCCGTCGCGCATGAGCTGGGTGGCGAGGTCGTGACAGACGTCGGTCAGCGCCTCGGTGAAGGCCGCGAGCGCCTTGCCTCCCACCGCGCCGCCGGTCACGCCCGACGCCAGCAGCGCGAGGGTGTCGTTCGTCGACGTGTCGCCGTCGACGGCGATGGCGTTGTAGCTCGGCGCCACGGCCGCGCGCGTCGCCCGGGCCAGCGCCGGCGGGGCGACGTTCGCGTCGGTCACGAGGAAGGTGAGCGTCGTGGCCATGTTGGGCGCGATCATGCCGGCGCCCTTGGTGCAGCCCAGGATCGTCACGTTCTCGCGCCCGAGCCGCACGGTGCACGTCGCCGTCTTGGGCCGCTTGTCGGTGGTCAGGATCGCGCGCGCGAAGTCGTCCCAGCCGCCGGGCGAGAGCGCCGCGCCCGCGGCCGCGATGCCGGCGCCGACCCGGTCCATCGGCAGCGGCTCGCCGATCACGCCGGTCGACGCGACCAGCAGCTGCCCCGGCTTCGCGCCCATCACGGCCGCGGCGGCCGCCGCCATCGCCTTTGCGTCGGCCATGCCGGCCTTGCCGGTGCACGCGTTGGCGTTGCCGCTGTTGACGACGACACCGCGCAGCTTGCCCTTCGCCGCGCGCAAGGCCGCGGCCGACAGCACCACCGGCGCCGCCTTGACGCGGTTCCCGGTGAAGACCGCCGCCGCCGCTGCAGGCGCGTCCGCGGCGATGAGGCCGACGTCCAGCCCGCCCTTCTTCTTGATCCCGGCGGCGACGCCGGCAAAGCGAAATCCTGGGCACGTCACGACGCGGCATTGTGCCAGCGGTGCGCCCGTTGCGCTACGATCGCCCCATGGCGGTCAGCGAGCGCGATCGCGACTACATGCGGCGGCTGGGCGAGCTCAAGGCGCGGGCCCACGCGGACGCGCTGGCGGCGCACCTCGCGTTGCCGCTGGCCGAGCGTCTCGCGAAGAGCGTCGCCCTCATGAACCGGTTTCTTTCGACGACGGGACCTCGGCACGACGATCCTTCGCCGTTCTACGACCGCGCCCGCCGCCTGGGGCTCTATCGACCGTGAGCGCCGGGGACGATGTCCTCGCGACGATCGCGGCGGTGTTCGAGCAAGCCGGCCTGCGGTACGCGTTGATCGGCGGACACGCGGTCAATGCCTGGCTCGAGCCGCGCTTCACTGCGGACGTGGACGTCACGGTCGCCGCGGATCCGGCCGCCCTCGCGCGCGCACGCGACGCCCTGGAGGCGCTCGGCTACGTCGTGAACGCCGAGCACGGTGCCGATCTCCCCTCGGGGCCCGACTTCGTGCGCTTCACGCGCGGTCCGCAGGACTCGCCGATCGAGATCCAGGCGGCCAAGACGCAGCTCCAGCACGATCTGATCGCGCGCGCCACGAGATCCTCGGTCGTCGCGACGGCGACACCGGAGGATCTGATCATCCTCAAGCTCATCGCGCACCGGCCCAAGGACCTCGCCGACCTGGCGGGCCTGCTCGCGCTCGAGGGACTCGACTGGTCCTACGTCGAGGACCGCGCGCGCGACTGGGACGTGATGGACCGGCTCGAGCGTCTACGCCCGGGCGCCTGATTCCTGGACGCCGAGAAGCGTCACTCGGTCGCGGCCTCGGCCTCTTCCTTGCCGTGGCACTTCTTGTACTTCTTGCCCGAGCCACACGGGCACGGGTCGTTGCGGCCGACCTTGGGCCGCTCGCGGCGCACGGTCTCGCCCGCGGCCTCGGCCGCGCTCGCGCCGGCCCTGGCGCCCGGTCGGCCGCCCTGGACCTTCCGGCGCTTGCCGCCGCCGGCGGCCGCCTGCTGCTGCTCGGCCTCCTCGTCGTCGAACTTGCCGGCCGCGCCCTGCTCGACCATCTGGCGCTGCTTGGACTGGAGCGCCGGGATGGGATCCTCCTCGCGCCGGATCTCGACGCGGAAGATCTTCTGCCCGACGTTCAGGTTGATGCGGGCCATCATGTCCTGGAACAGCTCGAAGCCCTGCTTCTTGTATTCCTTCTTCGGATCCTTCTGGCCGTAGCCCATGAGCCCGATGCCCTCACGCAACGAGTCCATGGTCTTCAGGTGATCCATCCACTGCTGATCGATCTCCTCGAGGAAGAAGCGGCGCGCGAAGTACATGAGCCACGGGCGCGTGAGCTCTCGCTCGCGCTCCTCGATGCGCGCCTCGACGATCTTCCAGGCCTGCGCGGCGAGCTCGTCGCGTGACGCGTTCTGCAGCGTGAACTCGGTCGTGAACTGCTCCTCGAGCGCCTCCTCGAGGCCCTCGAGATCCCACTCGTCATCCGGCTTGTCGAGCGTGCAGTACGTGTCGACGGCCGTGGCGATCAGCTGCTCGCACAGGTCGTACATGCGCTCGCGCTGCTGCACCAGCGAGACGCCGATGCGCTCGGCGACATGGTCGACCAGCGCCTCGCGCGGCCCGTCGACCTTCTTCTCCAGATCGAGCAGCGTGCCGTGCTGGCGCCACAGCTCGGCGCGCAGCACGCGCCACGCCGGGCGGGTGTCGCTGATCGGCTCGCCGGCGGCGATGCGCTCGTCGCGCTCCTTCACCTTCTGGAAGACGACCTCGATCATCTCGGCCAGCTTGGGCCGCATCTCCTTGGCCAGCTCGCTCGCCTTCCACGAGCCGCTCTCGGTGATCTCGGGCGCGGCCACGGCCTCGCGCTTCTTCTTCAGCTTCTCGTCGTTGGGATCGTCGAGCGAGAACGGCGCGTACGTGCCCTCGAGGACCTGGCGGCGCAAGGCGTAGATCGTCTTGCGCTGCTGGTTCATGACGTCGTCGTATTCGAGCACGTTCTTGCGCTGGTCGAAGTTGCGACCCTCGACCTTCTTCTGCGCGCCCTCGATCGAGCGCGTCACCATCGGGCTCTCGATCGGCGTGTCCTCCTCGAGCCCGAGGCGCTCCATCAGCCCGGCCATCTTGTCGAGGCCGAAGATGCGGAGCAGGTCGTCCTCGAGCGAGAGGTAGAAGCGCGAGACGCCGGGGTCACCCTGACGGCCGGCGCGGCCGCGGAGCTGGTTGTCGATGCGGCGCGACTCGTGGCGCTCGGTGCCGATGATCTTGAGCCCGCCGGCCTTGAGCACCTCCTGGCGCTCGGCGTCGGTCTCCTTCTTGAAGCGCTCGAGGTGGAACTTGAAGCGCGCGTCCTCGTCGAACGCCGGCTGGGTCGAGCCGCGGTACGGCCCGGCGCCGCCCTCGCCGTCACCGTCCGCGCCGCCCTCGCCGGCCGCCGCCGGCGGCGGTGGCGCCTGCTCGGCCTGGCTGGCGTCCTCGGCGAGCTTGGCCCGCTCCTCGGCGACCGCCTCCTTGGCCATGAACTCGGCGTTGCCGCCGAGCAAGATGTCGGTGCCGCGGCCGGCCATGTTGGTCGAGATCGTGACCGAGCCCTTGCGGCCGGCCTGCGCCACGACGCCGGCCTCCTTCATGTGCTGCTTGGCGTTCAGCACGTTGTACGGGATGTTCTTCGACCGCAGGAGCTGGGCCAGCACCTCCGACTTCTCGACGGAGATCGTGCCCACCAGCACCGGCTGCCCGCGCTTGTGACAGTCCTCGATGTCGGCGAGCACCGCCTTGAACTTGCCCTTCTCGTTCTTGTAGACGAGGTCGGGCAGGTCCTTCCTGACCAGCGGCTTGTTGGTCGGGATGACACGGATGTCGAGCTTGTAGATCTGGTGGAACTCGGTCGCTTCCGTGTCCGCCGTGCCGGTCATACCGGACAGCTTCTTGTACATGCGGAAGTAGTTCTGGAACGTCACCGTCGCCAGCGTCTGGTTCTCCTCCTCGACGGTGACGCCCTCCTTGGCCTCGATCGCCTGGTGGAGGCCGTCGGACCAGCGGCGCCCCGGCATCTTGCGGCCGGTGTGCTCGTCGATGATGACGACCTTGCCGTCCTCGATGAGGTAGTTGACGTCGCGCTTGTAGAGGGTGTGCGCGCGCAGCGCCTGCTGGACGTGGTGGTTGAGCTGGATGTGCTTGATGTCGTAGAGGTTGTCGATCGCGAGGAGCTTCTCCACGCGCTCGACGCCCTCGTCGGTCAGCATCACCGAGTGCGCCTGCTCGTCGACGGTGAAGTCGACCTCGCGCTTGAGGCGCGGCACGATCTTGTCGACCTTGTCGTAGAGATCCGCCGAGGCCTCGCCGGCGCCGGAGATGATGAGCGGCGTGCGGGCCTCGTCGATGAGGATCGAGTCGACCTCGTCGANNGCCGAACTCGTTGTTCTGGCCGTACGTGATGTCGCAGTTGTAGTTGCGCTGGCGCTCGTAGTCGTCGAGGCCGTGGACGATCGTGCCCGTGGTGAGGCCGAGGAAGCCGTAGAGCCGGCCCATC
>DDTA01000265.1 GCA_002344285.1 Myxococcales bacterium UBA2376
GCCGCTCGCGACATCGCCGCCGGTGCCGGCGCCGCTCGCGACATCGCCGCCGGTGCCGGCGCCGCTGGCGACGTCGCTGCCGGTCGCCGTGTCGCCGCCCGTGGTCGTGTCGCTGCCACCCGCGCCGCCAGCGGACGTGCCGACGCCGCCGCCGGCGGTCGCCTCACCGCCACCGCCGCCGGTGGCCCCGCCGGCCGCGACCGTGCCGCCGCCGTCCTTCTTGCCGCCGCCCCCCGACGACACCGCGACGACGATGATGCCGCCGACGACGACGAGCCCCAGGAGGGCGAAGATCCAGCCCTTCTTGCCGCCGGTCGGGACGTCGACGATCTGGGCGTCGCGCCCGAAGACGAAGTCCTCGCCGGGCTCGACGAAGCGCAGGCGCACGTGGCCGAGGTCGACCATGTCGCCGCGGCGCAGCTCGACCTTGCCGTAGTCCTCGTTGTTGACCCGCACGCCGTTGGACGACTGCAGGTCCATGATCGTGTAGCGGCCGGTGTCGGGCTCGCGGACGATCTTGGCGTGGTTGCGGCTGATCGAGCGGTGGTTGATGACCACGTCGTTCTCGTCGGTCCGCCCGATCACCATCTGCTGCTTGGTCAGCTGGAACTCGCGGCCGGCGAAGTTGGACGACAGGACGACGAGCCGGGCGTTTCCCGCCACCGGGGTCATCGGGACCGCGGTCGCCGCGCGCGCGCCGGGATCGGTGTCGGCCAGGGCCATCGCCGCCGCCGGCACCGGTTGCGGCGTGGCCGCGCGCCCGAGCGTCGCGGCGTCGAGGCGCTCGATCGGCTGGGTGCGGGCGTCCTCGTACGGGACCGGCTGCTCCTGGCCCTCGGCCTTGAGCTCGATCAGGTAGTCGCCGATCTGGACGCGGTCGCTGATCGAGAGGACGGTGCGCTGCGAGATCCGGGTCCCGTTGACCCGGACACCGTTGTAGCTACCGAGGTCCTCGATCGCGACGGCGCCGTTGGCGCGGCTGATCTTGGCGTGCTTGCGCGAGACGTTGCGCTCGGTCAGACGGATGGTGTTGCCCTCCTTCCGACCGATCGTGATTTCGTCTCGGATGAGAGGAACGACTGTCGTCTTCCCCTCGTCGTCTTGGATCACCAGCTTGAACATCTGGCCTGTCGTCTCCGCTAGATGTGCTTACTTCGACCCCAGCCAGCCCCGAGCCGTTTGGTAGGCGATACGCAGCTGATAGTCCTCAGCGAGCCGGGCTTCGAGTATGTCATGGGTACCACCGGGTTTTCCACTCGGCTCCGGAGTACCGTCGCCTTTCGTCCCACCTGCGACCACCAGCTCCGGTTCGAACTCGGGGACCTCGATGTCGGGTGTGATCCCGCGGCCCTCGACCTGGTGCCCGGCGGGCGTCACGTAGCGGTGGGTCGTGAGCTTGAGGCCCGAGCCGTCGATCAGATCGAAGTACGTCTGAATGGCACCCTTGCCATAGGTGCGCATCCCGATGACGGTCGCGCGCTTGTGGTCCTGGAGGGCGCCGGCGAGGATCTCGGCCGCTGAAGCGGTCTCGGCGTTCACCAGCACGATGACCTTGCTGCCGACCGCGAGCCCGCCGGCCTTCGCGGTGTGGGTCTCGACGGCATCGGTCCGGCCGCGGATCGTGACGATGAGGCCCGACTCGAGGAACTGGTCGGCGATCGCGATCGCCTGCTCGAGCAGGCCGCCCGAGTCGGTGCGCAGGTCGATGATGATGACGCGCGCGGCCCTGGCCCGGTCGAGCGCGCCGAGCGCGAGCGCGGCGTCGGCGGCGGTCGCCTCCTGGAAGCGGCGGATCGAGAGGTAGCCGATGCCGGGCGCGAGGGTCTCGTGCAGCACCGAGGGCACCTTGATCTGCGCGCGCACCATCTCGGCGGGCGTGGCCTTGCCGCCGGGGCGGAGGAACTCGACCTTCACCCGCGTGCCCGACGGGCCGCGCAGCTTGCCGTCCCAGAAGCGCTCGTCCTTGATGGCGCTGCCGTCGGGGTTCACGGTCGTCGCGCCGTCGACGCTGAGGATGCGATCGTCGACCTGGATGCCGACCTTCTCCGCCGGCGAGCCGACCAGGACCTCGTCGACGATCGGCCACTCCTTGGCGTCGGGCATCGCGTCGTCGTCGCCGCCGGGGCCGAGCACGAGGCCGACGCCCGGGAACTCGCCGTCGGTGTCCTCGCGCAGGCGGCGGTACTCGGTCGGCGAGAAGAACGCGGAGTACGCGTCGAGCGACTGGAGCATCCCGCGCGCCGCGGCGTAGAGGAGCTTGCGCTCGTCGACGGGCTCGACGAACTGGTTGGAGACGTACGAGAGCGACTGGGCGAACGTGTCGAGCGTCTTGTAGCGCGTCGCCTCCGGCCGTTTCGGCGCCGCAACCGCTCCCACCGCCGCGGCGATAGCTACGCCCGCGGCGAAGGCAGCGGCGTGCGACGCACGGGACACAGGCTCATCGTATCGCGGATTCAGTACGGATCCAGCAGCAGCTGCGCGATCGCGACGCAGTAGGCGGCGAACCCGACACCGAAGAGGATCATCGAGACCGCCAGGTACCGCGCCTTCTGGTCGCGGAGCGCGAGGCCGGTCTCGAGCGTGGTCCGGGCGTCGGCGCCGAGGATCTGCGAGAGCCAGCGCAGGCGGAGGACGCCGCCGATCGCGGTGAGCGCGGCCAGCAGCACGACGAGGATGCCGACGACGATCGAGTAGCGCGCGGCGGGACCGCTCTGCGCGATCGCGCGGCCCGAGAAGCCGGTCACGGTGATCACGATGCCCGAGAGCGACAGCAGCACCTGCGTGCGGAGGACGAGCACGGCGAGCTGGCGCTCGACCAGCTCGTAGGCGGCGCGGTGGTCGTCGCCCACCAGGGTCGCGAGGCGGCGGGCCTCGTCGGCGCGGGCCGCGTCCGAGCTCACGCGGCGTTCACTCCGGCAGCCCGGGCGCCAGCAGCGGCTCGGGATCGATCGGGGTGCCGCCCGGACCGACGGGGAGGCGCACCTCGAAGTAGACGCGGCGGCGCGCGGCGTGGCCGACGACCGTGCCGCGGGAGATCGTCGCGCCGTGGGCGAAGGCGACGGGATCGAGCTTGGCGAGGATGGAGATCGAGGTGCCGTGATCGAGGACGATGCCGTGGTCGAGGCCGCGCATCGGGCCGGCGTAGCGGACGACGCCGTCGGCGGGCGCGACCACCGGCGCGTCCTCGGCGACGTCGAAGTCGAGGCCGCGGCGCGACAGCGTGGCGCGCGTGCGATCGTGCTCGAGCGTGCCGAAGCGGCGCGCGATGTCACCGCGCACGGGGCGCGCGAGCGAGCCGGGCGCCGGGCGCGCGATGGTGGCGGCGGCGGCGCGGTCGGCGTCGATGCGGGCGATGGCCGCCTGCAGGAGCGCGGCCTCGTCGGCGAGCTGCGTGGCCTCGGCGCGGTCACGCGCGAGGAGCAGGCGCGCGGTGGCGCGGCTGCGCGCGACGGCGGCGCGGCGCTCGGGCGTCACCGTCATGGGCGAGCCGGCGCCGCGCAGGAGCTTGTACGCGGCGCGCGCGCGGGCGGCGCGCGTCGCCTCCGCCTCCTGGCGCTTGGCCTCGACCTGCCCCTCGGCCTTCACCGCCGACTCCCGCTGGGCGTCGAGCAGCGTGCCGATCGTGTCGTCGGCGTGGGCGACGCCGATCGTGCACAGGGCCGCGATCACACAGTCACGCGCGAGCGACACGTTCGGCTCCCAGGGCGCCGCCGACGACGCCGAGCAGCGCGCCGGCGCCGACGAGCAAGAGGGCGCGCGCGAGCGGCCAGGTCGCCACCTCGGCGCTGCCCAGCGCGGGGGCGACGTCGACGCGAAACAGGTGCACGAGGGCGGCCGCGCCGGCGAGCGCGACGACCGCACCCGCGGCGCCGAGCACGGCGCCGGCGACGAGCGCGGGGCCGCGCACGAACCAGGCGCCCGCGCCGAGCCACGCGAGCGCCGCGCGCTCGCCGCTCGCCTCTCCGACGCGCAGCCGGACCGTCGCCGCGACGATCAGCGCGGCGGCGAGGCCGATGATCGCGAACAGCGCCCACGCCAGGCTGGCGAGCCGCGACAGGGCGTCGCCGAGCGGGGCGGTGTAGTCGCGCGTGACCTCGACGTCCTCGACCGCGCCGGCGGCGCGCAGCTCGGCGACGAGCGGGCTCTGCCCGATCACGTCGGCGACGCCGGGCGCGAGGGTGACCTCGACCGAGAGCGGCAGGCTCGCCGGATCGACCCCGGCGAGCAGCTCGTCGTGGGCGCCGAGGGCGCCGCGGAGCCGGTCGGCGGCGTCGTCGGTGGAGACGACCAGCGCGGCCTCGACCCCGTCGACGTCGCGCAGGGCGGCGGCGAGCGCGTCGGCGTGCTCCAGGGTCGCGCGCTCGTCGAGGTAGACGACCATGCTGGCCTGGGCCCGCAGGTCGTGCGACCAGGCGCCGACGTGGCGCGCGGCGACGTCGATCGTGGCCACGCCGACGAGCGCGGCGGCGACCGCGAGCGCCGCCCACACCGACGCGGCGGGCCGGCGCGCGAGCGTGCGCCCGGCACGGGTGAGGATCGACGCGAACGCCGTGATCATCTCCGCGTCCCGCCCGAGGCCGTGCGCGTCACCGGGAACGGCACGACGTTGCTGTCCTCCGCGGCGCTGAACGCTCGCGGGATCTCGGCGACGACGTGAGCGCCGGCGTCGATCTCCTCGGGCACGACCGCGGCGATGTCGAGGAGCTTGCGCTGGTGGATCGTGAGCGCGCGCCAGCCGCGGCGCGCGGCGGCGGCGACCAGGTGCGGCTCGCGGGCGAGCACGACGCAGGCGGCGCCGGCGGCGGCGAGGTCGGCGGTGAGCGCCGCGAAGCGCTCGGCGCCCTCGGCGTCCTGGTGACTGGTCGGCTGGTCGGCGATCAGGACGTCCGGGTTCCGGACGAAAGCGCGGGCCCAGGCGACGCGCTGGCGCGCCGCCATCGGCAGGGCCGCCACCGCGGGCTCGCCCGGCACGTCGACGGCGGCGAGGGCCTCGGCCGCGCGCACCCGGCGGCGCGCGCGGGGCACGCCGTCGATCTCCAGCGCGAGCGCGACGTTGTCGAGCGCGCTGCGCTCGGCGACGAGCGCGAGATCCTGGGGCACGACGCCGAGCCGGCGGCGCAACGCTGCGCGCGACGACGAGCGCAGGCGCGCGAGCTCGCGGCCGCCGATCGCCACCTGGCCGTGGCCGAACACGCGACCCGCGAGCAGGCGGGCGAGGCTCGACGCGCCGGCGCCGGCGGGCGCCTCGACGACGACGACCTCACCGGCGGCGACGGCGAGCGCGGCGTCCTCGAACAGCGGGGCACCGCCGTCGTGGGCGAACGTCACGCCGACCAGTTCGATCATGGCTACTCCCTGGTACTGCGCGCGGGAGAACGGGGCAAAAAAACGGCTACGATGCGCCATGCTCGTTCGCTCGCCGGGCCTCGCGCTGGCGCTGACGCTGACGCTCGCCGCGTGCCGCGGCACCTCGCCGGACCCGCGCGTCGACAAGCTCCAGGCCGAGCTCGAGGCGGCGCAGGGCCGCATCGTCGCGATCGAGCAGCAGGGCACCGTCGTCGACGCCAAGCGCGTCGCCCGCGAGCTGGCCGCGCTCGGCCCCGAGGCCGGCATCGCCGGTCCACGCGGGCCCGAAGGGCCACCCGGCCCGATCGGGCCGCAGGGCCCGCAAGGGGCGGTCGGTCCGCCGGGCACCGGCCCCGAGGGACCGCCGGGACCGGCCGGCGCGCCGGGTCCCCAGGGCATCGAGGGCCCGCAGGGGATCCAGGGGCTGCAGGGACCGCAGGGCCTCCAGGGCCCGCAGGGCCCGCAGGGGCCAAAGGGCCCGGCCGGACCGCCGGGCGCGTACGCGGGCAAGAACGATCTGTCGCGCCGCGACGCGCGCGTGTCGGTCGGCCCCGGCCTCGTCGCGTCGGTGGTCGCGACGTGCGAGCGCGCGCGCGACCTCGTCATCACCGGCGGCTGCTACGCCGATCCGATGTGGATGGCGGAGCTCGTCGCCGCGCGCCCGGTGCACCTGGGCGACCCGGCGACCCAGGCCGGCTGGCGCTGCGACTACCGCAACACCAGCCCGCAGGCGGCGATCGAGGTCGTGAGCGAGGTCTACTGCGTCGCGCCCCGCGAGTGAGCGCGCCGCCGTGCCGCGCGCGGATCAGAAGCAGGCGAGGCCGTTGGGCCCGTTCACCGGACGACCGACGTCGAGCGGCGCGGTCGTCTGCTCGGTGCCGTCCTGGTAGATGCGCACCCCCGACGCGCCGAACGTGATGTCGCCGGCGACGACGTAGCCGCCGGGGCACGCCGCGACCGACGAGATGAGCTGCGAGGTCGGGCTGGCCTCGGCGCCGAGCGTGCCGTCGGACAGATCGATCGGGCGGAGCCGGCCGAAGTTGTTCGAGAAGTCGCCGTTGAGCGCGAACGCCGCGATCCACAGCGTGTCGCCCTCGGGGTCGACGTCGGCCGCGGCGACGTAGCCGGAGAGCGTCGCGTTGGTGACCGCGCAGCCGTTGGCGCCGGGCGACGCGCCGACGCTCACGCGCTCGAGGCAGCCGTTGGTGTAGCTGGTGAGGTTCGGCACCGTCGGGATGAGGAGGTCGCCGCCGAACATGCTGCCCTCGGGGGAGCGCACGAAGCGTCCGAACGGGTTGGCGCTGGCGAGATCGAACGAGGTGACGACCGAATCGTCGGTGGTGTCGATCACCGCGATCTTGCCCGGACCGCGCGGCACGAAGTTGGCGTCGAAGAGATCGCACGCGACGAAGACGCGATCACCGACGGCGTACGCCGAGATGCAGTTGGGCACCATGTCGGGATCGAGCGCGGCGAGCGACACGGTCTTGATCATGCGGGTCGTGCGATCGATGACGCGCAGACCGCCCATGCCGTCGAACACCGGCACGTAGAGCTTGTTGCCGACGACGGCGACGTCCTGCGGGTTGGTGCCCGCGCCGGTGCCGAACTGGTCGACGAAGCCGAGCGGCGAGCGACGCACGATCGTGACGTTGTTGCCGCCGGCGCGATTGACGATGAAGAGCTCGTCGCCGATCGCGCGGATCCACGGCTCGCCGCCGGCCACGCCGGCCAGCGCGTTGGGCGTGACCGAGCCGCTCGCGACGTCGATCGTGGACAGGATGCCGGTGACGCTGAAGTCACCGGTGACGGCGACCGCGGTGGGGCGCGGCGTCGTGTCGGCGTCGACCGAGGCATCTGGCTGAACGCCGGGGGCGTCGACCGACGGCAGGATGTTCTCGTCTTCACCGCCGCAGGCGGCGGTGAGGGCGACGGGGGCGACGAGCGCGAAGGCGAGCAAGCGAGACATCGATGACTCCTGGGAGCGGTGAGCTCAGTGAGACCAGTCCAGACGCAGATAGACGGCGCGGCCGGGTAGCGGAAACCCGGCCACGTCGGAGACGGCGCGCGGGATGCGGGCCAGATCGGGCCGTGGCGCCGGATCGAGCGGCACGAGCTCGATGCGGTTGTCGCGCAGGTTCTTGCCCTCGATGGAGAGCGTGAAGCCGGCGCCGAGCTCGAGCTTGACGCCGGCGCCGTAGAGCCAGCGCGCGGGCACGAGCGCGAGGCCGGCGTCGTCGAGGTAGCTGCCCGACGTGAACGACGCGTCGGCGAACACCGCGGCGACGCGGCCGAGCACGCGGCGCGCGACGTCGGC
Organism: Myxococcales bacterium UBA2376; assembly: GCA_002344285.1. Taxonomy (GTDB): domain Bacteria; phylum Myxococcota_A; class Polyangia; order Haliangiales; family Haliangiaceae; genus UBA2376. The sequence continues at coordinate 7,664 of DDTA01000265.1, forward strand.
GCGCCCGTAGAGCGCGTGCAGCGGGCGCCCGGGCAGGCGCTTGCCGTCGAGCGATGGCTGCGTCGACTCGGCGCGCGTGTCGGTGAGCGTGTAGTTGGAGGTCAGCGTGAGCGTGCGCGCAGCGCGCGCGCTGGCGACGAGCTCGACGCCGCGCATGCGCGCGCCCGGGAGGTTCACGGGACGGGCGACGAAGCCGCCGGTGGTGACGAACACGATCGGATCGCGCGGCCGCGCCCAGAAGCCGGCGGCCTCGAGGTACACGCGGTCGACGAACCGGCGCGCGCGCCCCGGCGCCCACACCAGCCCGGCGTCGCCGACCCACCCGCGCTCGCTGCGCAGGTCCGGGCTGCCCAGGATGAAGCCGCGGTCGCCGAACAGCTCGAGCGCGGTCGGCACGCGGCCGTAGCGACCGGCGCTGGCCTTGATCGCGAGATCGGGGAGCACGAGCACGCGGGCGCCGAGCCGCGGGCTGGCGAGCGCCTCGGTGCGCGACGGCAGCTCGACCGGCATGCCGCCGGCGCTGCCGTCGGCGAGCGGATCGGTGCGCAAGAGCTCGACCCGCACCGACGGCTCGATCGCGACCCGCCCGCCGAGCGCGCCGATGTCGTCGGCGATCGCGAGCGCGACGCCGGTGCGCGTCCCGTACGTGCGCAGCGGCATGTTGGGGCCGACCTCGCGATCGCGGAAGTAGTCGCCGCGCAGCTCGAGCGCCGCCGAGCCGCGGTGACGCCCGCGCGCGAGCACCGCGGCCGCGCTGGCGCCGCCGGCGAGCGTCAGGTAGCGGCGATCCTGCGCGGCGTTGCCGACCTCGTCGTCGGGATCGCGGAACGCCTGCGCCTCGGCGGCGAGGTTCACGGCGGTGCGCACGACGAGCCCCTCGACATCGGCCGGCTCGTCGAACGTGAGGGCGCCGTCGGCGATCGCCGCCGCGCTGTCGAGCGACACGCGCATCGCCTGGTCGAAGGCCGGGCCGGGCAGCCCCTGCTGCCTGGCGAACGCGCGCGCGCCGGCCTCCCAGCGCAGCGCCGCGCGGCGACCGGCGAGACGCAGCGCGCCGTCGAGCTCGTCGTAGCCGTTGTTCTCTCGGGTCACGATACGATCGTCGGCGAGGGTGAGGTTGGTGCCGCCGTCGTCGAAGTACGTGAAGTCTCCGTTCGCGCCGGCGTAGCCCGCGGTCGCGACGTACGCGACGCCGCCGTCGCGCTCGGCCTCGCCGTCGCCCGCGCGCACCCGCAGGCTCCGCGCGCCGAACGAGCCCACCCCGGCGGTGGCGTGCCACCGCTCGCCGCCGGGCCCACGCCCGACGCGCGTCACCAGGTTGAGCGCGCCGCCCACGCCCGCGCCGCCCAGCGCGACCGGGACGCCGCCGCGGTAGAGCTCGATCTCCTCGAACCCGTCGAGCTCGAAGCGCGAGAGGTCGACCGTCGTCGTACCCAGGCGCGACAGGGCGACGCCGTCGACCAGCACCTGCGTGTGTCCGGGCGCGGCGCCGCGCACCGTGAGCGACGAGAAGCTGCCGAGCCCGCCCAGCGAGCGCGCGTCGGCGCCGACCGCCGCGCCCACCGCCTCCGCCAGCCCGCGTGTCTCCCCGGCGCGCTCGTCGACGTGCACGATGGTCAGGAACGACGACGCCGCGAGCGCGCGCCGCCGGTCGCGAGCCTCCGCGTCGGGGCCGAGCAGATCGGCGACGCCGCCGCGCGGCGCCCGGTCATCGATGATGATGGTCTCGTCGGGCGGCGGCGACGGCTCGGGCTCGGCGGATGCCGTCCCGGCGCGCGCCGAGAGGCACGCGCACGCAAGAGCTATGTGGACCGACTGGCGTCCCATGGACTCACACCCCGGAGCTCTTCGCGATGGGCCGGTCTCCTGACTCCCGATTCGTCCTACTTGCGGCGCCTTCCCGTTTCCGGTGGCTTCGTGCCGCGTTCGTCCTCGGTCACAGTAGCGGGGGCTGTGCCGGTCTCGCACCGGCTTCCCGTCACCCATCGGTGGCAGCGTCTAGTTCGGCGATAGCTCCTTTCGCGGGCGGTGTACCATCGGAGCATGCGGGTCGTCCATGCCGTAATCGCGTTCACGGTGGCCGCGGCCTGTACCGGCGAGATCGACGGCGGTCCCGGTGACGGCGACGGCGGCGGCACCGGCAGCGGCAGCGGCGGCGATGGCGGCGGGACCGGCAGCAACATCGACGCGCCGCCGGTCGTCGGCGAGCCACCGGGCCTCGTGGGCACGACCGACGCGCACAACGTCGAGCGCGCCGAGGTCGGCGTGCCGCCGCTCGTCTGGGATCCGCAGCTCGCCCAGATCGCGCAGACCTGGGCGCAGCAGTGCGTCGACGTCGATCCGCCGATCGGCCTCGTCGATCACAACGACGGGCGCTCGCAGGGCTACCCCGAGTACGTCGGCGAGAACATCTACGGCTCGGGCGGCCAGGCGAGCGGCACCGCGGCGGTCGCGCTGTGGATCCAGGAGCAGGCGAACTACAACTACCAGAACAACTCGTGCAGCGGCGTGTGCGGCCACTGGACGCAGGTGGTCTGGCGCACGACGACGAAGGTCGGCTGCGCGCTCCACAACTGCCCCGGCCTCCAGTACGGGTCGACCGTCGTCTGCAACTACGCGCCCGGCGGCAACACCGGCGGACGCCCGTACTGATGCGCGCACTCGCGTTCGTCCTCCTCGCCGCGTGCGGCGGCGGCGGCGGCAACGGCGGCGGCGATCCCGACGCGTGCGCCGACTGCACGCCGAACCCCGACGCCGGCATGTACACCTGGCGCCTCGAGCCGCGCGCCGCCACGTTGCTCTACCGCTACGAGGACACGAGCGCGCTCGCCGAGGGACGCTCGACCCGCGTCGCCGTCGAGCACGGAGGCCTCACGTGTGACCTCTGGGCCATGCCCGACGTCGAGATCGAGGCCGCCGACCGCACGGTCACGATCACGCCGCGCGCGTTCGCGCGACAGCCCACGTGCACGCTCACCGCGTCGCAGACGCGCATCGTGACCCTCTCCGGGCTCACCGCCGGGACCTGGACCGTGCGCGGCGGCGGCGCGTCGACGGCCGCGTCGTTCACGATCACCGTCGGGCCTGCGCCGGGGCGCGCCTGCGGCCTCTCGCCGTGCACCCTCGACTGCGACTGCGACCTGACAGCGGGCGAGCGCTGCCTCGGCGCGATGGGCTTCGGCGGCCCGTTCCTCGCGTGCGCCCGTCCGTGCGAGCACGACCGCGACTGCCACGACGGCTCGTGCCTCGACATCGCCGACGGTCACTTCCGCACCTGCCTCGACGGCGCCGAGTGCGACGGCACCCGCCCCTGCCCGCCTGGCTACACCTGCGCCACCGGCGCGTGCACGCCCACGTTCGTCCTCAACCAGTCGACGCGCGGCGAATGCGCCTCCGACCAGGACTGCTCTGGCGGCCTCCGCTGCGTCGAGGCCACGGCCGGCGCAGGCGCGAACCGCTGCGAGGTCGCGTGTCGTACCGGCGGCGGCTGGTGCCAGGGCGCGCACGTCTGCGGGCCCGCCGCCGCCGACCTCGCCAACCTCGCGCGCTCGGACTCGGTGTGCGGCTTCCTCGGCGAGTAGCTACGGCTTGGTGAGGACGCGCTCGTAGTCCATCACCGCGTCCTTGCCGTACGCACGGCCGACCAGGCGCTTGCCGGTGATCTCGAACAGGAAGAAGCCTTCCTCGGTGTCGTCCTGCCAGTGGTACTGGTTGCCGCGGTCCTGCAGGTCGGTGAGCTTCGCGCCGGCGCCGCTCACGATCATCTCGGTGCCGCACAGCGCGCCCGGCTCGTTCAGCCACTGACGCTCGTGGTCGTGGCCGCAGATGTAGACGTCGACGGTGCCGCACACGACATCGTCGAACCACGCCTTCAGGTCGTTGCCGTTCTGGATGGGCAGCGGGTTCGGAAGCGTGATGCCCAGGAGCTCCGGCGCGTCGTAGGCCCCGGCGTTGCCGTGGGTGCCGTTCGAGCGATACGGGTGGTGCCCCGCCGCGAACTTCCAGTCGGTGCCCGCGATCTCGGCGAGCGCCGTCGGGTACCACGCGCGCTGATCGCCGTGCTCGGTGTTGCTCCACAGGATCGAGTTGGTGTCGAGCACGATGATCCCGAGGTTCTCCCGCTTGATCGTGTAGTGCGTGGCCGGCATCTCCCACTTGTCGGAGACCTGCGTGTACTGCACCTCGAGCGGCCCCTTGTCGAACTCGTTGCCGAGGCCGCCCAGGTCGAGCCCGAGCAGCTCGCCGCCGTAGTCGTGGTTGCCGAGCGCGGCGTAGAACGGCATGTCGAGGTCCTGATACGGGATCTCGAACTTCATCTGCCACTGCATGTCGTCGACGCCGCTCACGCCCGAGTCGTAGATGTTGTCGCCGAGCAGGATCACGAAGTCGCACCCGCCGGCCGCGTCGCACACCGTCTTGATCGCCGCGGCCACCTGGGCCTGCGTGCTGTTGCCCTCGCCCGTGTCGCCCATCGCGACGAAGCGCACGGTGCGTGGACCGGCCGCGTCGGGGTTGCCGCCCGAGCCGTCACCTCCGCCGGTCGCGTCGGCCGCCACGCCATCGTCGTCACCGCCCACGCCGGTGGCGGAGCTGCCGCACGCGGCGCACGCGAACGCCAGCAGGAGTCCCAGGTGCCTCATCGCCGCGGAATCTACTCCCGTTCCCCGACGGCTCGACATCAGATCGGCATCACAGCTTCATGAGCTGGCGCATGGTCTCGATGATCTGGCGGAGCCGCATGGGCTTGTCGAGGAAGATGTCGGCCCCGGCCCCCAGCGCGGCGTCGCGCGCGCCCGGCCCGCCGGCCGAGACCGCGATGATCGGGAGCGTCTTCAGCCCGAGCGTGGTGCGCACCTTCTCGATCACGTGGGCGCCGTCGATCACCGGCAGGTAGACGTCGATGATGAGCGCGTCGAAGGTCTCGCTGCGCAGGAGCTCGAGCGCATCGCGGCCATTGACCGCGGTGCGCACGTGGAAGGCCACGTCGGAGTTGCGCCGGCTCGAGCCAGTCAGACCGTCGCCCAGGAACGACGCCACGTGGGGGTTGTCCTCGACGACGAGCACGCGCACCAGCCGCGACACCGTCTTGGGATCCTTCGAGCGGATGCGCTCGATCACCTCCGCCAGTCGCGTCCGGCCTTCACCCTCGAGGAACTCGATGCCCACGCCCGGCTCCTCGCCGCCGCGCACCCAGCGCACGACGCCGTCGATGCCCACCGTCTCGAGCAGCCCCGGGAACGAGAGCGCGAGGCGCACGGACGAACCGATCTCGAGCTCGCGGGCCGTCGCGACGAACGTGCCGCCGCTCGACAGGTTGTCGGTGTAGTCGGTGAGGAGCTCCTCCGGCGCGTCGTACTCGACGAGCAGCGTCACCCCGGTGCGGTGGTGCTTCCGCTTCTCGTGCGGCGGCGGGTCGTGGTCGTCCATCCCTCTGAAAACATTGTCTCTCGCGCAGCGCGCCGGCGCAACTCCACGGACTACGCGCGCGGGAGCTCGATCGCGAACGTCGCGCCCTCGCCCGGGTTCGACGTCACCTGGATCGCCCCGCCGTGGTCCTTGACGATCTGGTGGGTCAACGCCAGGCCCAGCCCCGTGCCGCCGTCCTTGGTCGAGACGAACGGGTCGAAGAGGCGCTCGCGCAGCTCCGGCGCGATGCCGGTGCCGTCGTCCGCAACCGCCACGATCACGCGATCTTGGGTGGCCGACGTCCGCACCCAGACGTGCCCCTCGCCGCGCCCGGCGACCGCCTCCGACGCGTTGCGCACCAGGTTGAGCAGCGCCTGGCGGATCTGGCCGTCGTCGAACATCGCCGGTGGCACGTCGGCCTCGTGCTCGACGACCAGCTCGACCTTGCGCGCCGCCAGGTCCTCGCGCACGAAGCGGGCGAGGTCGTCCACCAGCGCGGGCACGGAGCCCGAGGCGAGCCGAGGCTTGGGCAGCCGCGCGAACGACAGGTACTCCTCGGTGATCGCGGTCAGGCGATCGACCTCGCGCGTGATCGCCCGGCAGATGTCGCGCGCCTCGCCCGGCGACTCCGCGAGCTCCTCCTCGAGCAGCTCGGTGTTGAGCGCGATCGACGACAGCGGGTTCCGCACCTCGTGCGTGATCATCGCAGCCATCTTGCCGACGGCGGCGAGCCGCTCGGAGCGGACCAGCTCGCGCTCGCGCTCCTCGACGGCGCGCCCCATCGCGTTGAACTCGCGGGCGAGGTCGGCGACCTCGGCCGGCCCGTTCTCGTCGATGCGGCTGCCGTACTCGCCGGCGGCGATGCGCCGGGACGCGCTGCGGAGGCGCCCGAGCGGGCGCAAGGACAGGGTGACCCACGCCGTCACGAGGAGCCCGGCGAACACCGCCACGAGGCCCATCACGCCGGTGTAGAGCCGCAGGCGCGAGGCGTTGTACTCGAGGTTCGCCGCGATGCGCTCCGTCCGCACGCGCAGCTGATCCGCGAGCTCCCCCATCGACTGATAGAGGCGGTACTCGCCGTCGAGCAGCTGCTGCTTGGCCGCGACCGCGGCCTGGAGCTTGGCCGGATCGCCGGTCGGGGGATCCGCCGACAGCGAGCGGGCGAGCGGCGGCGCGGCGAGCAGCGTGGTGTACGTCTCACCGAGCTGCGCGACCGCGCGCTTCATCGACGCGGTGCGGTCCTGGTACTTGCGGACGACCGTGGCGTGGCCGCGCGGCAGGTCGCGCATCGCGCCGAGCGTCGACGAGAGGCGGTCGAGCAGATCGGTGCGCGCCGTGCGCAGGCGGTGCAGGCGGCGGCCGACCATCGTCGGCGTGCCCTCGTCGGCCATCTCGTCTCGCAGGTAGGCGAAGAGGAGCTGCTGCTGGCCGGCGAGGTCCTTCGAGTCGATGGTCAGCTTGAGGTAGCGCGTGCGGATGACCTCGATCTCCGAACGGAGGTCATTCATGTAGGCCACGATCCAGATCATCGTGGCGCCGAACACGACGATCAGGAGCGCGAACCCGGCGAGGATGCGAGCCGACAGCGTGCGGAGGAAAGCCGGTCTCACTTGGTGGTAGTGTGTGTATACTCCGCGCAACCGGGGGAGTCATGAAGCGAGTCCTGGGTATCCTCGTCACGTTCGCCATCCTCGCGGTGGCCAGCCCTGCGTTCGCGGGCAAGCCGTCCATCGCCATCCTCGGCCTCGAGATCGTCGACGACGGCAGCATGGACGCCAAGGCGACGCAGTTCGCCGAGGCCCTGACCGAGGCCCTGCGCCAGCGGGCGCGCGCCGGCACGGGTCCGTTCGCCCTGGCCCCCGGCAGTGACAAAAATCTCATCGAGATGAAGCTCCTCTCGGACTGCGAGAACGAGGCGAACGCGTGCATGGCCGCCATCGGCGCCGAGCTCGCGGCGGACCGCCTGCTCTACGGCAAGGTCGAGAAGCGCTCGAACGGCTACCAGGTCTCGCTCAAGCTGCTCAACGTCGAGACCAAGTCGGCGGAGCGCAGCACCACCGAGGTCGTCCCGTTCGGCGAGGCGTCCGGCGCCGCGCTGTCCACCTGGGGCAAGAAGCTGTATGCGAAGATCTCCGGCGCGTCGACGCAGGGCACGCTGGTGGTGAAGGCGAACGTCGAGACCGGCACCGTCTTCCTCGACGGCGAGCCGCGCGGCAACCTCGTCGGCGGCACGGCGCGCATCACCGGCCTCGACGCCGGCGACTACAAGCTCGCCGTGGAGTCCGACTGCTACGTGCGCCACGAGGGCAAGGTCTCGGTCGAGGGTGGCAAGGACGCGACGCAGAAGGTCGACCTGGCCAAGAACGCGCTCGGCACCTGCGGCGGCACGGGCGGCGGCGATGTCGGCACCGGCGGCGGTGGCGGCGGCGGCGGCGGAGACGGCCGCATCATCACCGGCCACATCTCGGATCACGACCGTCCGGGCGGCGGCGCGCGCGCCCTGTTCTGGACGACGACGGCGGTGACGGCGATCGGCGCCGGCACCTGGGCGTACGGCTACTTCGGCCTCATCAAGCCGAACGAGGGCTCGCCCGACAACCTCTCGGATCCGTCGAAGTGCCACGACGAGACGCCCGAGGACTCGGACCTGCAGCCCTGCAAGGACGGCCTCACCGGCAAGAAGCTGACCCAGATCGGCGTGCCGGTGACGATCGCGGCCGGCCTCGCCGCCGGCTACTTCTTCTACAAGGGCTACATCGCCCCGAAGAAGCCGGGCACGGAGCGGCCGCTGTCGTCGCGCAAGAAGCGCAACATCATCGTCGCGCCCACGGTGACCGCCAAGGAAGTCGGCGGCGTCGTGCAGTTCGAGTTCTAGGCCGCCGTCGGGACGACACGCACGACGACCGACTTGGACGTCGGCGTGTTCGACTTGAGCGCGACCGAGTCGAGCGGGACGAGCGGGTTGGCCTCGGGGAAGTACGTCGCGCAGTTGCCGGCGGGGATGTCGTAGGGGACGACGATGAAGCGGGCGACGCGGCGCTCGGTGCCGTTGTGCTCGCTGACGAGGTCGACGACCTGACGCTCGACCAGGCCGAGCGTCACCATGTCGGCGCTGTTGAGCAAGACGACCCGGCGCTCGCCCTTGATCCCGCGGTAGCGATCGTCGAGGCCGTAGACGGTGGTGTTGTACTGGTCGTGGCTGCGGATGGTCATCATGCGCAGGCGGCCCGGGGGTAGCCGAAGGTCGGGCGCATGGCCGATCGTGAAGCGCGCGCGGCCGCCGATGCCGGAGAAGTCGCGCTCCCGCGCCGCGTTGCGCAGGACGAAGCCGAGCGGCTCGCGCACGCGCACGTTGAAGTCGGTGAAGCCCGGGATGGTGCGCGCGATGAGGTCGCGGAGCCGGTCGTAGTCGCCGACGAGCGCGTCCCAGGGCAGCACGTCCCCGAGGAGCGCACGGCCGAGGCCGGCGACGATCGCCGGCTCGCTGCGCAGGTGCTCGCTCACCGGCTGGAGCACACCCTGCGAGCGGTGCACGACCGACATCGAGTCCTCGACGGTCACGAACTGCGCGCCGCCCGCCTGCTGGTCGACCTCGGTGCGGCCGAGGCACGGCAGGAGCAGCGCGGTCGTGCCCGGGTGGAGGTGCGTGCGGTTGAGCTTGGTGGTGATCGACGCCGTGAAGCGGCAGCCGTCGAGCGCCGCGGCGGTGACGTCGGTGTCGGGCGTCGCCGACACCAGGTTGCCGCCGAGCGCGACCAGCGCGGTGACACGCCCATCGCGCATCGCGTGCAGCGTGTCGACGGTGTCGAGGCCGGCGCCGCGCGGGGCGACGAAGCCCGCCTCGCCGAAGTCGCGGTCGAGGGCGTCGAGGAAGCCGGGCTTGGGCCGCGCCGTGATGCCCATCGTGCGATCGCCCTGCACGTTCGAGTGTCCGCGAACCGGACAGAGCCCCGCGCCCGGCTTGCCGACGTTACCGCGCAGCAGCATCAGGTTCGAGATCTCCTGGATCATCGCGACCGCGTGCGGGTGCTGCGTGAGCCCCATCGCCCAGCACGCGATGACGCGCTCGGCGGCGGCGTAACGCTCGGCCAGCGACCGCATCGTCGCCTCGGGCACGCCGGCCTGGACCTCGAGCTCGCGCCAGTCGAGCGCCGCCAGATGCGCGCGGTATGCGTCCAGGCCGGTCGTGTGCGCGGCGAGGAAGTCGTGGTCGAGCGCGCCGAGCTCGACCACCGCCTTGGCCACGCCCTGGAGCAGCGCCTGGTCGCCGCCGATGCGCACCGCGATGTGCTCCTTGGCGAGCGCGACCCCGCCGCGCAGGACGTCGAGCGGCTTCTGCGGGTGCGAGAAACGCACGAGCCCGGGCTCGCGCAGCGGGTTGATGGCGATGATCGTCGCGCCGCGCTGCGCCGCCTCGCGCAGCGTCGACAGCATGCGCGGGTGGTTGGTGCCCGGGTTCTGCCCGATCACCAGGATGAGGTCGGCCTGCTCGAAGTCGTCGAGCTGCACCGTGCCCTTGCCCACGCCGATGGTCTCGGCGAGCGCGACGCCGCTCGACTCGTGGCACAGGTTGGCGCAGTCGGGGAAGTGCGGCGTCCCGAACCAGCGCCCGACGAGCTGGTAGAGGAACGCGGCCTCGTTCGATGTGCGCCCCGACGTGTAGAACGCGCTCGCCGCCGGCCCCGCCGCGCGCAGCTCCGCCGCCGCGAGCGCGAACGCCTCGTCCCACGTGATCGGCCGGTAGTGGCGATCGCCCGCGCGCAGCACCATGGGCTCGGTGACCCGGCCGAGCTGCCCGAGCTCGAAGTCGGAGAGCGCGCGCAGCTCGTCGACCGAGCGCTCGGCGAAGAGCTCCGGCGTCGCGCGTCGCGTGGTCGCCTCCTCGGCGATCGCCTTGGCGCCGTTCTCGCAGAACTCGAAACGCGAGCGGTGCGCGGGCTCCGGCCACGCGCAGCCCGGGCAGTCGAACCCGCTCGTCTGATTCATCGCGAGCAGCGCCTTGGCCCCGCGCCCGAGCCCGCTCTCGCGGCGCAGGAACCGCGCGGTCGACGTGATCGCCCCGGCGCCGCCGGCCAGCCGCGGCACGTCGGTCAGGTGGATGTCGGCGAGCTCGGGATCCTCCGTCGCCATGGCAGGCGGCACCCTACCGCAAGATCACCCGCCTCGGCAGCGTCAGCCCGGCTTCCCGTCGGCGCGCGGCGACGTGAGGATGCGAGCGTAGGCGAGCACGTACGCGGCGAACGCGAGCGCGAACAGCGCCCCCGAGGTGTGGAGCGCCGGCTCGTACCATCCGGTCCGGAACGGACCGGCCACGCGGACGAGCGCCGAGGCGCCGACCAGCGCGAACGCCGCCATGACCAGCGGCGTGGTCGCGAGCGGCCGGCCCGAGTGACCGAGCGCCACGCGCGCGATCATGCCCAGCGTGACGCAGCCGATGCCCCCCACGGTCAGCGCGTGCACCCACGACGACAGCGTGACGGTGTCGGTGACCGCGGCGAGCGCGCGCAGCGCGAGGCCGACGACGATCCAGGCGTGGCCGAGGTGCAGGATCCAGAGGAGCGGGTGGCGCGCCGTGTGCTGCGCGCCCCACGTCACGCTGCGCGCGAGCGCGAGCGCCGCGACCAGCGCCGCCAGCCAGGGCGCGATCGCGTGGCCGGGGCGCGCCGCGTCGACGAGGGTGAGCGCCACCATCGCCGCCACCGTCGCGCGGTCGAGCGACGGCACGTTGCGCACGGTCGCGACGCCGGTCGCGTTGCGCGTGAACATCGGGAAGATGCGCGCTGAAAAGAACAGGATGAGGAGCGTGCTCAGATCGACGAGCACGAACGTCGCGCGCCACCGCCATCCCGGCGCGTACCCGAGCACGTCGAGGTGCATCGCGAGGTTCGCGCCCCACAGCGCGATCACGAGGACGAGCACGGGGTAGTTGCGCCGGTTCTTCGTCGCGACGAGCGGCCGTCCGATCGCGAGCGCGAGCGCCGGCAGGAACGCGAGGTCGAGCGCGGCGACGGCCGCTTCCGGCAAACTCGCCGCCGCCGCGAAGGCCACGCGCCCGGCGAGCCACAGCGCCGCCAGCGCGACGAGCGGCCAGCCGACCGCGGTCTCGCGACCGGTCCAGTTGCCGACCGCGGTGAGGAGGAACCCGGCGATCACCGCGGCGGTGTAGCCGACGAGCATCTCGTGCGCGTGCCAGGTCATCGGATCGAGATAGCCATCGGGACGGATGACGCCCTCGATGGCGAACAACCACGCCGGCACGATCACCGCCGCGAACGCGGCCGCGAGCAGGAAGAACGGGCGGAAGCCCTTGGCGGCCCAGGCGGGCACACCTGGCGCCGGCTCGGGCGGGGCGCCGGCGAGACGGAGCGACGTGGCCATGCCCCGGTGTAGCGCAGTTCGCGGCGGACGGTCCCCGGACCGCCGCGTGGTACGGTGACGCATGGGCCCCGCGCGGCGCCGCGTGACCTACGCCGAGTACCTCGAGCTCGAGGCGGGCAGCGACGTGCGGCACGAGTACGTGGCCGGTGAGGTCCTCGCCATGGCCGGTGGTAGCGTCGAGCACGGACGGCTGATCAGCCGCCTCGGCGCCGTGCTCTCGCGCACGCTCGACGGCCGCCCCTGCGTGGTCCTGCCCGCCGACGTGCGCGTCCGCATCCGCGCCTCCGACCGCGCGACGTACCCCGACCTCCACGTCGTCTGCAGCGAGATCGAGCGCGACCCGGACGACGACCACGCCGTCGTCAACCCGACCGTGATCATCGAGGTCCTCTCCGACACGACCGCGGCGGCCGACCGCGGCGACACGTTCGCCGACTACCGCCGCCTTCGCTCGCTCCGCGAGTACGTGCTCGTCTCGCAGCGCGAGCGCCGCATCGACGTCTACCGCCGCGACGGCCGCCGCTGGCACCTCGACGAGTACGGCTCGGGCGAGCGCGTCGCGTTCGAATCGATCGCCGTCGAGCTCGCCGTCGACGACGTCTACGTCGACGGCCTCGGCGTGATCGTCGACGCGACTACTCGACCGTGAGCTCCGTGATCTTGATGCGTTCGTACGCCGGATCCCACATGGCCGCGGGAGCAGTGTGGACCTCGAGGTTCCGCCAGCGGGGTGGCCAGCCCGTGTAGAAGCCGATCCACATCGCGTAGCTGCCGGCGGGCAGCGTGTCGCGGATCGTGGTCGTGACACGATCGACGAGCAGGTCGCCGGGCTGCCACGCCGCGGTCGGGCACTCCCCGTTCAACGGCTCGTGATCGGCCAGGTGGCGCGCGCGATCGCGAACGCTGTCCACGTGCACGAACACCTTCCACGGCCGATCCAGCGGCGCGAGCGCGCGGAAGTAGACGACGATCTCGAACGGTTGCCCGCGCTTCACCGTCGCCGGGACGTCCCAGCCGACCAGCTCGATGCGCTCCGCGCGCTCCCCCCACACCACGCGCGCGGGCGGGCGCGCGCCGATCCCGTCGGGCTCGGTGCGCAGGCGGTAGCTGCGGGAGGCCTCGGTGCAGGTCGGTCGTGCGACGACGAGCGCGACGTCACGCGCGCCGGCCTGCGCGACGCTGCGCGGATTGCGAGAACCGTCGAGCGCCTCGACCTCCAGCTCGTAGGCGCCCGGCGCGAGCGCGTCGATCACGAACCCGCCGTCGACGTCGGTGACCCCCGACGGCGCCTGGCTCCAGCGGTCGCGCCGCACGCCATCGCCCCAGGCGTGGACGGGAACGTCGGCGACCGGCCGCCCGGCGTCATCGACGACGCGACCGTGGATGGCGAGCCGCCGCGGGTCGATCACGAGGCGCACCCCGTCGACCTGCGCGTTGCCGTCGGCGAGGGTGACGGGCGGCGGCGGCGCGCCGACGAACGGAAACGCAACGGTCTCGTGGTCGCTCGGGAACACGCGCGCCGTATACGCACCTTCCCCGTTCATCGTGGCGCAGTCGAACGCGCCGAGCGCGTCGGTCATGCAGCGCCCCTCGTCCCCGTTTCGGCTGGCGAAGAGCACCATCACCTCGACCACCGGCTGACCACGCCCGTCGACGACGACGCCGGTGACCCGTGCGCCCGCTTCCAGCTCGAAATCGAAGACGTGGTGCGCCGCCTCTTTGACCTCGAGACCACCTCCCCGGTTGTACGCCCGTCGTCGCTTGTCATCGACGTAGAAGCCGTAGGTCCCCGCGCGCAGCCCGTCGACGCGGTAGCGACCCTCGCCGTCGGTCTGCTGCGAGACCGGGGTCGGTCCGCTGAGGTTGACGCGCGCATACGGCACCGGCGCGCCGTTCCGCCGCACCGTGCCCGAGACGCTGGCCTGTACGGCGACCTCGAGCTCGACCTCCTGCTCCGCGCCACCGACGACGTCGATCACCTCGGGGCGCTTCACGAGGAACGGCGTCGCGACGAGGCGCTGCTCGCCCGCCGCGACGCGATCGAGCACGAAGGTGCCGTCGGGCTGGCTCACCGCCGTGTCGGAGAGATCTCCGGGCGCGTGAACGAGCGCGCCCGCGACCGGCTGGCCGCCTCGCGTCACGCGTCCGCGCACACGGCCCGTCGCCCGCATGACGAGCGCGACGTCGCCGACGTCGGCGCCCGCGGCGACCACCAGCGTCTGACGCTCCGCGGTCCTCCCACGCGAGGCGCCGTCGAGGCGGTGGCGCCCGCCGTGGACGCCGCTGAAGCGAAAGCGCCCCTCGGCGTCGGTCACGGCCAGGAGCATGGCCGACTGCTCGCTCGGGGGGCGGCGCCCGTCGAGATCGGGCTCGAGCCAGATCTTGGCATCGGCGACCGCCGCACCGCGCTCGTCGAGCGCGCGGCCCGCGATCACCGCCTCCGGCGTGAGGACGATGTCGCGCCGCACGCGTCCCGCCGGCGCTCGCTCGATCGTGACCGCGCCGTAGCCGTGAGCACGGACGACGACTCGCAGCTGCTCCACGCGCTCCGCGCTGGGCAAGACGCACAGCTCGTAGCGACCGTCGGCGTCGGCCGCGGTGCCGATCACGTCCTCGCGCCGGAGCTGCGCGTAGGCGATCGGCGAGCCGCCGACGTCCAGTACCCGCCCGTGATACGCGCCCGCGCACAGCAGGAGCGCGAGCTCGAGCGCGTCGGAGCGCAGGCCCGGATCGCGCAGGTCGACGCGGTGGATCGCCGCGAGGCGGTCGGGCGCCGCGGCCCCGACCGCGTACGGCCGCGCGACGTGCTCCCCGAAGTCGAATCGTCCCTCCGCGTCGGTGCGTTGCTCGAGCGCCGGCACCATGCCGGCGAGCGACAGCTCGCTGGTCAGCCGGACGAGCGCGCCGACGGCCGGCTTGCCGCCGTCGACGACACGTCCCGCGATGCGCCGCGCCGGGACGCCCTCCTGCGCGATCCACCCCGGCGGCTTGTCGGCCGCGATCGCCGCCACGCGTGCGAACGGATCTCCGAGCTCCGCCGGTCGCGTCGCGCGGTTCGTCGCTGCCGCCACCTGCGCGGCCGAGCTCGCCCCCGCGCCGCCCACACGCGCCTCGTCGCGTCGCGCCGCGATCACCAGCACCGCCACGAGCACCGCGACCAGCGCGAGCGCGAGCAGCACCCAGGGTGTCGCGCCCGCGCCCGCGCCCGCGCCCGTGCCGGCGGAGCCCGCGCCGGGCGACGCGTTCGTCGCGCTGGCGGCCGCGTGCGGCGCCGGGGGCGCCGCGGTCGCGAACGGCGCGAGGGCGAGCATCCATGCGCGGCGGTCGCCGCGGTGCGCGTCGTCGAGGCGCTCGCGCAGGCGATCGATCGCCGTCTTCAGGCGCGAGCGCACGGTCCCCGCGGGGATTCCCTGCCGGCGCGCGACCTCCGACGGTGCCAGCCCCTCGCCGTAGCAGAGCAGCACCGTCGTGCGGAACGGCTCCTCCAGCTCGCTCACCAGGCGCGCGAGCAGCTGCTGCGTCTCGTGCCGCGCGAGCAGCTCCTCGGCCGACGGCGTCGCCTCGTCGTCGCCCACCGACGCCACGCGCTCCTCGCGCGCCGCGCGGTTGCGATCGCCGCGCCACCGGAAGCGCGCGGCATTCTCGAGCACGCGCCGCAGCCACGGGCGCAGCGGACGCTCGCGGTCCGGCGGCCGCCGCAGCGCCGCCGCCCACGTCTCCTGCACCAGGTCGTCGGCCGCGGCGCTGTCGCGCACCAGGCTCAGGGCGAGCCGCCGCAGCCAGGCCGAATGCTCCAGCAGGGCATGCGGATCGCAGGGTCGGGTCTCGTTCGCCATCGTGATCCGGACATGCAGCGTAGCGCCCGGCGTTGGCGAAAATCCGCCCGATCGCGACGGTCAGGTCCGCTTGCGGACGCGCGGCTTGATCTTCGACGGGCGCCCGGTCGTCTTCCTCAACGAGAGGCCGAGGCCCAGCGTCGACACGTCGACCTTGCCGAGGCTCGCGAGGTCGCCCTGCCGCGTCGTCGAGATCGTCGGATACTCGCCGCGCGACGCGACGATCATCCCGGCGCCCTCGAGCGCGCGCAGCGTGTCGAGCACGTCGCGCTGCGTCCACCCCTTCAGGCAGCCGACCTCGGGCACGTCGTCCCAGCGACGGTCCTCGTCCTGGGCGCCGACGGCGAGCGCCGCGATGCGCGTGCGCCCGAACCGGCCGTGCAGGCTGCCGACGAGCAGGAGCAGGCGCTCGATGCCGCGCTTGGTCTTGTCGTCCATCTCGGCCGAGCCGCCATGGGCGATCGCGTCGCACGCGTCGCACGCGCCGCAGCGCCGCGCCCGGTCGCTCCACTCCTCGTCGCCGAAGTACTCGAGGATCATCTGCCGCCGGCAGCGCGACGACCACGCGAACTCGACCATCGCGCGCAGCTTGCCGCGCTCGACCTCGGCGCGCCGGGTGAGCCCCTCGACGTCGAGCGGCGGATACAGCCCCGGATCCGGGCGCACCGCCTCGTAGACGTCGTCCTCGCGCCGCAGGAGCCCGTGGCGTTCGAGCAGCCGCAACGCCGAGCTCACCGTCGACGCGTGCGGCTCGCCGGGCAAGAGCCCGCCGACCTTGCTCTCCACGTCGCCGGCGCCGAGCTCGGGCCGCTCCTTGAGCAGCTTCCACAGGCCGCGCAGCTGCTCGGTGCTCGGGTACGACGCGTCGATCAGGAACTCCTGCAGCCGCGCGTCGCCCGCGCCGAAGAGCAGCACGCACCGCGTGGGCCGCCCGTCGCGCCCGCCGCGCCCGCACTCCTGGTAGTACGCCTCGGGGCTGCGCGGCACGTCGGCGTGGATCACCACGCGGATGTCGCTCTTGTCGACGCCCATGCCGAACGCGTTGGTCGCGACGATCGCGTCGAGCTTGCCGGCCATGAACACGTCCTGGGCCTCGTCGCGCGACTTGTCGTCGAGGCCGGCGTGGTAGACGCGCACGCGCATCCCGGCGCGCTTCAGCGTGTCGGCGTACTTCTCGGCGTTCTTGCGCGTGGCCGCGTACACCAGCGCGACGCCGCCGTCGCGCGTGCGCGCGAGCTGCACCAGGCGCTGGCTCTTCTCCTCGATGCCGCGCACCTTCTCGATCGCGTAGTACAGGTTGGGCCGGTCGAAGCCGCGCACGTGCACGCGCGGGCTCGACATCGCGAGCTGTTCGGCGATGTCGGCGCGCACCTCGGGCGTCGCCGTCGCCGTGAACGCCGCCACCCGCGGCGGCCGAAGCTCGCGCACCAGCGCGCCGATGCGGCGGTAGTCGGGCCGGAAGTCGTG
>DDTA01000002.1:0-14777 GCA_002344285.1 Myxococcales bacterium UBA2376
GGCTTCGGCTCGGTCGAGGACATCTTCTCGGCGTTCGGCGACATCTTCGGCGACTTCTTCGGCGGCCGCGCCGGCGGCGGCGCGCGTCGCCAGGCGCGCGGCAACGACGTCCGCGTCGACCTGCAGCTCACGTTCGCCGAGGCGGTGTGGGGCGTCACCAAGGACATCAAGGTGCAGCGCGACGTGTCGTGCACGACGTGCAGCGGCTCGGGCGCCAAGGCCGGGACCAAGCCGGAGACCTGTCACACCTGCAATGGCCGCGGGCAGGTCGTGCACAACCAGGGCTTCTTCATGGTGCAGAGCACCTGTCCGCGCTGCCGCGGCGAGGGTCGCGTCGTGAAGGAGGCGTGCGGCGACTGCAACGGTCGGCGCACGCAGGTCGAGACCACGACCTTGTCGGTGACGGTGCCGCCGGGCGTGGATGACGGCCAGACGCTGCGCCTGGCCGGCAAGGGCGAGACGCCGCCCGGCGGCGGCGCGGCGGGCCACCTGTACGTCGTCCTGCACGTGCGCGGCGACGAGCGCTTCCAGCGCGAGGGCGACGACATCCTGACCGAGGTCCCGGTCAGCTTCGTCAAGGCGATCCTCGGCGGCGAGGTCGAGGTGCCGACGCTCGACGAGAACTGCGAGGCGGTCGCGACGGTCGAGATCAAGGCGGGCACCCAGCCGGGCGACCACGTCATCCGCCGCGGCGCCGGCGTGCCGCGGCTGGGCAAGCAGGGCCGCGGCGATCAGGTCGTGCGCTGGAAGGTCGAGATCCCGACCAAGCTGTCGTCGCGCCAGAGCGAGCTCCTGCGCGAGCTGGCGACCGAGATGGACGAGGGCGTGAAGGCCGAGAAGAAGGGCCTGTTCGGCCGGCTGAAGAAGTAAGCGGCCCGGAGGCCTTCTCAATTCAGCTCGGCGCGGGCGGCCAGCGCCTCGAGCACCTCGTTCACGAACTCGTCGGGCGGCACGAACTCGTAGTGCTCCTCGGTCTCCCGGGTGGGCAACGTCTTGATCGCGCCGTCCTTGCACCAGAACAGGTTGCTCGAGATCGAGCCCGGGCCCTCGGCGCACAGGTTCGACGCCATCACGACCATCGCGTCGATCGCGCGCAGGGCGCTCGGGTCGGTGATCGCGTGCCAGATGAGCGTGTGGCGGTTGGGCACCGCCGCCAGCGTCCCGAACGGCGTCTCGCCGGTGACGAAGTCCCCGAGCAGGAGCAGGTTCGACGCGATGAAGAAGCTCTCGCCGGTCATCGCCCGCACGACCGCGCCGCCGACGTCGATGTCCTCGATCGGCGCGCGCTCGGTCCGCCGCTGGTTGGCGAGCGCCTGGTAGTAGAGCTCCTCCTGCGACACGTTCCACTTGCCCAGGGAGTCCGCGGCCACGGTCACGACGTTCGACGGCAGGTCGTAGCAGAGCACCGCCGTCAGATCTTCGGCGACGTCGCGCAGGACGAACTGATCGGTGCCCCCGGTGAACGTGTCCCGCGCGTACAGGCGCATCTTCAGGTGCGGCCGCGCCGCGACCAGGTCGGCGCCGAGCTGGCCGGCGCGCTCGCGGTCGCCGCGTCCGGCGACCAGCGCGTCGAAGTGCGAGGCGATGACGATCGGGAACGACTCGATCCCCGCCGAGCGACAGAGCTGCGCGAGGTTGGTCAACCCCAGGGCCTCGTCCTCCTCGCTGCCCCAGCGCGCCCACAGGACCCCCTCGTCGATGCGGAAGGCGACGTGCCGCCGCGTCAGCTCCGCGGTCAGCGCGATGGCGAACGCGCGCCATTCCTCCTCGCTGAGGAACTTCGCCCAGCCCGGGCGCTGCTCGGGATCGAAGCTATTCGACGAAGAGGGCATGGGTCTGCATGATGTCGGCGCGGGACGTGAAGGTCGGCGCGCCCGACTCGATGGCGGCGCACTGCGCGGTGCGGAACGGAGGGAACGACGGCCGCCCGATGAGCCACGCGCCGAGCGACGAGATCGTCGGCTCGTGGCCGACCACCATCACCGCGCGCCCGCGCGTGGTGAGCGCCTCGGCGGCGCGCCGCGGGTGGCAGCCGGGCGCCAGCTCGGGCAGGGCCTCGATCACCCCCAGGTAGTCGAGGCCGCTCGCCACCAGCTCCGCGGTCTGCATCGCGCGCGGCAAGGGCGACGACACCACCGCGTCGAGCTCGACCCCCTGCTCGCGCAGGAGCCGCGCCAGGCCGCGCGCGGCCTCGCGACCTCTCGGCGACAGCCATCGAACATCGTCGCTGCCCGCGACGTCCTCGGACACCGCGTCGGCGTGACGGACCAGGTAGAGCTTCACCGGGGGGACGCCTCGACCTCAAGCATCCCGTGAGGGGCGTTACGTGTCAACGCGGGAGCAGCGTCGTCGGGATCGCGTTCGGCATCTCCGGGACGTGCTGCTTGTAGATCCACGCGTACGCGAAGTAGCTGGCGAGCACGCGCTTCGAGTAGTTGCGGATCTGGTCGTCGACGATGCTCTCGATGAGCTCGTCCGCGGGCCACGTCCCGCGCACCTTGAGCACCCGCTTCACGTAACCCTCGCCGCCGTTGTAGGAGGCGGGCACCAGGTGGACGAAGCCGTCCCACTGGTCGAACAGGAAGCCGAGGAAGCGCGAGCCGATCGTCACGTTCTTCTCCGGATCGCGCAGGTTCTCGCGCGTCGGCGCGATCCCCGTACCCTTGGCGAACCGGGTCGCGGTCGAGTTGATCATCTGCGTCAACCCGACGGCGTTGGCGTACGACTCGAGCAGGGGATCGAAGGCGCTCTCCTCGCGCACGATCGCCTGCTGCACCTCGAGGATGACGCCGTTCCGGGCCGCGTGGTCGGTCAGGAGCTCGAGGTAGGCGCGCGGGTACGCGATGCGCCAGCGGGCCGCGTTGGCCCCGACCGGCCACTGGCGCTTGTAGTCGAGGATGTGCCAGCGCGTCGGCCAGTGCGACGTCGCGTAGCGGCCGGCGCGGTCGTAGAGCCAGGCCATCGCCCAGAGCTTCTCGATCGTGTCGGCGTCGTCGATGCGCTTCTTGTGGCCGGGCGCGACGAGGCCCAGCGTGCGCAGCTCGGCCTCGGCCTGATCGCCCAGGCCGAGCTTGATGAGCTCGACGGCGCGCGCGAAGCCGGGCGTCGCGTACTCGGCGCGCGCCCGGAAGGTGAACGCGGGCGCCGCCGGATCGTAGCCCGGCGGATCGGCGGTGATCTTCGCGTTCAGCTCCGCGAACTTCTTGCGGTCGACCTCGCGGACGCGGTTGAGCGCGAGCATCGCGTAATAGGAGACCGGGTACGTCTCGATCGCGCGCTGCCACGACGCGAGCGCGAGGTCGCGCTTGCCCCGCCGCTCCTGCGCGCGGCCGATCCAGTACTGCGCCTGACCCTCGGCCCAGTAGTTGTCGTCGATGGGCGCGACCGCGATCTGCTGCTCCCAGTAGCCGATCGCCTTCGCGTCGTCGCCGTCGCGGTAGGCGCGCCAGCCCAGGCGCCACATCGCCTCGGCCCGCATGTCGCCCTGGGGGAAGTCGCGCGGCAGCCGTTCGAGGGCCGCGGTCACCTTGGCGTCCTCGCCGAGGTCGGCCCACTCCTCGGCCTCGCGCAGGAGCGCGTCGTCGGTGAAGCTGTGCGTCGGATCGACCTGCTGCGCCGCCCGGTAGCGCTCGACGGCGATCTTGCGATCGCCGTGGAACGCGTACGCGCGCCCGGCCTGGTAGTTGGCGCGGATCTGGAGGTCGGTGTTGCCGGCGGCCTTGCACGCCGCGACCGCCTCGTCGAAGCGCGGCGCGGCGGCGCGGCGATCGCGCGCCTTGAACAGGCTCTGCGCGCGGTGGTAGGCGGCGACGCAGATCTCGGCGGGCGTGATGCCCGGCGCCGCGAGCGCGGCCGCGAAGTCGGCCTCTGACTCCGGGTTGCGCATGCTGTCGAAGTACGCCATGCCGCGCGTGATGAGCTCGGTCGCCGTCAGCGGCGCGTCCGCCGCGGCGGCGCCATCCTTGGCCAGGGCCGCCAGCCGCTCCTGCGCCTTCTTGCTCCAGGACGAGAGCGGGTCCTCGATGGTGATGGCGCGGAGCGCCGCGATCGCCTCGTCGGTGGGGCCGGCGTCGGTCGCGAGGACGGCCTCGGCCATGCGGAACCGCGCCTCGGAGCGGCGGATGCCCTTGGGCCGGCGCGTCAGGTAGTCGCGGTAGTGCGCGGCGATGGCGGCGTGATCTCCCTGGCCGCGGAGCAGGTCCCCGACCAGGAGCTCGGCGTCGGCCCCGGCGATCGAGTCGGGGGAGACGCCGCGGGCCAGGGCGAGCGCCTTGTCGGGCTGGCGCGCGAAGTAGCGCGCCCGCGCCTCCTCGTAGCCGATCCAGTCGGCGAGCAGCGGCAGGGCGACGCGCGCCTCGGCGAGGCCGTCGGCCGAGGCGGCCCACTTGCCCAGCTTGCCGTTCGCGATCGCGGCCAGGAGCGCCGCTCGCCCGCGCATCGTCTGGTCGCCGGCGGGCAACGCGGCCCGCAGCTTGGTGAAGCCGTCGGCCGCCGCCGCCCAGTCCTCGAGGGCGAAGCGCTCGGCCGCCGCCTTGCCGGCGCCGCTGTCGAACCACGGCGTCCCCATGTCCTCGGTGAGGGCGGCGACCGCCGGCGCGGCGGGGCCGGCGGCGCCGCCGACCTCGGGTGCGGCGGGGTTCCCGCTCGCGGGATCGTCACCGGCGGTGGACGGGTGCGGCGGCGTGGTGACGCGGTGGTTGCGGGCATCGTCGCCCGAGCACCCCGCGATCACGACGGCGCCGACGAGGATCCTGGTGACGGCTCGCATTCGTTGAGGCTAACAACGACGATCGATCCCGGCAAATTTCACCTGGCCGAGGTGACGCCGATCCGGGCCGGCTCCGGTTGCGCTCGGCCCACTCGCCCGACTCGGCGATGCCCCGCACCAGATCGCGCACCACCTCGGGCTTCTCGGCGAGAAGCTCCTCGCGCGCCATCTCGATGAAGTTGATCTCGTCGGGCCGGATGCCCTCGTCCTCCATCAGCTTGGTGAGCGCAGAACGAGCGCACCGGCCCAACTTATCCCGGTTGCCGGCGGTCGCCGGCGTCGCCGTCGTGGACCCGCGCCACCGGCAGGTTGGTCACCGCCGCGGTGCGCGCCAGGACCTGCTTGCGCAGCGACGCGCCGATCAAGCACCCGAGGGTGCCGCCGGTGGCGAGCGCGCCGGTCCACAGCGCGACCTCGTACATCGGGAGCTGGCGGAGGACGCCGATCGAGATGAGGCGCGGTGCGAGCAGCACGAACAGGGCGCCGAGGACGAGGTGGCCGGGGCGCGCCTCCGCCACCAGGCCGCCGAAGGTCAGCCCGCCCGCGGTGGCGAGCACCAGGAAGCCGAGCTCGAGCGTGTGGCGCCCGGGCAGGACGTCGAGCGAGACGATCGACACGACCGCGAGCGCCACGGCCGCGGCGATGATGAAGACCGCCGCCACGGTGTGGGGGAAGTTGCCGGGGCGCGCGTTCCAGCGCCGCGTCTGCCAGGCGGCGCCGACGCCGAGCGGCGTCCCGACCGCCATGATGACGATCGCGTCGTCGCCGTACCCCCCCGTCCCGAAGCGCGCGACGATCGGCAGGAGCATGAACGCGATCACGATCGCCGCCGCGGTGTCGACGAAGCGCACGTGGGGGCGGAGCGCGCGCGCGACGGTCTCGCCGTACCCCGCCGAGGCCGCGCCGATGACGGCGAGGGCCAGCGATGGCATCCGCAGGGTCTGGCTCAGGCTCAGGACCACGAGCACCGTCGCCCCGACGACGATCCACACGGTCAGGAGCACGTCGCCATGTCGTGTGGAGGGCGCCTCGTTCACGCCCCGAGCGTAGCACCCGGGCCCCGCGGGGACCGGCTCAGGTCAGGCCCCGCGCGACGCGCGAACGACGAGGTCACGGCCGGGTGGGTTCGACGGCAGGGCCGGCGACGGCGACCTGGTTCCGGCCGCCGTCCTTGGCCTGGTACAGCGCGCGGTCGGCGGCGGCGGTGAGCTGGTTCGCGGTGCTGACCTCGATCGTCGGGTACACGGCGACGCCGATCGAGATGGTCACCCGGACCGGCGGCTCCTCGTCGACCTTGACGTGCAGCGCCTCGATCGTCCGGCGCAGGCGCTCGGCCAGGTTGTGGGCGCCGTCGTCGCCGATCGCGCGCGACAGGACGACCAGCTCCTCGCCGCCGTACCGCGCGACGACGTCCTCGTTGCGCACCGCCGCCGAGAGCGTGTTCGCGATCTCGGCGAGCGTGGCGTCGCCGGCGAGATGACCGCGCTCGTCGTTCACCCGCTTGAAGTGATCGACGTCGATGAGCAGGAGGGCGAGCGAGGTGCCGTGGCGGCGCGCGAAGCGGAGCTCGGCGTCGAGCCGGTCGTCGAAGTAGCGCTTGTTGTAGAGGCGGGTCAGCGGATCTCGCAGCGCTGACTCGACCATGCGCTGCTGGTACGAGTCGTCGAGCGAGTCGTGGAAGGTGAACTTGAGGATCGTGCCGCGGCCGAGCTGGATCTTGTCGCCGTCGGCGAGCGTCAGCCGCTCCCCGAGCCGGGTGCCGTTCACGAACGTGCCGTTGCGGCTGCCGAGGTCCTGGGCGACGTGCGCGTCGCCCTCGCGCGAGATGCGGATGTGGTTGCGGGACACGCCGTCGTCGTCGATGTTGACGTCGGCCTGGCTGGATCGGCCGACCACGGTGACGGCGCGATCGAGGCGGAACACCGCGCCGACCCGGCTTCCCGACAGGACGACCAGGCAGGCGCGGTCACGCCGCGTGACGCGCGCCTCGGTCGCGTCGGCGATGTGGGTGATGCTGGTGTCGACGTCCCACTCGGACAAGCACTGAATCTATCACTGCGGCAGGGCGATCACGGAGGGATCATCGAGCCGTGCGATCCAGGCGGCCACGATCAATTCACCCTCCGGTCCGACCTCGATGCTCCGCACCCGTTCGCCCAGCGCCGCCACCACCTCGCCACCGACGACGACCCTGCGGCCGTCGATCGCGACCGGCTTGCCGCGCCAGCTCGGCGGCGGTGCAGGGGCCGTGGCGGCAAGGGCTGGCACCGTCCAGGTCGAGCGGGCGCCGCCGGCCACGACGGTGAGGCCGCCGCCGCCGTCGAGCGCCGCGATCGGGCCCGCGGCGAGGACGGCGCACTGGACGAGCGCCGCGTCGGCGACGCGGCGCAGGCACACGACGCCGGTCGCGTCGCCGATGGCCAGCCATCCCGGCGCGAGCCAGCGGAGCGCGGTCACGTCGGCGCCGACCGGCCACGTCGCGACGACCTCGCCCGAGGCGAGATCGATCGTGCGCACCGCGCGATCGTCCCCGCCGACCCACGCGCGATCGCCCGCGACCGCGAGCGCGACGAGGTCTCGCTCCGCCGGGCCCAGATCGACGCGCCGGCGCTCGCGCCCCGTCGCGGGGTCGCGCACGACCAGCGCGAAGCGCTCCTCGAGCTCGATGGTGACGATCGCGTCGCCGGCGGCGCGCGCGGCGTAGGCCAGGCTGCCGCGCGCGAGCACGCGCGCGCCCGCGGGGAGGGTGACGCGGCTCGCCGGCGCGCTCGCGCCCGCGCAGGCGCCGGCGAAGACGCACGCGACGAGCGACGTGGCGAGCGCGCGCGCGACCTGCGCGCGGTTCAGGCCTTGCTCTGCACCCACGTCGCCAGCTCCACGAGCGGCTGCGCGCCGGGGCCGAGCGCGCGCGCGATCGTCGCCGCCTCGCCGCCGAGCTCCGCGATGCGCGCGCTCGCGACCGCCGCATGCTCCGGTAGGTCGCCGTCGTCGCGGTCGTCGGCGTGCTGGAACGCGACGCCGAACGCCATGCCATAGCGCGCGAGGCGGGCGCGAACGGCCGGGCTGGCGCCCGCGGCGATCGCGCCGAGCTCGCAGGCGGCGGCGAACAGCGCGCCGGTCTTCCGCGCGTGCAGGTCCTCGACCGCGGCGAAGTCGGCCGCGGCCGTGCCCGCCGCGGTCAGCGCCAGATCGATCGCCTGCCCGGCGAGCAGCTCGCGCGCGCCGGCGCGCGCCGCGAGCACGGACACGGCGGCCCCGCACTCCGCGCCGAGATCGGCGAGCGCGCCGAACGCCGCGGTGAGCAGGCCGTCGCCGGCGAGGATCGCGATCGCCTCGCCGAACGCGATGTGAGCGGTCGGCCGCCCGCGCCGTTCGTCGTCGTCGTCCATCGCCGGCAGATCGTCGTGCACCAGGGTGTACGCGTGGAGCATCTCGATCGCGGCGGCGGCGGGCAGCGCCTGCGTCAGCTCGCCGCCGCATGCCTCGGACGCGGCGATCACGAGCGCGGGGCGCAGCCGCTTGCCGGGACCGAGCGCCGCGTAGCGCATCGCCTCGCGCAGGCGTCCGGGATCGTCGCCGCCTGCGTCGAGCCGGACGCTGAGCTCGGCCTCGATCGCCGGGACGACGCGGGCGAGGAACGACTGCACGCGCGCGGGCGCGGCGCCGGGATCGATGGTGGTCACGACGCCGTTCTTACCAGCTCGCGCACGCGCTCGACGAGCGCGCGGCCATCGATCGGCTTGCAGAAGAAGTCGACCGCGCCGCACGCCATGCCCGCCTGGATGTCGGCCGGGGCCGAGCGGCCGGAGACGAAGACGACGGGGATCTTCGCCCACTCCGGGTTCTTCTTGAGCGCGCGGCACAGCTCGAAGCCGTCGATCCACGACATGTTGACGTCGAGGAGGATGAGATCCGGTCGATCGACCTGCAGCGCGGACACGAGGCGCAGGCCGTTGGCGGCGAGCGCGACGTCGTACCCGGCCCGGCGCAGCACGGCCTCGAGGTACTCGCGCACCTCGCGATCGTCATCGACGACGGCGACGAGACTCACCAGCGCCTCAACGCGGATCGTCGGTGGCGGCCTCGTCGAGCGGGACCGACTGCGAGCCGCCGGCGATGAGCAGCTCGACCCGCTTCTCGGCGCCGTCGAGGAGGACGTGGCCGCGCTGCGCGAGCGAGACCCCCTCCTCGTACGCCGTGAGGGACTCCTCCAGGCTCAGGTTGCCGTTCTCGAGCCGTTCCACCACCTTGCGGAGCCGCGCGAGCACCGCATCGAACCCGTCCTCGTCGGCCGTTGCCATCGGTCGATGATACAATGAAACCGTGTCGGCCGCGGCGAACCAGTTCCACCACAGCGACGCACGCCAGCTCAAGGAGCGCTGGAAGGCGTGGCTCCTGGAGAAGCGGCTGAACACGACCACGCAGCGCGAGGCGATCGTCGATCAGTTCTTCCGCACCCAGGATCACATCTCGATCGACGAGCTCCTGGCCAAGGTGCGCAAGCGACACCAGAAGGTCGGCTACGCGACGGTCTACCGGACGCTCAAGCTGCTGGTGGAGAGCGGCCTGGCGATCGAGCGCCAGTTCGGCGACGGCCAGGCGCGGTTCGAGGTCGCCGGCGACCACCACGACCACCTGATCTGCGCCAAGTGCGGGCTCATCCTCGAGTTCGAGGACGACGAGATCGAGCGCCTGCAGGAGAAGATCGCGCAGCGGCTCGGCGGGTTCGCCGTCATCCGCCACCGCCACGAGCTGTACGCCCTGTGCCCCAAGGCCCGCGGCGTCGACGAGCGATGTCCCAACGAGCGCTCCTAGCGGTCCTCGCGGCGCTGGCCGCGGCCGCGGGCTGTCGTGGCGCAGACGACGGTGCCGACGACGACGGCTCCGCCATCGACGCCGCCGGCGACGGTGCGGCGTGCGACCCGGCGCGGCCCCGGACGACGCCGCCGGAGGTGATCGTCGGGCCCGGCACAGGCGCCGCGTCGCTCGAGGACCGGGTGGTGGCCGCGATCGACGCGGCCACCCGCTCGATCGACGTGCACATGTACACGTTCACCGTCGACCGGGTGGCGAACCGCCTGATCGCGGCCGATCAGCGCGGCGCGCCCGTGCGCGTCATCCTCGACGCCAACCAGGTCGGGGCCTCGTCGACCCGCACGCAGCTCGAGGCCGGCGGCGTCGAGGTGAAGCTCGCGTCCTCGGCGTTCCCCAACGCCCACGCCAAGTTCATGGTGCTCGACGGCGCGACCAACTTCATCCTGTCGAGCAACTTCACGTTCGCCGGCTTCGACGACCAGCGGAACTACGCCGCCGTCGTGCGCGATCCCGAGGACGTCGCCGACCTCGCCGCGATCTTCGCCGCCGACTGGAGCGGCCAGACCCCGACGCTCGGCTGCACGCGGCTCGTGGTCTCGCCCGGCGATGCCCGCTCGCGGATCCTGGCGTTCATCGCCGCGGCGCAGACCACGCTCGACGTCGAGATGTTCTACATCGCCGATTCGGCGGTGCGGTCGTCGATCATCTCGGCCCACACCCGCGGCGTCGCCGTGCGCGTCCTGCTCGCCGATCCCGCCGATATGACCGACAACGCCACGACGGCGACGACGCTGCGCGACGCCGGCGTGCCCGTGCGCGTCCTCACCCCGCCCGTCATCCACGCCAAGCTGATCGTCGCCGACGGCGTCGCGCTCGTCGGCTCGCACAACATGTCGTCGACGTCCCTGCGCGACAACCGCGAGATCGGCGTGTTCGTGCGCGAGGGCAACGCCGCGTCGCCCGCGACCGCCCAGTTCGCCAGCGACTGGGCCGCGGCGCGGGTCTGGTGACGGCTCAGGGCGCGCGCAGCCGCTCGAACTCGGCACGCTCGCTCTTGGGCAGCACGCGCACCAGACACCGGCCGGGCTCCGCCGGGAGCTCGCCGACCACGTAGACGTTCGCGTTCTCCCAGAACACCTTCTTCGCGCGATCCTCGAGCGGCGCGCCGAAGTTGGTGCGGATCCACGTGGACAGCGCCGACTCGTTGCAGCCGCCGACCTGGAGCTGGATCTCGATCACCGGCGCCGCGGGGTCGCTGGAGCCGAAGTACAGGCTCACGTCCGACTTCATCCCGGCGACCGTGACGCTCGGCAGCGCGTAGCACCACATGCCCTTGCGCCCGTCGGGCAGGTCGGTCGGATCGCAGCGGCCCGGCGCCTTGCCCAGGGTCAGCCGCTTCACGTGGTACGGGCCGATGCCCGCGGGTTGCTTCTTGCGCTCGCAGCCGGCCACGACGACGAGCGCCATGGCCAGCGCCGCCCACCGCGTCACGGCGCGACGGTCCCGGCGAGCTTCACCTGCACCGTGACCTCGTCCTCCATCTTGAACACGAGGAAGCGCGGCGCGCTCATGCCGAGCTTGCGGATGTCGAGCTCGAACGTGCCCGTCGCCGCCAGCCGGCTCCCGTCGAGCGTGCCCTCGCCGTCGACGACGAGCGGCACCTCCTTGCCGCGCCAGCGCAGGACGCCGTCCGCCTTCGCGCGGAAGCGGCCGCCCTCGCCGGCGACCTCGCGCAGGCCGGTCAGCGTGAACGTCGCCCGCGGGTTGCCGTCCATGTCGAAGTCCTTGCGCAGCTTCCGGTTGCGCAGGAAGTCGCCGGCGTCGAACTGCGTCATGTCGACCTCGAACGTCGCGGTGGCGCCCGTCGCCGCCAGCGTCGCGGGGTCCGCGGTCACGTCGCCCTTCACCGAGCTCCACACCGTCTTCGTGTCGTGGATCGTCGAGCGCGCCTGGACCGTCAAGGACGATCCGGCTCCGACCGCGTAGCGAGGCATGGCCCTAGCCTAATCGATCGGGCTCAGGCCGACACGCACTGCAGCATCAGCGTCGTGACGTTGTCGGTGCCGCCGGCGCGGTTGGCCGCGTCGACCAGCTCGGCGACCGCGCGCTCGAGCGACTTGGCGTTGTTGCCGATCTGGGAGATCTGGTCGTCGGGCACCATGCCCGACAGCCCGTCGGAGCACAGGAGGAACACGTCCCCGCTCTTGATCTGGTGGGCGCGGATGTCGACCTGCACGGTCTCGCGCATGCCGAGCGCACGCGTGATGACGTTCTTGTGCGGGAAGTTCCGCTCCTCTTCCTCGGTCATGTCGGGCTTGGCTTCCTTGTAGTCCTCGAGGAGCGAGTGGTCGCGCGTGAGCTGGGTGATGCCACCCTCGCGCAGCCGGTAGACGCGCGAGTCCCCCACGTGCCCGACGTACGCCTTGTCGCCCGCGACCAGGCAGCTCACGATCGTGGTGCCCATGCCCTTGTAGCGGATGTCGCGGCACGAGGTCTCGAAGATGCGGAGGTTGGCCAGCTTGACCGCGCACACGAGCCGGTTCTCCACGTACGAGAGCGACCGGTCCATCTTGTAGGGCCAGGTGACGTCCTCGTCCTCGCGCGTGCGCTGGTAGAACTCGCCGATCGTCTCGGCCGCCATCTTCGACGCCACCTCGCCCGACGCGTGGCCGCCCATCCCGTCCGCGACGATGAACAGCTGCTCGTCCTCGATGAGCGAGAAGTAGTCCTCGTTGTGGGTCCGCTTCATCCCCACGTCGGTCTTGGCGGCGTAGCGGATCTTCATTGGCCCTGCGGACGGGGGGACTGGATTCCCACGGTGCAAGGATAGGTTGGCGACGAAAGCCGCGTCAACTCGACCGCCCCAAATCGCAAGGCGCGGCCGCGGCTTGGTAGAGTGCCGGCCGTGTTTGCCGAGCTGCTCACCATCGGCGACGAGCTCACGCGCGGCGAGATCGTCGACACCAACTCGGCCTGGCTCGCGGCGCAGCTGTGGGACCTCGACGTCGCGGTGCGCTGGAAGACCAGCTGTCGCGACGACGAGGACGACATGCGCGCGGCGCTCGCCGCGGCGACGGCGCGCGCCGACCTCGTGATCACCTCCGGCGGGCTGGGGCCGACCGAGGACGATCTCACGTGCGAGATCGTGGCGAGCGCCGCCGGGGCGCCGATCGCCATCGACGAGGCGGCGCGCCAGAAGCTGGAGCTGTTCCTCGCGTCGCGCGGGCGGACGGTGTCGGAGGTGAACCTGCGCCAGGCCCGCGTGCCGGCGGGCGCGCGTGTCCACGCCAACCCGGCCGGGCTCGCGCCGGCGTTCGAGGTCGCGCTCGGCGGCGTGCCGGTCGTCTGCTTGCCCGGCGTCCCGCGCGAGATCTACGCGATCTGGGAGGCCGGGCTGCGCGCCCGGGTGGACGAGCTCCGGCGGTCGAGCGGCGCCGCGCCCCGGATCGCGCGCCGCGTGTATCGCATCTTCGGCCGCGCCGAGTCGCAGCTGTCGGAGGCGCTGCGCGGCCTCGTCGATGGGTACCCGGGCGCGTCGCTCCACTACCAGGTCAAGTTCCCCGAGGTGCTGGTCAAGCTCGTCGTCCGGGATCCGGACGCCGCGGCCGCGACCGCGCGCCACGACGAGCTCGACGCGCAGCTGCGCGCGCGCGTCGGCCGGTGGATCTACGGCACCGGCGACGATCCGCTGCCGCTCGTGCTCGGGCGCGCGCTCCTCGACGCCGGGGTGCGCGTCGCGGTCGCCGAGTCGTGCACCGGCGGGATGGTCGGCGCGCTGCTCACCGAGCTCGCCGGCTCGTCGGGCTACTTCGTCGGCGGCGCGATCGTGTACGCGAACGAGGAGAAGGTGCGCCAGCTCGGCGTCTCGCCGGCGACGCTCGACGCGCACGGCGCGGTCAGCGAGGAGACGGTCGTGGAGATGGCGAAGGGCGTTCGCGCGCGCACCGGCGCCGATCTCGGCGTGGCGGTGTCCGGCGTGGCGGGCCCCGGCGGCGGCAGCGCCGACAAGCCGGTGGGGACGGTGTGGCTCGCCGTCGATGGCCCCGGCGCCGCGACGCGCACCTTCCGGATGCAGTGGCCGGGCGCGCGCGATCAGGTGCGCACGCTCGCCGCCTGGTGGGCGCTCGAGCTCTTGCGCCAGGCGCTTCCCCCGAGCGCCAGCGAGGAACGACCGTGACCCGTCCGAGCGCCAGCCCCGAGGAGTGGGGCCACGAGCGAAGCGAGGACCGGGGTAGCGCCCACGACGAAGGGGCCGAGTCCGCGCAGCGGGCGAGCCGGCGCGAGGAACGACAATGACCGTACGACTCTTCATCGGCGTCCCGGTCGCGCCGGCGGTGGCCGGCGAGCTCGCCGGCACCTGCGAGTCGCTCGCGCGTCGCGCGACGTCGCAGCAGGTGGCGATGCGCTGGCTCGCGCCGGCCGCGTACCACGTGACCCTGCGCTTCCTCGGCTGGACGCGGCGCGAGTCGATCGCCGCGATCGAGGAGGCGATGCGCCGCGCGGTGGCCCGGGCGTCCACCGGCCCGCTGCGCTTCCGCTGCGAGCGACTGGGCGCGTTCCCGAGCCCGGCGCGGGCCACGGTCGTGTGGGCAGGTGTCGAGGACGCCCCTGGCCTCGCGGCGCTCGCCACGGCGCTGGAGCGCGAGCTGGTGCCGCTCGGGTTCGCGGCCGAGCGCCGCGCGTTCCATGCCCACGTCACGATCGCCCGGCTGCGCGAGCCAACGCGGGTCGATCAGGTGCTGCTCCCGTTCTCGGAACAGGTGTTCAGTGAGACGAGGTGCGATTCCTTGCTGTTGTTCGAAAGCGTAACAAAACCGAACGGTTCCGAGTACCGCGAGGTGCTCTGCGTGCCGCTCTCGGGCACGAATTCAGCGGTCCAGCGTCAGAGCGAACCCGTACAAACGGGCTCATTGGACGCGTCACCCGGCAGCGATGACGGCTGGAAGTGACGGTCTTGTCCACCCCGCCCACCGGGCCATAGAGGGAGCTCTGCATCGATGGCGACCAAGGAATCGACTCCGACCACCGCACCTGCGCAGGGCTCAGGCCCCGTGAAGAACACCCCCGTCGCGGCGCCGGCCCAGAAGGCGGCGACGCCCGCGCCCGCGCCCGTGGCCGCAGCGCCTCGCGATCCGGCGCGCGACAAGGCGATCGATCTCGCGCTCGGCGCGATCGAGAAGCAGTTCGGCAAGGG
>DDTA01000002.1:14800-34079 GCA_002344285.1 Myxococcales bacterium UBA2376
CGCATCGTCGAGATCTACGGCCCGGAGTCGAGCGGCAAGACGACGCTCACCCTGCACGCGGTCGCCGAGGCGCAGAAGCGCGGCGGCGTGTGCGCGTTCATCGACGCCGAGCACGCGCTCGACGTCGGCTACGCCAAGAAGCTCGGCGTGAAGACCGAGGAGCTCCTCGTCTCGCAGCCCGACTACGGCGAGCAGGCGCTCGAGATCGCCGACATGCTCGTCCGCTCCAACGCCGTCGATCTCGTCGTCATCGACTCGGTCGCGGCGCTCACGCCCAAGGCCGAGATCGAGGGCGAGATGGGTGACTCGCACGTCGGCCTGCAGGCGCGCCTCATGAGCCAGGCGCTGCGCAAGCTGACCGGCGCGATCTCCAAGTCGCGCACCACCGTCATCTTCATCAACCAGATCCGCATGAAGATCGGTGTCATGTTCGGCNNCCCCGAGACCACCACGGGCGGCAACGCGCTCAAGTTCTACGCCTCGGTGCGCCTCGACATCCGTCGCATCGGCGCCCTCAAGAAGGACGAGGACGTGATCGGTAACCGCACGCGGGTGAAGGTGGTGAAGAACAAGATGGCTCCGCCGTTCAAGGAGGTCGAGTTCGACATCCTGTACGGACAGGGGATCTCGAAGGAGGGCGACCTCGTCGATCTCGCGTCGGAGGCCAACGTCGTCGACAAGAGCGGCGCGTGGTTCTCGTTCGGCGGCGAGCGCATCGGGCAGGGTCGCGAGAACGCCAAGCAGTTCCTCATCGACCACCCGGAGGTCGCGACGGCCATCGAGGCGCGCCTGCTCGCGCACCACAGCGTGCGCCGGATCGGCATCGACGTCGTGTCCGGCGTCGCGCCCGAGATCGGCGCATCTCCCGGAGCCTCTTCCTCCGGCTCCGGTCCGGCACCCAAGCGCCCCAACGCCTGACAGGGGATCCTCGCGGCGATTCGCTGCGAAATGCGGTTCTCACCGAGGCGACCCTGTCGTGGTCGCCTCTTTCATTTTCGGGGTCTTGTCGTCGCACGCACGTCTGTCGCACGGTGTCGCGGCGACGATGTGAGGACGTCAACTAACGGGAACTACTGTCAGGTTCGGTCGGTGATCCCTGCGACAAGAGTGCGACGGGGATCTTGCCTTTGGCCTGTTGATGCGAGATGACTCCCGGCGACCAACCTGGGAAAGCCCCGTCGCACGGGTCGCATACGTCCCAGCATGGTCGCACTAGCCAATACGAATGAGGGAGGCTTCCTGATGCTGCGCTACCGTACGCAAGGGCTCCTTGCGGTAGGACTCGGCGTGTTCGCCGGGGGTTGCTTCGGCGACCCCGAGATCCGTACTGATCTTCGCACCGAGGGACCGCCGGAGATCCTGGCGGCGATGGGCCAGTCGCTCGTCACCGCGCTGGAGCTCCCGTTTTACTGCCGTTACGTGAACGGCGTGAAGGACGAGAAGGCGCCCGGCTACGTCATCGACTACCAGCTCGGCTCGCAGATCGTCTGCCCCGATGCGGAGGACGATTTCGTCGGCGTCGACATGGATCCGTTCGGCTACGGCATGCGCGTCATGTTCGACGAGCTCCTCGACGGTGACGCCGTCGAGACCCTCATCTGCGAGGAAGACGGCGTCTGCGCCGGCTCGCTGCTCGACACGCAGCCGGTCACCTTGACCTGCGGCACGAGCAACACCGCGGTCGACTACGACGGCTACTACACGCCGAACGGCAACAACACCACGTACCCGCTCGGGCCGTCGCTCGTCGTGGTCCCGGCGAGCTTCGACTTCGCCACGGGCACCACGTGTACGGTCACGATGGGCAACAACGTCCGCGACAAGAGCGGCGAGACGGTCCCGGCGGCCGAGGCGAGCCTCGACTTCAAGATCGCCGACCTCGCGCTCGTCGGCACCGATCCGGAGGACGCCGACGACGTCACCGATCGCACCGTGCTCGACCCGGACGGCGCCGTGGCCTTCGCCTTCAACGCTCCCATCGACGACACGACCATCGCCGCCTCGGAGTTCGAGATCGTGAACCTCGACACCATGGCCGTCATCCCGTCCGGCTTCATGGTCGACGACCTCAACGTCACGATCGACGCGATCTTCATCTTCGGCGCCAGCGACCTGCCGGCCGGCAACTACGCCGCTCGCCTCAAGAGCGGCGCCGAGATCGGCGAGGTCAACGGCGGCACGATCACCCTCACGGCGAACGAGGAAGTTCGCTTCGTCGTCGAGTGAAAGGACCCCAACCCATGAAGCGCATCGGCATTTCATTCGCGTCTTCTGTCGCGCTGGCGTTCGGGGTCCTCGCGGGGGCCCAGCTCGTCGCGCCTGACCTCGCGGTCGCGCAGACCAGCACCACTGGCGCCGTCCGCGGCCGCATCGTCGACAAGGCCTCCAAGGAGGCCGTCATCGGGGCCACGGTCGTCGTCCAGGGTCCGGCCCTCCAGGGTCAGCAGGCCGAGATCACCGACGAGAACGGCAGCTTCAACATCGCCAACCTGCCGCCGGGCGTCTACGTCCTGACGGTGTTCTACAACGAGGCGCAGTTCTCGCGCCCCAACGTCGTCATCGAGCTGGGCAAGCAGGCCTTCGTCAGCGTGCCCATCGACACCTCGGTGCAGACCTCCGAGGTCATCGAGCTCGAGGGCCGCGCCCCGATCGTCGATCAGGGCTCGACCAAGACCGGCGTGACCATCACCGACGAGTACACGACGCGCATCCCGGTCGGCCGCACGTTCGGCGCCGTCTTGACGTCGGCGTCGGGCACGCAGGGCGACCTGTACGGCGTCTCGTTCGGCGGTTCGACGTCGCTCGAGAACACGTACATCATCGAGGGCATCAACACGACGGACACCGCCTACGGCGAGCAGTCGTCGAACCTGCCCAACGAGTTCATCGAGGAGACCGAGGTCATCTCCGGTGGCTACAACGCCGAGTTCGGCCGCTCGACCGGCGGCGTGATCAACGTCGTCACCAAGCAGGGTGGTAACGAGTTCAAGGGCTCGGTCTTCGGCTACTTCACCCCGGGCAGCTTGGTCGCCGAGGTGGATCCGATCGTCCGGTCGGGCGCCTCGATCTCGAGCGAGACCAACCTCGACTACTCGACGGACCTCGGCTTCGAGCTCGGCGGTCCGATCCAGAAGGACAAGCTCTGGTTCCACGTCGGGTACAACCCGTCGTTCCGCAAGTCGACCCTCGACCGCGTGACCTACACCCGCGTGGACGCGGACGGTGACGGCGTTCCCGATGTCGACCCCGACACCGGTTTCCAGGTCTTCGAGGAGCTCGGGCGCAGCCCGATGTCGACCGCGAACCAGACGCACTTCTTCACCGCCAAGGTGAACGGCGCGATCTCGCAGAACCACCAGTTCCAGATCTCCGGCTTCGGCAACCCGCGCTCGAGCGACCGCGCGTTCTACCGGGTCACCGGTGACCGCCAATCGCAGCTCTACAAGTTCGACGACGGTGCGTACGACGCCGCCCTCAAGTGGACGTCGAAGTTCGCCGACAACAAGACCCAGGTCGACATCGTCGCCGGCTACCACCTCGGCTACACGCACGAGCAGCCGTACTACGCGGGTGGTCGCGAGCAGAAGCTCATCCGCTACGGCTACAACACGAGCCTCAGCCAGTTCGTCGGCTTCGAGCAGGCGCAGGGCCAGGGCGCGTTCGCCGCGTGCAACGACGGCACGGGCGACGATCCGTACCCGATGATCGTCAACTGCCCGATCCCGTTCAGCACGCCGTACAACACGAACGGGCTCGGCTTCCTCGAGGTCCGCGACAACGCGCGCACCGCGCTCAACGCGGCGCTCACGCAGCGCGTGAAGCTCGCCGGACATCACACGTTCAAGCTCGGCGCCGACCTCGAGCTCACCACGTACGACTCGCAGCGCGCCTACACCGGCGGCGGCATCTGGACCCAGGGTCGTCGCTCGGTGCTCTCGGCGGCCGGTCAGGCGGAGCCGGGCAACTGGGACCTCCGCAGCTTCGTCGTGCGTGATCCGACCCTCGACCCGAACGACCCGGACGACGTGGCGATGGCCGACGCGCCGTGCATCAACGGCACGTCGCTCTGCCGCCACGCCGACGGCAACGGCATCTCCGCCGACACGTCCAACCGCAACCTGGCCTTCTACCTCCAGGACTCGTGGCAGATCCGCCCCAACCTGACCCTCAACGCGGGTATCCGCTACGAGAACCAGACGGGCTACGTCGCCGAGGCCCAGAAGGGCCAGCTCTCGCCCGAGGGCGAGATCATCCCGGACGTCGCGTTCGAGCTGACGGGCCAGATCGCCCCGCGCGTCGGCCTCATCTTCGACCCGACGCAGGAAGGTCGCGCCAAGCTGTTCACCCACTGGGGTCGCTTCTACGAGACGGTCCCGATGGACATCAACGTCCGCGCGTTCGGCGGCGAGATCATCAACTTCAACCGCGCCACGACGCGCGGCGCGATGGCGAGCTGCCCCGAGGCGCTCAACACGTTCGAGCAGTCGGTGCTCGACGCCTGCCGCATCGCGGTTCCGGCCCGCCTGCAGTTCGGCGGCGGTTCGGAGTACGTCTCGCCGGGCCTCGGCGGTCAGTACATCGACGAGCTCATCCTCGGCGCCGAGTACGAGCTGATGGCCGACTTCAAGATGGGCATCAACTACGTCTATCGCGACCTCGGCCAGGCCATCGAGGACGTCTCGACCGACGGTGGCAACACGTACATGATCACCAACCCCGGCAAGTCGTTCGACGACGCCGCGGCCGATCTGCAGCGGCAGGCCGACGCGCTCCGCATGGACGCTGATCCGGACAACGACGACCTGGCCGATCTATACGAGTTCCGCGCCGACCTGCTCAGCCGCGTCGACGAGTTCGATCGTCCGATCCGCCGCTACAACGCGGTCGTGGTGACGGCGCAGCAGCGCTTCTCGAAGAGCGCGATGCTCCTGGCGTCGTACACGTACTCGCGCAGCAAGGGTAACTTCCCCGGCCTGTTCTCGACCGAGACCGGCCAGCAGGACCCGAACCTGACGTCGATGTTCGACCTCCCCGACCTGATGGCGAACCGCTACGGCTCGATGGCGCTCGACCGTCCGCACCTGCTCAAGGTCGACGGCTTCTACCAGTTCGACTTCAAGGCGGCCGGCCAGTTCATCCTCGGCGCCAGCCTCCGTGGCGAGTCGGGCATCCCGCACAACGCGCTGGCCGCCAACGCGTACTACGGCGCGGGCGAGTCGTTCGTGCTCGGTCGCGGCGCGGCGGGCCGCTCGCCGTTCACCACCCAGGTCGACATCAAGGCGACCTACAGCAAGCCGGTCGGCAAGAAGAACACCATCGAGGCCTTCGTCGACGTGTTCAACCTGTTCAACTCGCAGGACCAGGTCGACGCGGACGAGATCTACACGGGCGACAACGTGAACCCGATCGTCGGCGGCGACCTGAACGACGCCCGCCACGCCAAGACGATCGACCCGCTGTTCTTCGTCGAGACCAACGCGACCCCGGCGATCAACAAGAACTTCGGTAACCTGAGCGCGCGCCAGGCCCCGCTGTCGGTGCGCTTCGGCCTCCGCTACACGTTCTGATCGACCCGAGCATGTAGTTCCAGGACGGCGGAGCAGGCGCTCCGCCGTTCGTATTTTCGGGCGGTTAGAGACGTCGGACATGACCTGCAGCGGCCGTAGATCGGCGAACCGACTGGCGCGTCGGTAACGGAATGACCACGGCGCTGCGCTTCGTCGATCACCCCGGGTTCCACCGCNNCCCGCGCTGGTGGGTGGCACCGTCGGCGCACTGGCGGGGCTATCGTGGGCGGAGCAGCCGCGGCGGGCGTGGCGGATGGGCCTCCGGCTCTGCGCCGCCGCCGCGGGCCTCGCGCTGGTCCTCGCCGGCTTCGCGCTCGCGGGCGTGACGGTCGCCATCGGCCTCGGGCTCGCGCTGGGCGCGACCCGGCGTCGCGCGCCGATCGTCGCCGTCGCGGGAGCGTTCGCTGGCTTCTGGGCGGCCTGGGCGGCGTCGCGTGTGATGTCGGCGCAGGAGACCGCGAGCCTGGCGCTGCCGCTCACCGGCATGCTCGCCGGCGCGTCGGTCGGCCTCGCCGCCAGCCTGGCCGCCGCCACGCGCCACGTGATGATCGTCGCCGATCCCGTCCACGCGGCGTACCGGGCCCTGCCGCCGATGAGCGGCGAGGCGCGCGAGCTGGTCGAGCGTGGCCGCACGATCTGGCAGAAGACCGCCGACCTGCCGCTGGGCGACGACAACCGCGAGCTGGTGAAGGACGGCGTGCTCCGCCTCTTCGGGGTCGCCGACCGGCTCCAGGCGGCGCCGGTGCTCGACGCCGCGGAGGTCGATCGCCGCGTGGCCGAGCTCGACCAGCGGATCGCGGCGTGCAGCGACGCCATCGCCCGCGAGCAGTACACCGAGGCGCGCGCCGCGCTCGTCGACCAGCGCCGCTACATCGATCGCGTCGGCGCGGCGCGCGAGCGCATCGTCGCGCGCATGCACCACTGCGTCGCCACCCTCGAGAAGTTCCGCATGGCGTGCACGCAGCTCGACGCGGCGGCCGCGGCCCGCGAGGCCGCCGACGCGCGCAACGCGATGAGCATCCTCGGCGAGCTGGGCGAGGGCCTCGCGCTGGCCGAGGGTCCGCGGCCGCCGGTGTAACCGCGCTGGGTGGATGTCGCACTGGTGCTACCGAGCGAACCCGGGCCCGCCGGTCTGGTAGGCTCAGTGCTCCGCAAGGAGGAACCCCGTGCGCCGAACCCTTCGCTCCGCCGTCCTCGCCATCGTCCTCGGAAGCGCCGCCACGACGGCCGCGCCGCCCGCGTGGGCCGACGGCACGTCCGCCGCCCACTACAAGCAGGGCCTGGCGTTCAAGAACCAGGGCAAGGAGGACGAGGCGATCGCCTCGTTCGAGAAGGCGGTCGCCGCCGACGCGCGGCACGCCATGGCGTGGGCGTCGCTCGGTCACCTC
Source organism: Myxococcales bacterium UBA2376 (assembly GCA_002344285.1). Taxonomy (GTDB): domain Bacteria; phylum Myxococcota_A; class Polyangia; order Haliangiales; family Haliangiaceae; genus UBA2376. The sequence goes on from DDTA01000002.1 coordinate 21,756, forward strand.
TACAAGAAGCGCAAGGACTACCAGAAGGCCGTCTCGGCGTACGAGCAGGCGTCCAAGCTGATGCAGAAGGACGCCGTCGTGTGGGCCAACCTCGGCATGGCGTACTACCGCGTCGATCGCGTCGACGATGCGCTCACCGCGCTCGAGAAGGCGTGTCGCCTGAACCCGAAGGACGCCGAGACGCGCAGCAACATCGGCGTCATCAAGCGCAAGAAGGGCGACAACGAGGGCGCGATCGTCCAGCTCCGCTGGGCGGTGAAGCTGGCGCCGGGCGACGCCAGCTACCACAACAACCTCGGCGTCGCGCTGCGTGCCGACAACAAGCTCGACGAGGCCGCGGCGTCGTTCGTCAAGGCGATCGAGCTCCAGCCCAACCTCGCCGACTACCACTTCAACCTCGCGGTCGTGTACCGGCGCCAGGAGGAGGTCGAGAAGGCGATCGCGTCGTACGAGAAGACGGTGTCGCTGGCCGCCGACTACGCCGACGCCTGGTACGACCTCGGGCACATGTACAAGCTGAACCACGACAGCGACAAGGCGGTCGAGGCGTTCAACGCGTACCTGGAGCTCAACAAGGGCAAGGACGCCGAGGCGCAGAAGAACATCGAGGCCGAGGTCGAGGCGCTGGGCGGGACGCCGGCGACGAAGCCGAAGGCCCCGCCGAAGAAGACCCCGAAGAAGAAGTGACTCGGCGGGGCGGCCTCGGGCCTCGGGCCTCGGGCCTCGGGAAGAGGGCCTCGGGCGTCAGGGTGCGGCACTGGTGAGAGTCGCGTGCACCTCGATGCTCTTCTTGGCGTCGAGGGCGATCTTGCCGACGCGCGTACGCGTGCCGGACGGCGTCGCGGCCGAGAAGCTCACGTCGACCGAGCCCGCCGCACCGCCGCGCTCGAGACGCACGTCGAGGTAGGGCTTCTCGGCGGAGCCGGAGGTGCAGATCGTGACCTTGCGGCGCGTGGTGCGATCGTCGAGGGTGAACGACGCGCACGCGCGCTCGCCGACGAGCGACGTGTCCAGGCTGAGGCCACCGGACGGATCACCGGGATCGACGATCTCCAGCTGCACGGTCCGCGTGACCGACGAGCTCGGCGCGGCCGAGGCAGTGAGCGGAAGGATCGTCAGGGCACAGGCGAGGGCGAAGATCGGCTTGTTCATGCGCCGCCTCCATCGCACACCTCGTGCCGCCTGCTGCGCACACGCGGTTCTCACGAGTTGACCGCGCGGCCACGTGCACGGTTGCCCAACGCGGCGACTGCTCCCGGCCCACGGCTGCCACGTTGGCAAATCAGCCTGATGCCTGAGGCCCTCCGCGTCTTCCCGAGGCCCGAGGCCCGACGCCCGAGGCCACGCGCTCCGTCTGACGACGGCCGCCCGGCAGTCTGTCAGACGGAGCGCGTACCAAGGAGCGTGTCCGCCATCAGGAGCAAGGCCAAGGGTCCGCGCACCGTCCACCGGTGCCAGGGGTGCGGCCACGTGGAGATGAAGTGGCTCGGGCGCTGCCCGGCGTGCAACGAGTTCGGCACGCTGGTGGAGGAGATCCAGGCCGGCGCGCCCCCGCGTGCGTCGGCGGCGCTGGTGGCGGACGGAGCCGCGCCGATCGCGGCGACCGCCGTGCCACCCGACGACGCGTCGGCGCGCATCCCGACCGGGCTCGCCGAGCTCGATCGCGTGCTCGGCGGCGGCCTGGTGCCCGGCGCGCTCATCTTGCTCGGCGGCGATCCGGGGATCGGCAAGTCGACCTTGCTCCTGCAGCTGCTCGCCGGCGTCTGCGGCGGCGGGGGCGGCGTCCTCTACGCCACCGGCGAGGAGAGCGTGGCGCAGACCGCCATGCGCGCGCGGCGCATCGGCGCCGCGCTGCCGAGCTTGCGCCTGGTCGCCGAGACCGACGTCGACGTGATCGTCGGCCACGCCAGGCAGACGCCGCCGGCCGTGCTCGCCGTCGACTCGATCCAGACGGTGTACACGAGCGAGCTCGACTCGATCCCCGGGGCCGTCGGCCAGGTGCGCGAGTGCGCCGCGCGCCTCATGCGGTACGCCAAGACCCAGGCCGTGCCCACCATCGTCGTCGGTCACGTCACCAAGGACGGGGCGATCGCGGGACCGAAGACGCTCGAGCACCTGGTCGACGTGGTGCTGCAGGTCGAGGGTGACGGCGCGAGCCCGTACCGCGTGGTGCGCGCGCACAAGAACCGCTTCGGCTCGACGCAGGAGATCGGGGTGTTCGAGATGCGTGGCGGCGGCATGGTGGAGGTGCCGGAGCCGTCCGCCCACCTGCTGGCCGAGCGTCCGGCCGGCGCGCCGGGCTCGATCGTGGTGGCCTCGGCCGACGGGAACCGTCCGCTCCTCGTCGAGGTGCAGGGGCTGGTGGCGCCCGCCGCCGCCGGGTTCGGGCGCCGCACCGTCGCCGGCGTGGACGCCAACCGGGTCGCGCTCCTGCTCGCCGTGCTCGCGCAGCGCGCCGGGCACGACATCCTGGGTCAGGACGTGTTCGTGAACGTCGCCGGAGGCCTCAAGCTCGTCGAGCCGGCGATCGATCTCGGCATCGCGTGCGCGCTCGCGTCGTCGAACCGCGGCCGCGCGGTCGACGCCAAGACCGTGGTGTTCGGCGAGGTCGGACTCGCCGGCGAGGTCCGCGCCGTGCCCATGGCCGAGCAGCGCCTCGCCGAGGCCAAGAAGCTCGGCTTCACGCGCTGCATCCTGCCCGCGCAGAATCGCGCGCGCCTCGAGCACGACCTCGGCCTCGAGCTCGTCGGCGTCGACCGCCTGAGCACCGCCCTCGCGGCGCTGGACTGATCAGCGCTCGCCCCTCAGCGCTCGTCAGAACTCGACCGAGAACCGGGCCTGGATCGAGTGGGCGTTGCCGGCGTCGCCATCGTTGGCGCCGTAGTTGAAGCCCGTGCCGCCGACGCTCGAGGAGTCGTCGGGGTGGTTCATCGCGGCGAGCGGCAGGTACAGCCCGTACGCGAGTCCCGCGGTGAAGCCGTTGCTCGAGTAGGAGAGATCGGCGTCGAGCTCGATGCCCCACATGTTGCTGTTGCCCGGCGTCGACACCGGCTTGAGCGCGGCCGCGGTCACGTTCTGCGCGCGGAAGGTGATCGAGCGGGTGAGCTCGTAGCTCATCCACGGACGGAAGTAGACCGCGTTCGAGACCGCGCCCATCAGCTCGCGGAAGAAGATGAGGTCGATGTCGTAGTCGGGGTCGAAGACGAAGCGGTTGATCGAGCGATCGCGGCCGCTGAGCGCCCGCGCGTCGCGCACGTGGATCTCGCCCTGCACCTCGTTGTCGGACTCGTCACCGCTCGCGGCGCCGATCTCGAGACCGAAGCCGAGCTTGTCCTCGAGCGCCCTGGCCGAGACGCGCGCGACCGCGCCCCAGGAGAGGATGTCGATCGAGCCGAGCCCGCGCTGGTCGTTGGGCAGCTGATCGTCGAAGTTCTCGATCGAGCCGGCGTTGGCCGCGACCTCGGCCTCGAACAGGAGCTTGCCCTTGCCCAGCTTGAACCAGAGGTCGGGGCGGTAAGCCTTGTAGCCGCGCACGATGTATCCGTCGGCCACGCCGGTCGTCACGCTCGCGTCGTAGTCGCGATCCTGGGTGATGCGATCGACGCGAAGCCCGTAGTTCATCGCCAGCTTGCCGCGGGCGACCTTGTCGGCGAAGTCCGCCGGGGCGTCGAAGCGCGCGACGCCCAGGGTCCAGCCCTTCTCGTCGTCGTTGTCGTCGGCGTCCCACGGCTGCGTCCCGGGGAGGCCCGCGTCCGCGGAGGTCTTGCCGGCCGACCACCAGTTGATCGCGGCGAGCGCGCGGAAGGGCGTGCCCGGGATCATCGCCGTGAACGAGAGGCGATCGACGGTGTCACCGTAGTCGCTGTCGAGGTCGTAGCCGACCGGGTTGGTCCCACCGACGTTGGCGAGCGTCGACGGCTGCCACAAGGTCTCCCACGTCGCGTAGTCGGTGTTGGCGCGCCGGCCGGAGTTCGACACGATGCCGAGGCCGAAATGATCCGGCATGCGGCCGAACTTCAGGTGGCCGAGGCCGGTCGCGACCTCCGCCCAGGCGCGACGCACGACGATCGAGGTCTCGTCGGTCGCGGACCCCTCGAAGCCACCGAGCTCGCCCATGACGACGTTGTCGAACACGTCGATCTGCGTGTGCACCGCGATCGTCTCGCTGAGCTGCATCGACGGCTCGAGCCGCAACCGCAGGTTGGCCGTCCGGAGCGTGTCGTCGCACGGCGAGCCCGCCGGACCCGAGCAACCGAGCGGGCGCGGGAACGGCGCGCCGCCGAGCGCGGGATCGTCGGTGAAGCCGAGGTGCAGGTTCTTCAGGTAGTCGCCGCGCGCGCGCAGGTAGCCATCGACCGTGATGACCTCGAACTTCTTCCGGCGATCACGGGGCGGGGGCAGGGTCGGCGTGGTGGCGAGCAGCCCGGCCGCCTTGGGCGCCTCCTCGGCGATCCCTTCGGGCTTGGGCTCGTCCTCACCGGTGGGAGGACCGCCGGTGGGCAGCGGCCCCGGCTGGGCGACGGCGGTCGCTGCCGCCGCACAGAGGACGGTCCCCGCCGTGACAGCGCGCGTGAGTCCGACGACCGAAACGTATTTGGAAATCATGAGTAAATCAGCGGGGTAAGGTCGGCGGACTATAGGCGAGCGTTTCTGGCGCAAACAAGGGCGCCAGGGCGAAAAACTCGCCGCGCGCGGCGGCTGCGGTAGGTTCCATGCGATGCGATTGGACCCTCTGGTGCGCTGCAGCGTTGCCTGTCTGGTGGTGCTCGCGGCGTGCGGCCCGGCGGTGCGCCCCGCGGCGCCAGGCGAGGAGCCGACCGCTCGTCCGAGGAGCGACGGCGAAGGCGGTGACGGCCCGGTCGAGACCGACATGCGCCCGACCACCCCCGCGCGGGCGGCGGTCCGAGGCGCGCTCATCGGCGAGATGTGCCCGCAGGGCGCCGGCGGTCGGCCTGGCCTGGCGCCGCTCGCGCTACGCGGCGTCTCGTGGACGAGCGAGCGGGCCGAGCTCACCGGCGCCCTCGCGCGCGGCACCGCCGCGCAGTTCACCGTGCTCGCCGTCGACGGTCGCAGGGCCGGTGGGTTCTCGGCGATCGGGACCGCCGACGCCGGCGGCGCCGAGGTCGCCGTGGGCTCCTTCGCGGGTTCGCCGCCATGCTCGCGACCCGCCGGTGGTGGCGCCGCGGAGATCACCGGTGACGCGCGCTGCCTCGACGTGCAGCGCGGCTGCGGCCTCGCGGTCGCCACGCTCGGCCCGCCCGGCGGCGCGTTCACCGTCACCGAGGGGCCGCAGGTCGACGTCGGCGGCGCGTGCAAGAGCGGCGATCACGTCGCGATCGACGTCGACGCCGACGGCACGCAGGAGATGTTCCCCATCGGCGCCTTCGTCGATCCGGCGCGCGCGCCCTCGGAGGAGGTCACCTCGTCGGCGCTGGTGGCGCCGGCCTGTCAGCCGTCGTTCTCGCTGTACGGGCTCGTGCCGCCCCCGGTGCCTGGCGTCGTGATGGAAGGCAAGCACAAGGTGGAGCTCGACGTGCTCGGCGTGCTCGACGTCGACGCCGACGGTCGCCGCGAGGTGGTGGTCGCGTTCCGCTACTTCGACAAGCGCACGGTCGCCGTGTACAGCGCGATGAGCACGTCGGCGCGCCTCGAGCTCGTCGGCGAGTCGGCGCCGTGGTCGCCGTGATCGTCAGCGATCGGGCGCGACCGTGTCGCACGGCGCGCAGGCCGCCGGCGCGCTCGACCGGCCGAACGCGAGGGCGCCGATCACCATGCCGACGGTGAGCGCGGTGAGCGCGAGCAGGAGCGGGAACAACCAGCTCGGCGCGCCCGAGCTCGCCTGCACCTGCGCCGGGGAGAACATCGGCGTGCGTCCCGTCGCGTCGCGCCGTCCGGGCGCGGTCGACGGCGCGCCGGGGTTGGTCGGGACCTGCTCGAACCACTTCTCGGCGTCGGCCGCGGCGGGCGAGGGCGGCAGCGGGGCGGGCGTCGGCTCGGGGCTGTAGCGCTCGATCCGCGACGTCACGACGATGTCGCTCGGCGCTTCCGATCGACGGCCCGGGCGCGCGCTGTCGGGCAGCCGCGGCGGTCGCGGCGGCGACGGCAGCCGTTCGGGCGTCTTCTCGATGCTCCGATCCGTGCTGCGCTCGGTTTCCGACCTACGTTTCATGCACTACCGCCCTGACCTTGGTGTGGAGGGCGTGACGCATTATCGACGAGCGCGCAGCGTGCGTCACCTCCCGCGACGCACGTGCGCGTGGCCACGAGGTGGGGGCGTGTAGGCGCGGGATCGCGTATCGACGACGCACCACAGCCGGTACAATGGCCGTGGCGAGCCCCTCCTCGCTCTTTTACCTAGCTTCGTTCAGGGGGATCACAATGGCTGTCTTTCGCGCTCTCGTGCTCACGCTGGGCGTCGGGTTCCTGTTCGCTGCCGGCGCGTGCGGTTCCGATACGGCGATCATCCTCGAGATCCACAAGGCGCCCGGCGTCTCGTCCGAGGTCTACCGGCTGCAGATCTTCGCCGGCGTCGGACACGACGAGGACCTCTACGATCCGGCCTGGTGGGTCGCCGCCGAGATCGACGACCGCGAGTCGGTGGTTTCGCTGGACGTCGAGATGGCCGGGACCACCCACCGGTACCTCGTGCGCCCGGGTGGCGGGCTCGATCTCGACACGGAGATCGCGTTCGCGGTCGCCGGCTACAAGAACGATGCGGATCAGAAGCCGGTCGTGTTCGGCCACTCCGAGTCGCTGGCGTCCTTCGAGGACGGCGTCGTCCGCATCTACGACTTCCCGCTCGCCACGTTCGCCGATGCCCGCCACGGCGTCACGCCCACCGGGTGCGCGTGGTGGGACGAGCAGGGCACGCGCGTGAAGCGGAACGCGATCGTGCCGCGCGACGACGGCGATTGCGACAGCTACCGGCAGGACCCCGACGACCAGGTCGACTGCCAGCTCGACTGCAACGATCGCGATCCCGGCATCCACCCCGGCGTCGCCGAGATCTGCGCCGACGGCATCGACCAGAACTGCTGTGACGACAACGACGGCCAGGACGATCTCGACGGCGACGGGTTCGCGCGCTGCGGCGCGGGGCTCGCCGACTGCGTCGATCTCGCGCCCGGCACGCCGGGACCGATCAACGTGTTCGGCCACGAGGTCCCGTCGGCGGAGATCCACCCCGGCGCCCAGGAAGTGTGCGACGGGATCGACAACGACTGCCTGAACGGCTGTGACAGCCCGGACGCCTTCGATCCCGACGGCGACGGCTACCTGAACTGCCGCTCCGAGGACGGCGACGTCGTCGGCGTGCACCGGACCGCCGACGGCTGCGACGTGGCGCCGCTCGACTGCCTCGAGCTTCCTCGCCTGGGTGCGCCGCTGCCCGCGACGGTCAACCCCGGCGCCGTCGACGACGACTGCGATGGCTGGGACAACAACTGCGACGGCACGTGCGACGAGGTCATGGTCGCCGTCGGGGATCAGGACGGCGACTCCTTCCCGGCGTGCACGACCGAGCCGGACTATCTCGTCAACTCGCCGGCGCAGTGCAAGCTCGGCACCGGCGCCGACTGTGGCGGCGACGACTCGCGCTTCGAGTACCCGGGACGGGCCGAGCGCTGCGACGGCATCGACTTCGACTGCAACGGCCTCCTCTTCCCCGAGACGTCGCCGTGCTTCCTGACCGAGACCGAGGGGCAGGCGACCCGCTGCGTGATCGGGACGCGCACCTGCAACGATCAGCCCGGCTCGGCGAACGCCGGCTTCTCGGCGTGCATGCGCGACATCAACGGGCCCGCGACCACGTTGCCCATGGAGTGGTGCATGGCGATGTGCTCGTCGCCGACCGATCCGGTCCAGTGCCTGAACAGCCTGGGGCCTGACTGCGTCGTCTCGTTCCCGATGGAGGCGAGCACGACGCCGTGCATGCCCACGCCCGTCGAGATCCCGTTGCCACAGGACCCGGGCGCCGGCGGGTGCAACTACACGCTCGTCGGTGGGGGAACCCAGGGCGAATGGATCGTCACGCTCGTGAACCCGCTCGGCCAGACCGGGAACACCGCGCTCGGCTGTGGCTCCCGGCTGCGCATCCTGGGCGCGCGGCCCGACGCCGAGGATCGCGTCGTGCTCGTCGTCTCCGGCACCGCGCCCCACCTCTTCGAGCTGAAGCGCGATGACGGCTGCAACGGCGGCGGCCCCGCCGTGATTTGCCAGTGACGGCACGATAGACTCGGGACGTGACGCACGCGCTCGTCGACGACGTCGGTCAGGTCCTCTGGGTCGGCTTCCACGGCACCACGGTGCCCGAGCGCCTGCGCGCGCAGATCTCCGACGGCCAGGTCGGGGTCGTCGTCGTGTTCAAGCGCAACCTCGTCGTGCAGGTCGTGCAGGGGCCGGTGCCGCAGGAGGTGGTCGACGTCGGCGCGCTGGTCGAGCTCGACCGCGCGTTGCACGCCGCCGCGCCTGCGGGCGTGCCGCTCCTGGTCGCGGTCGATCAGGAGGGCGGGGTGGTGCAGCGCGTGCGCGCGCCCGCGACGCAGTGGCCGCCGATGCTGTGCCTCGACGGTCACCCGGCGCCCGACGACGAGCGGCTCGCGACGGCGGTGGGCGAGGCGCTCGGGCGCGAGCTCGCCGCGCTCGGGTTCGACATCGACTTCGCGCCGGTGCTCGACGTCCACACCAACGAGCAGAACCCGATCATCGGCGACCGCGCCTTCGGGCGCGACGCGGCCGCGGTGGCGCGACGCGCGCTGGCGCTCGCCGACGGACTGGCCCGAGGCGGCGTGCTCGCGTGCGGCAAGCATTTCCCCGGGCACGGCGACACCGCGACCGACAGCCACCTCGAGCTGCCGCGGCTCGATCACGCGTGGGAGCGCCTCGACGCGGTCGAGCTCCTGCCGTTCCGGCGCGCGGCGGCGGCCGGGCTGCCGATGATCATGACGGCGCACGTCGTGTTCGCCGCGCTGGACGCCGCGGTCCCGGCGACGCTCTCGCCGGCGGTCATCGACGGGCTCCTGCGCAAGCGCATCGGCTACGGCGGCGTGATCGTCTCGGACGATCTCGACATGAACGCGATCGCCGCGCACTTCGGGATCGGCGACGCGGCGGTGCGCGCGATCGCCGCGGGCTGCGACGCCCTGCTCCTGTGCCGCATCGAGCAGCACCAGGCCGAGGCGCGCGAGGCGCTCGTCCGCGCCGGCGAGCGCGACAGCGCGATCCGCGCCCGGCTGGGCGAGTCGGCGGCGCGCATCCGCGCGATGAAGGCGCAGCACGCGGCGCGCCGTCGCGCCGAGCCGCCGCAGGGGCTCGAGATCATCGGGGCGCTCGCGCACCGGCAGCTCGCGGACCGCCTCGCCGGCAACCGTTCGTCCTGAGCGCGTCAGTTCACCGGGTGCAGCGCGATCGCGTCCCAGCAGGCGGCCTCGGCCCCGGCGAGGGCGTCGTCGTCGACGAACACGCGCTCTTCCCAGCGCCCGCGGATGACGCCGATGAAGGCGCCGAAGATGAGCTCCATCATGAGCAACGGATCGAGGGGCTTGAGCACGCCCGCGCCCTGCGCGGCGCGCACGAACGCCGCGCCGAAGGTGCGCAGGCTCTGATCGAGCCGCCGGTTGTCGGCGTCGAGGTACGAGCCGTGGTGGTGGAGCTCGAGGAACGCGAACGCCTGCGGGTTCTCGGTCGCGTACCTCGCCATCTCGCGCCAGATCGCGCCGAACTGCTCGCGGGGTGAGCCGGTCGCCGGGAACGCGGCGTGGATCGCACGCGACACCTTCTCCTTCTCGCGGCGGTAGAGCGCGTTGACGAGCGCCGTCTTGCTCTCGAAGTAGTGATAGATGGTGCCGGCGGCGACGCCGGCCTCCTGCGCGACCTCGGGAACGGCGGTGCCGTGGAAACCGCGCTCGACGAAGAGGCGCAGGGCCGCGTCGAGGATCGCGTCCTGCTTCTGCCAGGTCGGGGGTGCGGGTCGGCGCGCCATCGATGACCGAATGAATATTCATATGATCCTGCGGACATGTCAACAAGTTCAGGAAATCGTGTTGACTTGCGGATAGTAAGAGCAGATAGATCGCCGCAGGAGGAAATCGAATGAACGTTCAATCAAGAATCCGGATTGGACTCGCGCTGGCCGCCGTGGGCGCCCTGGCGGGCTGCGCCATGGACCCTGTGGACAGCGGGGAGGGCGCCCTGGCGGGCCGCCGCGTGCTGACCGCCCTGCAGGCGGGCGAGGTGAGCTTCCAGGCGGCCCACGACGGCGATCCGATGCCGGCGATGGCGCCCTCGGTCACGACCGGCGCGGTCATCGCGCGCGCCTCGGACGATCGCCTGCTCCTGGAGGAGCTCGTGCTCGAGCTCGGCGACCTCGACGTCGTGAAGCGGATCGGGAGCACGACGCAGGTGCTCCACTTGACCGGGCTCCGCCTCCGTCTCGGCACCCGCGCCGACGCGGACGCGATCTGGACGGAGCCCACGCAGGTGCGCGGCGTCGCGACCGCCGACCTCCTCCTCGACTGGAGCCTGCGCGCGAACGACGGCCAGGTGTTCCCCCTGGCCACGCAGCGCGTCCCCGACGCGGTCCTCGATCTCCACCTCGCCGTGCTCGAGCACGGCGCGGTCATCGCCTCCGTCACCAGCACCTCGTCGGGGCTCCTGTGGGAGCTCGGCGACATCACCGTGAGCGACCTGTCGCTCTCCTTCGTCACCGCCGAATCAGGAGACCTGCCATGAAGCGCCTCGTTGCCGTTCCTCTCGCCGCCACGCTCCTCGCCGGCTGCCCCGAGCTCCCGCTCGGGGACTGGACCGATCCGTACTACTGGAGCAACGTCTTCCTCGACAAGTACGAGCGCGAGCTCGAGGTCGGCGCGCTCGAGCCAGGGCCGGCGCCGCTCGCCGAGTCGCGCCACGTCCTGCTCATCACGGGCGTGACGATCCAGGCGAAGTGGTTCGATCCGATCGTCGCGCGCCTCGAGCGCGACGGCTTCATCCCGGTCGTGTGGGAGCCGCCGGCGCTCCTCAGCGGCGACCTGTTCGAGGCGTCGGAGCAGCTCGGCGACGTCATCGATCGGGTGCTCGCCGAGAGCGGGCAGACCAAGATCGACATCCTCGCCGAGTGCACCGGCGGCGTGATCGCGCGCCACTACATCCAGTCGCTCGGCGGCGAGGCCAAGGTGTCGCGCATGGTGACCTTCGTGTCGCCCCAGAACGGCATTCCCAAGGCGGCGTGGGCCCACAGCCTCGTCGGCTGGCCGGCGCTCGAGGACCTGACGCCGGGCAGCGCGTTCCTGCGCGCGGTCAACGAGGCGCCGTTGCCCGACACCGTCCCGTTCACGTCGATCTACACGTGCACCGACGAGTACATCCAGCCGTACACGACGTCGATCATCCCGGGCGCGACCAACATCGGCCTCGGCTGCGACGGCGAGCTCGTCGGGCACTTCCAGACGTTCTACGATCCGGAGATCTACCTGATCATGTATGGGGCGTTGACGGAGGAGCTGCCGGGAGAGGAGGGAGAGGGAGAGGCGGGCACGGGCACGGGCACGGGCTCGGGCTCGGGGGAAGACGGAGAGGGAGACGCCGAGACCGGCGGATGCAACGGCGGGCAGGGGCAGGGCGCCGGGCTCGCGCTCCTCGGGCTCGGGATCGCGTTCTCGCTCGGCCGCCGGCGGGGGCGCGCGTGAGGGGCGCGTGGTCGATCGTCGTGGTCGCTGCGTGTGGCGGCGCCGCCGGCGACCTCGAGCCTGAGGACGTGAGCGCCTTGCCCGACGGTGACGCGATCGGCGTGGCGGCGTCGGGCAGCTACGAGCTCGAGCTGTACACGACCGGCTGCCTGGGCAAGTGCCCGGTGATCCGCTCCGGCTTCGGCGCGGTCTCCCTGTGCGACGTCGGTGAGCTCGACTACCCCGAGGTCGACGTCACGCAGACCGATGGCCATCTCGACATGGTCACCTACGGCCTCTTCCCCGATCGCCTCGCGGGCGGTCTGTACGCCGACCGCTCGTTCGTCGTCGGCGGCTGGGGCACGCGCTACGGCGCCACCGTCGTCGTGCGCGCCGAGGGCGCGCTCGCCGGCGAGTCGATCACCGGCACCGCCCACGCGCGCCAGTACGGCTCCTACGACGGCACCGACTTCGACTGCACGACGGTCTACGAGCTGACCGGCGAGCGCACCGGCCCCGTCGACTGATACCGAAACCGAAACCGAGCCGGTTCCGGTACCGGCCCCGGCGTGCTCAGCCGAGCTTGCGGATGAGGCCGTGCAAGACGCCGCAGAGCCGGTCAGCGACCTGCTGTGCCGCCGCGAGCTCCGCGGCGTCCGCGTAG
>DDTA01000152.1:0-9834 GCA_002344285.1 Myxococcales bacterium UBA2376
ACCCCGGCGTCGCTGATGGCTCACCTTGCACATCACAGCGGTCAACGAGCAGCCGACACCGCGGCACCCCGATGATCCGCGTGTTCTCATGCCAAGGGCATCGATCCGATCTATGGATCATACCGCCACGGTTCACGGGCGCTTCTGCGAGAAGGCGCTCGTCTCGGGCTTCGCCGACAGCACGCTTAGGCTTCGCATCGCGCGCACCGACAACAAGTCGCACGTCACTCTGAACCGGGTGATCTTTACGGACCTCGCGACAGATCCTTGCCACGCGTGCGTGCCCGATTGTTCGCAGGGTTGCTCCGACAACGGCTGCGGTGGCATTTGCCCGTGCCCTGCGGGTACTGGCTGTTCAAGAGTCACGGGAATCTGCGAAGGTTGTAAGTGCTATCCAGGCGCATGCGGTCCCTCGCCGTGTGGTCAGTGCACCTGCAGCAATGAGCAAATCTGCGTGGAGGGCAAATGCGAACCGTGCCCGGGCATATTGGAGTACTGCCCAACTACGAAGGGCTGCGTCCTGCCGGGCAAGTGCGTCACGATCAAAAAGTGGCAATAGGCGAGCAAGCGAGCAGTTGAACTGGTCGACAACGACGCGTTGCTCACATCCACGCTGAATGGATCAAGCACCATGTGTTACAATGTCTCTCATGGAGAAGGACGCGACGCTCACCTTTCGGCTCCCGAAGTGGCTGAAGGAAGAGCTGACGCAGCTTGCACGCGCCGATGGCCGAAAGCTCGGCGGCCTTGTGACGAAGGTCCTCCGCGACTTTGCGGAGGGGCGCCATGACGCCGGCGCTGCTGGACGCCGACGAGATCGCGCGACGGCTCAACGTGTCGCGGGCGACCGCGTACCGAGAAATCAAGCGGCGAATGCTGCACGTCGTGATCGGAAGTCGCGGCGTACGCGTTAGCGAGGCAGCGTTCGAAGCGTACCTGCAACGAAGGACGGAGACCCCATGGGCGACAGGCTCTACAAGAAGAACGGCGGGACGGTCTGGTACGGCTACTACTACGCCGCCGACGGCAAGCGCCGCATCGTGTGCACCAAGCAGCAGGACCGAGCCGCAGCGCGAGCCGTGCTCCGCCAGCTCGAACGCGAAGAGCAGACTTCGCTTGGTCCATCCGCGGCGGCGCAGGGAGGCCCCACGGTCGCCGACGTCCTGAACGACTTCATCGACAAGGGCTGCATGGATGTCGCCGCGGCGACGACGAGCATGTACACGCAGAAGGCCGGGCACCTGTTGAGGCTGCTCGGAGGTGAGCCGATCGGATCGCTGACGCTGGACCGCGTGCAGGCGTACATCACGGAGCGGCTGGAGGAAGGGGGCGCCAAGGAGTCGGTCCGCAAGGAGCTCGTGACGCTGCGGCGCGCGCTGATGCTCGCGCACGATCGGAAGTTGCTGGCGGTCGACCCACGTGGGCTCATCCCGCGCTTCCGCGTGCCCTACGTGCCACGCGATCGCTACCTGCCCGAGCAGGAGTTCGAGTGGCTGCTCGCCGCGCTGAAGCCGGAGCGGCGGCTGTGGCTCCTGTGCGCGGTGTACTCGGGCGGGCGGCTGTCCGAGGTCGAGGGCATCCGGTGGGACGGCATCGACTGGCAGCGCGGGCTGATGCTCCTGCCCGGCACCAAGACCATGAAGGCGCGGCGCTGGGTGCCGCTGCACCCGCAGATGCGCGCCGTCCTCGAGACGATCGACACCGACAAGCGCGTCGGCACGATCGTCGAGCCCTGGGGCAACGTGCGGCGCGACCTGGCGGTCGCCGTGAACGCGGTCAACGCGCGGCGCGCCATGGAGGCCGCCCAGCGTGGGGAGAAGCCGCCGGCCCCCATGGCGCACGTCAGCCCCAACGACCTGCGGCGCACGTTCGCGAGCTGGCTCAAGCAGCGCGGCGTCGACTCGATGGTCGTGGCCAAGCTGCTCGGCCACACGACGTCGCGCATGGTGGAGCTCGTCTACGGCCACCTGAACGACGCCTCCAAGATCGCCGCCGTCGGGCAGCTCCCCAGCGTCGCCATGCCGGAGGTCACCGCCAAGGCCGACCGGCCCGCCCGGCACAAGCGGTGGCGGCGCCACGGCGGCGCCGTCGTCCCGCTCCGGCCGGCGCAGGAAACCCGCGCCGAGGGCGGCGCCGGCGCTGCTCCCGGTAGCAAATGGGTAGCAGAACCCCTGCTACCGGTGAGACGGGAGCAACGCCTGCGACGCCAACCCCGCCAAGATCCTTCGCAAGTTGCTGTGCCCAGGGACGGAGTTGAACCGCCGACACGCGGATTTTCANNCCGCTGCTCTACCAGCTGAGCTACCTGGGCGTGGGAGGCGAAAGCTACAAGGCGACCGGAGGCTTGTCCACGGGGGACGCGGGATTTTCGGCGCGCAGGACGTCGGCGACGGTGCGGAGAAGATCCGCCGCGGTGAACGGCTTTCTCAGGAGCCGGACCGAGGAGGCGAGCACACCCTGGGGCGCGAGGACGTCCTGGTCGTAGCCGCTCATGTAGATGACCCGGGTGCCGGGGCGTGCGGCGCGGATCTCGTCGAACATGCGGCGGCCGTTCATCCCGGGCATGACCACGTCGGTGAGGACGAGGGCGATGTCGCCGGCGTGGGCGGCGGCGAGGTGGATCGCCTCGTCGGGGCCGGGGGCGTTGAGCACGCGGTAGCCCTCGCGGCCCAGGAGGCGGACGACGAGACCACGCACGGCGGGCTCGTCCTCGACGACGAGGATCGTCTGGCTCGCGCGCGCGGCGGCGGCGGCGGTCGCAGACGAGATGGAGCGGAGCTCGCCGGACTTCGACGGCGCGCCGCCGCCGACGGGTAGCCGGATCTCGAAGCGGGTCCCCTTCCCGACCGCGCTCGACACGGTGATCGTGCCGTCGTGCTGCTGGATGATGCCGTAGACGGTCGAGAGGCCGAGGCCGGTGCCGCGCGCGAGGCCCTTGGTCGTGAAGAAGGGCTCGAAGATGTGGGGGACGGTCTCCTCGTCCATGCCGCAGCCCGTGTCCTCGACGACGATGCACGCGACGTCGGCCTGGCCCGTGACCGCGATGTTCAGGGTGCCGCCGCCGGGCATCGCGTCGCGCGCGTTGATCGCCAGGTTGAGGAGCACCTGCTGGAGCTGCATCGAGTCGGCGCGCACCACCACGCCGGTCTCGAGCGCGAGCTCGATCGTGATCGTCTCGGGCAGCGTGCGGCGGAGGAGCTTGACCGTGCGCCGCACCTCCTCGGCCGCGTCGAGGTCGCGCAGCTCGAGCACCTGCTTGCGCGAGAACGCGAGGAGCTGGGCGACGAGCGAGCGGGCGTCGAGCGCCGCCGTGACGATCGACTCGACGAGCTCGTACTGCGCGGGCTGCTCGCGCAGGTCCTCCTGCAGCATCTCGCCGCACATGAGGACGGGGGTGAGCAGGTTGTTGAGGTCGTGCGCGACGCCGCCGGCGAGCAGGCCGATCGCCTCCATCTTCTGGGCCTGGCGCAGGCTGTCCTCGAGCGTCACCTGCACCTCCTCGACCTGGCGTCGACGGAAACCCTCGAGGACGAGGGAGACCTGATCGGCGACGGAGCCGGCGAAGGCCTGCTCCTCGAGCGTCCACGAGCGCACCTCGCCGACGTGCTCGTGGCACACCACGCCCACGACGCGGCCGCCGATCCGGCACGGCGCGTCCAGCACCGAGGCGACGCCGCTCGCCACGAAGGACGGCGCGCGCTCCGAGGTCAGCCGATCCCGCACCGCGTCGTCGGCGACGATGGCGCGGTCGCGCCGGACCGCCTCGAAGTAACGCGGGCACACGGCGGCCTCGATGACCTCCCCGGGCACCACCAGCCCGGCGCCGTTGTCGACGCGCGTGAGGCACCGCAGCGTCGTCTCGTCGTCGTCGAGGATCCACACGCCGACGCGCGCGACCTCGAGCGCGTGCGCGATGTCGGTGCAGCTCGCGGTCAGGATCGTCCCGAGGTCGGTGCCCTCGACGAGCCGCCCGGCCATCCGCCGCAGCGCCTGGTTCTGGCGGATGACGATCTGGCGGCGGCGCAGCTCGACCTCGCGCGCGCGCACGTCGTCGGAGACGTCGGTGCACGCCGCGACCACGCAGCCGCCCGGCTCGCGCCAGCCACGCAGCTCGAGCCAGCGCTCGACGCCCTCGTGGGCGACGCGGAAGCGCACGTCGATCCGGCCGCGCGCAGGCAACTCGCGCAGCGCGCGCCTCACCGCCTCGCGGTCGTCGGATGCGACGCGCGCGAGCAGATCATCCGCGCCGATCCGCTCGTCGGTCGGCCATCCGACGAGCGCGCCGCCGCTCACCTGGCAGGTCGCGCCCTGCACGTCCCACACCCACACCGACACGCCCGCCGCGGCGAGCGCGATCGCGTGCACGTGGGCACGGGCGGGCTCGTCCGAGTCGCTCACGCTCGCATCGTACGACGTTCCCGTCTCGGAGATGAGCCTCCCTTCCCGTGTTAGAACCGTGGGGTCATGCCGTCGACCGAGCCGAAGACGAAGGTCCAGACGCCCGATGAGGGTGAGGACCTGGCCCGGATCGGTCAGGTCATCGACGGCCGCTACCGGCTCGACAAGCTGCTCGGCCGCGGCGGCATGGGCGTCGTCTACAAGGCCGAGCACATCGCGATCCGGCGCCCCATCGCGATCAAGCTGCTCCACCCCTCGCTCGCCGCCGTGCCCGAGCTGCGCGCGCGCTTCGAGCGCGAGGCGATCGCGATCGGCCGCATCGATCACCCCAACTGTGTGGGCGTCTCCGATTTCGGCCGACTCGCCGACGGCACGCTGTTCCTGGTGATGGACCTCCTCGACGGCCGCTCGCTCGGCGAGCTGATGGACGCCGAGGCGCCACTGCCCGCCGAGCGCGCGCTCAAGCTCCTGCGCCACGTGCTCGCCGGCCTCGGCCATGCGCATCAGCAAGGCATCGTGCATCGCGACGTGAAGCCCGAGAACGTCTACGTCGTCGCGACCGAGACCGATCCGGAGTTCGCCAAGATCCTCGACTTCGGCATCGCCAAGATGATGGACGGACGCGAGGTCGACGACGGCGTACGGCTGACGCAGGCGGGCGTCGCCTTCGGCACCCCGGTCTACATGTCGCCCGAGCAGGCGCTGGGCAGCCCGCTCGATGGTCGCAGCGATCTCTACGGCGCGTCGGTGATGGCGTTCGAGATGATCTGCGGTCGACCGCCGTTCTGGTCGGACGACAAGCTCGAGATCCTCTCGATGCACACGTCGCGGCCGGTGCCCTCGATGACCGAGCTGCTCTCGCGCGTGCAGGGCCAGAACCGCGGCGTGCCGGCGGCGGTCGAGGACATCATCCGCAAGGGCCTGGCCAAGCGTCGCGAAGAGCGGTGGACGACGGCCGGCGAGTACATCGCCGCGATCGATCAGGTGCAGCAGCTCCTCGTCGATCCGACGTACGAGGGGCCGGGCGCACCGCCGCCGGCGGGAGCGAACGACGGGCTCACGCCCACGCCCGCGCTCGCGCTCGACGCCCGGCCGGCCATGTCCTCGGCGCCGGTCCTGCTCGCCCACAACCGGCGCAAGCCGAGCCCGCCGCTCGCGCTCATCGCGGCGCTCGCGCTCGTCGGCGCGGCCGCGCTCGGCGTGCTCATCGCGATCCTCGTGCGCCCCCCCGCGCCGCCGGCGTCGCGCCCGCCGGATCCGACGACGGTCGCGGGCAAGGCCGCCGCGCTCCTCGAGCGGGGCAAGCCCGCCGAGGCGATCAAGGTGATCGAGGCGGCGAAGAAGCAGACGGCGACCGACGCCGACGCGCAGCTCCAGCTCGGCCACGCCTACCAGGCGCAGCGCAAGAACGGCGACGCCGTCGGCGCCTACAAGCGCGCGGTCGAGCTCGATCCGCGCAAGGTCGGGGACCCGGCGATGCGCTCGGCGCTGCGCACGATCTCGCAGGACACCGACATCGACGCGGCGATGGCGGCCCTCTCGCTCCGGGTCAAGCTCGACGACGCCGACGCGAGGAAGACGGTGATCGCGCTCGCCAGCGGCTCCGACATGCCGCGCCGTCGGCCGGCGGCGGCGGTCGCCGAGAAGCTCGGCCTCTCGCACGAGATCGACTGGCTGAAGAGCTATCTCTACGATCTCGAGCAGCGCGATCTGTGCTCGCAGCGCAAGGAGGCGGTCGCCAAGCTGCGCGCCCTCGGCGACAAGCGTGCGGTCCCGGCGCTCGAGCAGGCGCTCTTCCGCAAGGGCAAGGTCGGCAAGTGGAAGGGCAAGAACGTGAACGAGTGCCTCGTGGCCGACGCGCGCGCGGCGATCACGTTCCTCTCGGGCGTCCAGCCGTGAGAGCCGCGATCGTGGCGCTCGTGGCGTTGCTCGCCAGCGCGACGACCGCACGCGCCGACGAACCGAGCGACCAGCGCATCGTCGGCGTCGGCCTCGCGATGGCGCTGCCGACGTGGTTCCTGGGGACGGTCGTGCACGAGGGCGGTCACGTCGTCGCCGCCGAGCTCGTCGGCGGCGACACGATCCAGTTCCGACCGTGGCCGGGGCGCGCGCCCGTGACCGGCGCGTTCCAGCTCGGGCTCACGCGCGTGCGCGGCGTGCGCGGCGACGGCCCGCGGCTGTTCTTCTTCATGGCGCCCAAGATCACCGACCTGGTGATGCTCGGCGGCTACGTCGCGCTGTTCGAGTCGAGCGCGTATCCCGACGGCGCGTACGGTCAGCTCGTGCTCACCGTGCTCGCGACCGCGTTCTGGGTCGACTTCGCGAAGGACACGGTCGTGTTCTCGCCGCACAACGACCTCGTGAAGTCGATGAACATCCTCGGGCTGCGCACGGAGTGGCAGCGACTCCCGGTGCGCCTCGGGTTCGCCGCCGCCTCGGTGGGGCTCGGGTATCTCGTGTGGCGCGGGCACGACCGGCTCTTCGCGGTGAACGACCCGCCGGGGTCACCACGCACCAGCCCCCTGGTCCTCCCGGTCCTCACGCGGGTCTTCTGACTCCACCGCGCCTCCCCGACGTGGCGGGACTTTCCCCCCCACCTGAGACGGGCGGTCGACGTTCACGCACGTAGATCCGCGTCATCAGAGCGACTTATCGCTGGCCCGCACCTTGCTCGACATGGGGGTGTGGGGAACACGTCCAGCGTCCGCGAGCGTCCGACCGAGCAGGCGAAGGGCCTGTCCGGCCGGAGTGGTCGCAGCGCCCCACCGAACCGGCGCCCCGCCGGCGGCCGCTACGTGCTCGGCGAGCTGCTCGGCCGCGGGGGCATGGCCGAGGTGTTCTCCGGTCACGCGCTCGGCAGCCTCGGCTTCCAGAAGCCAGTGGCGATCAAGCGGCTGCTCGCCGAGCGCGCGCGCGACGAGGAGTTCGTGGCGCGCCTGGTCGCCGAGGCGAAGCTCCTGGTCGGCCTGCAGCACACGAACGTGATCAGCGTGCTCGATCTCGTGCGCGACGGCGACGACGTCTTCCTGGTGATGGAGTTCGTCGACGGGCCCAGCCTGCGCCAGCTGATCAACGTGCGGCGCGCGCGCACCGGCGGCCCAGTGCCGCTCGGGCTGGCCGCGTACATCGTGCAGGCCGCGTGCGCCGGGCTCGAGTACGCACACGCGCGGCCGACCGGCGCGATCGTCCACGCCGACGTGAGCCCGTCGAACGTCCTGCTCACCAGGGCCGGCGAGGTGAAGGTCGCCGACTTCGGCATCGCGCGACGCGAGGGCACCGCCGCCGCGGTCGAAGGCAAGTGGGCGTACATGCCGCCCGAGCAGGCGCGCGGCGAGGCGCTCACGCCGCGCAGCGATCAGTTCGCGCTGGGCGTGGTGCTCTACGAGCTCATCACCGGCGTTCACCCGTTCGCGCGGCGCGTGAGCGAGCACGGCCGCGAGGCCGGCGCCGTCGAGAACGTGCGCCCGCCGCGCGCGCTCCGCCCCGACATCCCGCTCCACCTCGAGGCGGCCTGCCTGCGCGCGATGGCGCCCGAGCCGCAGGACCGCTATTCCCGCCTCCAGCAGCTCCACGACGCGCTCGCCGAGATCCGCTTCGCGTGCGGCTGGCGCGAGGGCGCCGCCGAGCTCGCATCCGCCATCGCCGAGCTCGGCGTCGGCGCCGGCGACGAGACCTCGGTCGAGCGCAAGCCCGCCCCCTCGCGCACGCAGGTCACGCAGAGCCCGGTCACGCTGGTGACCAAGTCGCTGCTCCTCGAGGGCACGGATCCCTCCCACCAGGCGATCGCGATGGGCACGGTGAACGCGCGCGCCGAGTCCGCGACGCCGCACGCGTGGACGAGCCAGACCTCCCCGACGCGCTCTCCCTGGCGCCCGGCAGCCCTCATCATCGGCCTCGCCGCCCTCATCGGCAGCGCCACCGCAGCCACGATCGTTTCCCGCACCACCCCAACCCTCGCGGCAACCGAAACCCTCACCGAAACCGAAACCCTCACCGAAACCCAGGCCCAGGCCCAGGCCCAAGCCCAGGCCCAGGCCCAGGCCGAAACCCCCGACGAGATCGCCATGGATCCCGTCACCATCACCGATCCCGATCGCACCGCTCGGCCTCCCAAGTCCAAGCGCACCTCCCCGACCACCACCAAGCCCGCGTCGCGCCCCTCGCGCCCCTCCCCCGCCACCGTCGAAACCTCGCGCCTCGGATCGGGCACGGGCACGGGCACGGGCACGGGCACGGGCACGGGCACGGGAAACACGAACGCCCTCGAAGTCCCCGGCTCCGGCACGGTCCGCATCTACGCCCGCCCCTGGGCCTACGTCGAACAGAACGGCAAGCGCATCGAGACCCCGACGACGCTGACGCTCCCCGCCGGCATCCACGACATCTCGCTCTACAACCCCGAGTCCAAGATCCGCAAGACCGTCACCGTCACCGTCCGCCCCGGCAAGCCCAAGACCCTCAACGTCAGGCTCGTGCCGTGACCCTCCGCGCGGCCCTCACGACCGTCGTCGCCGTCCTCGCGCTCGCCCCGCCCGCCCTCGCCGACGCCGACGACGACGCCGACACCCTCGCCGACGAAGGCGTCGCCCTCGTCAACGCCGCCGCGCCCGGCGTCGCCCCGGCCTCCGAGCGTCAGCTCGCGCGCCTGCGCAAGCGCCTCGACGCGCTCGGCGCGCTCCACCCGACGCCGCCCGACCTCGCCGCGGCGCTCGATGGCTCCACCGGCGCCAACCTCGGGCCCATCAAGGCGGCGTTCGAGAAGTTCGACTACGACGGCGCGGAGGAGCTGCTGGAGCAGTCGGTGAACGACCTGCTCACGACCGGCGATCCCGAGCGCATCGCCAAGCCGCTCGCCGAGCTGCTCCACTGGCGCGGCATGATCGCGGACGAGCTCGACGACGCCGCCGACGCCGAGACCTGGTTCGCCGCCTCGTATCGCCTCGACCCAGATCGCCCGATCGACCGCGAGACCACGCCACCGCGCGTCCGCCGCGTGATCGAGCGCGCGCGCAACGCCGAGCTCCCCGACGGCAAGATCGCGATCGGGCTCGTCGACGTGCCCGACGAGGACGTCCGGGTCGCGGTCGATGGCGGCCCCATGGCCCGGCTCGGTGGCCCCCTCGCGCTCGCGGCCGGTTACCACCTCGTCGTCGTCACCGCGCCACGGAAGAGCCCGTTCGCCAAGCTCGTGCGCGTCGGCCCCAACCGCACCGTCGAGCTCGAGGTCGAGCTCTCGCCCGAGAGCGAGGTCGCGCGCGCCCGCCGGGCGCGTGACGCCGTCAGCGCCGCGCGCGACGACCAGGCCCGCCTCAAGAAGGCGCGCCCGCTCGCCAAGATCACCGGCGCGCGCCGGCTGCTCGTCATCGAGGGCGAAGAGGAGCTGACGGTGCGCGTCTTCGATCTCGACGCGCGCACCGTGTCGGCGCCGATGTCCCT